>JAFYQM010000002.1 GCA_017547085.1 Oscillibacter sp.
AGCGTTACACCGGTACTGTGAAGTCCATGACTTCTTACGGCGTGTTTGTGGACATCGGCGGCGTGGATGGTATGGTACATATCTCCGAGCTGAGCTGGAGCCGCATCAAGACTCCCTCTGAAGTCTGCAAGGTTGGCGACACCATGGAAGTGTACGTCATCTCCTTCGACGCCGAGAAGCGCAAGATCTCCCTGGGCTGCAAGGACCACAGTGTCGAGCCCTGGACCAACTTCATGAACAAGTACGCAGTGGGCGATACCGCTGAGGTCCGTGTCGTGAAGCTGATGACCTTCGGTGCTTTCGCCGAGGTCGTTCCCGGTGTTGACGGTCTGATCCACATCTCCCAGATCGCTGATCGCCGCATCGAGAAGCCCGAGGACGTTCTGTCTGAGGGTCAGGTCGTCGAGGCTAAGATCACCGCTGTCGACGAAGAGAAGAAGAAGATCTCCCTGTCCATCCGCGCTCTGCTGGCTCCCGCTGCAGAGGAAGTGGCTGACGAGGCTGAGGAAGCCATCGAGGAGTAATTCTGATGATATGAAAGGCAGACCCGTTTGGGTCTGCCTTTTTTCTGGAAAAACTGCTGGAAAAAGTTTTCTTTGTGATTGCAATGCCAAATGCGTCGTGTTATAATCTTAACAATGTGTAAAGACTAACAACTGTATTTTGTATCTCATAGGAGGAAAACCATGAATTATCAGGAACTGTATCAGCAGAAACTGACTACCGCGGAAGAAGCGGTTAAGGTTGTCAAATCCGGCGACTGGGTGGATTACACCTGGTGCTGCAGCCATCCTGTTGCACTGGATAAGGCGCTGGCCGCCCGCAAGGATGAGCTGTTTGATGTGAAGGTGCGCGGCGGCGTGACCATGTGGATGCCCGAGATCTGCAAGGCAGAGGATGCCGGCGATCACTTTACCTGGCATTCCTGGCACTGCACCGGCGTGGATCGAAAGATCATCGGCAAGGGTATGGGCTATTTCGGCCCCATGCGCTATTCCGAGCTGCCTCGTTTCTATCGGGAACATCTGGAGTCTGTGGATGTTGTTATGCTGCAGACCACGCCCATGGATGAGCACGGCAACTTCAACTTTGGTCTCAGCTGCTCTCATCTTGGTGCTGTCATCAGCCGCGCCAAGTGCATTATTGTGGAAGTCAACCAGAATATGCCCTGGGTCAATGGCCTGACGGATACCGAGGTCAACATCCGTGATGTTGCCATGGTCGTGGAAGGTGACAATCCGGATATTGCCCAGCTGGGCGGTGGCGGTGCCGCTTCTGAGGTGGATATCGCTGTTGCCAATCTGGTGGTTCCTCAGATCCCCAACGGTGCCTGCCTGCAGCTGGGTATCGGCGGTATGCCCAACGCCATCGGCGCCATGATCGCCCAGTCCGATCTGAAGGATCTTTCTGTCCACACCGAGATGTATGTGGATGCCTTTGTGGCCATGGCAGAGGCCGGAAAGATCACCGGCCGCCACAAGGCGCTGGATCGCGGCCGTCAGGTGTTTGCTTTTGCTGCCGGCTCCAAGAAGATGTATGACTATGTCAACCGCAATCCTGAGGTTATGGCTGCGCCTGTGGAATACACCAATGACGTCCATGTAGTTTCCCAGATCGACAACTTCATCTCCATCAATAATGCTATCGATATGGACCTCTTCGGTCAGGTGAACGCCGAATCTGCCGGCATCAAGCACATCTCCGGCACCGGCGGCCAGCTGGACTTTGCCATGGGTGCCTATCAGTCCAAGGGTGGTAAGAGCTTCATCTGCATGTCCTCCACCATCACCGATAAGGACGGCAATCTGAAGAGCCGTATCGTTCCCACCCTGACCAATGGCTCCATTGCCACCGATCCCCGTTCCTGCGTCCACTATATCGTGACCGAGTACGGCATGGTGAATATGAAGGGCCTGTCTACCTGGGAGCGTGCCGAGCAGATCATCAACATTGCGCATCCCCAGTTCCGCGAGCAGCTGATCGCTGATGCGGAGAAAATGCACATCTGGCGCCGTTCCAACAAAAAGTAAAGAACTGTTTAGATCGACCGATGGACAGCGGAACGGCTGTCCATCGGTTTTTCTCGATGTTTTTAGAGAAAACATCATAAAACTTACAGAAAGTGCTTGTAAAATTAGGAAAAAATTGTATAATATGTATTTAGGTACGCTTTTACTGATGTGGGAAAACCGCTTGGACAGAAGAGAGGGCCTTGTCATGTTTCATGTTGGAAATTTAGTTGTGCACCCGATGCACGGTGCCGGCGTGATCGATGATATTGTGCGGGAACGCGTTGCAGGGGAATGGAGGGAGTACTATGTCTTCAAGATGCCGGTGGGTGGACTGGTGCTGAAAATTCCCGTTGCCAATGCGGAGGTCATCGGCGTTCGCGGGATCATGTCCTCCGCAGACGCGGAGCAGCTATTCTGCGCCATTCCGGGCCTTGAGCTCGAATCCAACGCCAACTGGAACAAGCGCTATCAAGAAAACATGCTGCGGATGAAGAGCGGCGACCTGTATGAAGTGGCCCGTGTGGTAAAGGCTCTGATGCACCGTGACCGCAGCCGCGGACTTTCCACGGGGGAACGAAAAATGCTGCACACGGCGCGGCAGATTATGCTCTCCGAGATCGTGTTGGCCATGAACTGTGAATATCGGGAGGTTGAACTACGTCTGGATAATGCCATGATGCAGATGCCTGCCATGTAATGTTACTTGTATCAAGGGAGTTTCTATGTTTCCTTTTTTGAAAAAAATTCGTGAAAAAGGCCGTCCCCGCTGTGCTGCATTGGTGGCGGCAGCAGGGACGTCCAGCCGTATGGGCGGCGTTGACAAGATGATGGAAGTGCTGGACGGCGTGCCGGTGCTGGCTCGCACGCTGATGGCGCTGCAGGCTGCGCAGAGTGTGGATGAGATCATCGTGGCTACCCGTGAGGAGTCACTGGTGGAGATTTCCCGTCTGTGCCGTACATACGGCGTTACAAAATGCACGAAGGTTGTACGAGGCGGAGAGACCCGTGTCCACTCCGTCTTTTTGGCTGCGATGGAGGCTTCTCCGGAGACCAAATTGCTGGCCGTACAGGATGGCGCAAGACCGCTGGTCACGCCGGAGCTGATCGACTGCGTGGTTGCCGCGGCTGCTCGCTGCGGTGCGGCCGCACCTGCGATTCCGGTCAAGGATACCGTCAAGGTGGTCAAAGACGGCGGTGCTGTCGAAGCAACGCTGGACCGCAGCAGCCTGCGGGCGGTACAGACGCCGCAGGTATTTGAAGCGTCTGTTTTAAAGGCGGCGCTGCAGTCTGCGCTGGAGGAGCAGGCTCCTATCACGGATGACTGCTCTGCAGTGGAGCGGCTGGGCAAGGTGGTGTTTCTCGTCGAGGGTGATGAGGAAAATCTGAAGATCACCACGCCCACAGACCTGCTGCTGGCAGAGGCGATTTTACAGGGCAGGGAGAATGGAAGATGACAAATTTACGCATTGGACACGGGTATGACGTACACCGCCTGACGGAGGGACGCGCCCTGATCCTCGGCGGCGTGGAGATCCCGTTTGAAAAAGGGCTGCTGGGACACTCGGATGCCGATGTGCTGACCCATGCCGTGATGGATGCGCTGTCCGGCGCGGCCCGGCTGGGAGACATCGGAAAGCTGTTTCCGGACACGGATCCGGCCTATGCGGGGATCTCCAGCCTCAAATTACTGGCGGAAGTGGGACGACTGTTAAAAGAGAAGGGGTACGCGGTGGTGAACATTGACGCCACACTGCTGGCACAGCGTCCCAAGGTGGCGCCGTATAAGCCGCAGATGGCTGAAAATCTGGCGGTAGCCCTTGGGATCGGAGCAGAGCAGGTCAACGTCAAGGCCACCACAGAGGAGGGGCTTGGCTTCACAGGCGATGGCTCCGGCATGGCGGCCCATGCTGTGGTGCTGCTGGAAAAAATCAGATAAGCGTAAGGACGCGCCCGTAGGCGCGTCCTTTTTCGCACCTGCGGGCAGCATGTTCCATAGACTGGGCAGAGAGGAGGAGTGTCTGTGGAACACGATTTGATCCTTGCCCGCTCCGTGACCTATGCGCAGCGGATGCAGAGTGCGTTGATGCGGGCGGGTATTCGGTGTGGCGTTTTTCGTGCGCCAAGAGAATTGACGGAACGTGGCTGCGCCTATGTTGTCAAGGTAGCAGCCTACGATCTCGCACCGGCTCTGACAGTCTTATACGGGGCGTCTTTGCAGCCCCTTCAAATATTCCATTTTTCCGAGGGACGATATCAGGAGGTGCGGCGTGATCTATTTTGACAGTGCGGCAACGACCCTGCAGAAACCGGAGTCTGTGGCAAAAGCCATGCAAAGTGCCCTGCGTACCATGAGTTCTCCGGGACGAGGCGGCCATCCGGCCGCCATGCGGGCGGCAAATGTAGCATTTCAATGCAGAAGCGAACTGGGGGAGTTGTTTCATGTGACGGACCCGGAGCGGGTGGTGTTTACCATGAATGCCACCCATGCACTGAATCTGGCCATCAAAACGCTGGTGCCGCCCGGTGGAAAGGTCGTGATCTCCGGGTATGAACACAATGCGGTGACAAGGCCGCTGGAGGCGCTGGGCGCACATGTGACGGTGGCGGAAGCACCTCTCTTTCAGGCGGATGCGGTGGCGGAAGCATTTCGGCACTGCATTTCCGATGATACCTGCGCTGTGATCTGCAATCACGTTTCCAACGTGTTCGGATTTGTTCAGCCATTGGAGGAGATCGCAGCAGCCTGTAGAGAACGCGGGGTGCCCCTGATCGTGGATGCATCCCAGTCGGCAGGGATCCTTCCGCTGGACATGGAAAAGCTGGATGCAGCCTTTATTGCCATGCCTGGACACAAGGGGCTTTACGGCCCGCAGGGGACCGGTGTGCTTTTGTGCGGAAAAGAACAGGAAGTGCGTCCGCTGCTGGAGGGTGGCACGGGAAGCCTGTCTGCTATGCAGCAGATGCCGGATTTCCTGCCGGACCGGCTGGAGGCCGGGACCCACAATATGCCCGGGATCGCGGGACTGCTGGCAGGCGTGCGGTATGTGCGGCAGCGGGGCGTGGACCGGATCTGCCGGCGGGAACGCTATCTTGCACACCTGATGGCAGAAAAGCTGCGCGGTGTGCCTGGCGTACAGGTCTTTGCCTCGGAAAATCTGCGGCAACAGGCGGGCGTTTTATCCATCGTGCCGGAAAAGGCAGATGTGGAAGCCTTGGGAGAGGAGCTTGGCAGGCGGGGGATTGCTGTGCGGGCGGGACTGCACTGCGCGCCGCTGGCTCACCGCAGCGCGGGAACACTGAAAACCGGCACGGTTCGACTGAGTTTTTCTGATTTTAACACGTCTGAAGAAGTTTTGCGTGCTGCTGCGGAAGTGCGGAATTGCCTGCGCAGATAATTCTGAACAGACCGTGAATTTTGCCATGAATCGCCTTGCAATCTATGGGTATTTTTTATATAATAAGTGTATCCATGGCCTGAAGGGGTTGATGACGTTTTATGAACTTTGATTTTGCTGAAATCACCGCCCATATCGGACGGTATTTGCTGTCCATTCAACTTACGGATTATCTGGATATTATCATCCTTGCGTTTGTGATGTATCGGCTGCTGGTTTTCGCGCAGAGCACAAAAATTGCCAGCTTGCTGAAGGGATTGTTTGTCTTTTTGGCGATCCTGGTGCTTTCGTCTGTGTTCCATCTCAACGGCATCAATTTTATCCTCAGCGGTATGATGGAATTGGGATTGCTGGCGCTGATCATCCTGTTCCAGCCGGAGATCCGTCGTGTGCTGGAGGAACTGGGCAGCACGAAGCTGCATGTGTTCGGACTGTTTTCCCACGGTAAAAACGTAAGCGTGCTGGAACAGACGATCTCCCAGACTGTGCTGGCTTGTAAAGAAATGTCCGCAAGCCGCACCGGAGCTCTGATCGTATTTGAGAAGGAAATGCGTCTGGATGACATGGTACGCAGCGGCACGGTGTTGGACGCTTCCGTTTCCAACGAGCTTTTGAAGAACATCTTTTTCGTCAAGGCACCGATGCATGACGGCGCAGTGATCATTCGGGACGGACGGGTTTTGGGCGCCGGCTGCATGTTGCCGCTGAGCAAGAACGTGAATTTGTCCCGTGAACTGGGTATGCGCCACCGCGCTGGAATCGGTATGAGTGAGAACTCGGATGCAACGGTGGTGATCGTCTCTGAGGAGAGTGGTTCCATTTCTGTTGCGATCGGCGGTATGCTCAAGCGGCATCTGAAGCCCGAAACACTGGAGAATATCCTGCGGAACGAGTTGCTGCCGCCTGAGGAGGAAGAGGAAAACAAGCAGAAGTTTTCTTTGTGGAATCTGCTGCCGGCCAGAAAGGATGGAGGTGCAGACGATGGAGAATGAGAAGATCCGTTCGAGAAAAGGAATTTATATCCTGCTGTCTGTGCTGATCGCTATTGCATTCTGGATTTATGTGGACGAGTTTGGCCACAATGGCGGAGCCAGTCTGGTTGAGCAGGAGATCACAGGGATCCCCGTCGAATATGTCAACGAGCAGACGTTGTCTGACCGCGGACTGATGCTGGTGGAAAACGGTACCAGCACAACAGTGGACCTGCTGCTGGAAGGTACGCGCCGCCGGGTGACAGAGATCGACAGAGAAGATGTGCGCATTACTGCGAATCTTTCGTCGATTACGGCTCCCGGTGTGCAGAGTGTTTTGCTGAACATTGATCTGGGCGATCCGGATGATAATTACTCGGATATCGTCATCAAGAAAAAGAGTATTTCCCGAGCCAATGTGAATGTTACGGAGCTTGCCAGCAAGACGGTGGAAGTCCGCTGTGAGCTGGTGGGTAATGTGGCGGAGAATTTCTCTGCCGGACAGGTGGAGCTGTCGCAGGAAACCATTGATGTGCGCGGTCAGGCAGAGGATGTTCTGCCGGTCAGCTATGCAAAGGTCACGCTGAATATTGGCAAGGACGCGGAAGAAACGGTGTCTCAGACGCTGACTTGCAGATTCTATGATGAAAACGACCGCTTGCTGGACAGTGAGAAGATCCTGCCGGTGACGGATCGGATCCAGGCGACGCTGCCGGTCTATGTGACCAAGGAAGTCCAGCTGGCCGTGGCCTTTAAGGAAACGCCCGGCGCCAACACGGACAATCTGCAATTCAGCATTTCTCCGTCTTCCATCATTGTCTCCGGCGAGGCGGGCAAGCTGCGGAATGTGAACATGATCGTGCTGGGTGAGTTTGACCTGCTGGATCTGGTCGGGAACGACTCGGCAAGCCATTCTTATCCGATCCTGATTCCGGATGGATGCCAGAACCTCAGTGGTGTGACCCGTGCATCGCTGGAAGTGAAGTTCAAGGATATGCAGACCGCAACGGTGGAGACATCCCTGTTCCAGTACCAGAATCAGCCGGAGAACAAGACTGTTGAGGTGTTGGCTGATTCGCTGAAGGTGAAGATTTTCGGTACCAGCGAGGATGTGGCTGCGGTCACGGGAGAGAATATTACCGTCAGCGTGGATCTGAGCGATTACAGTAGTGCGGCCGGCACCTATATTGTTCCGGCTGTCATTGAGGTCGTCACAGACGGTGATATCGGTGTGACCGGCACCTACGAGGTGCAGGTCAAGATCAGCGAGGAACTTCCGAACGAGGAAGAAGTGCCCTCTGCTGTGCCGGAAGAATAACACAGGAGAACATTTCGTATGACGCAAATTGCAACTGTAGAACGCATCATCGACAACCATTATGCGGAAGTTTCTGTTCCGCGCAAGGCGGCCTGCGGTCATGACTGTGAAGAATGTGCCGGCTGCGGCGTTTCAGGTGCCGCAGTCATGGCAAAGGCCCGCAACCCCATCGGTGCCAAACCCGGACAGAAAGTTGTGGTGGAGAGCAATACCCAGAAAATGCTGGGCATTGTGGCCAGAGTGTATCTGATCCCGGTGGTGTTGTTCTTAGTGGGATATCTTTTGATGGTGTTTACAGGCTTCGGCGTGGCACTGCAGTATACGGTGGCCATTGTCGGTTTTCTGATCGGTATTGCGATCGCCATCGCCTATGACCGCAAACTGCGCGCGCAGGGTGGTCTGGTGTTCACCATCGTGCGGCTGTTCTGATGTTTGGCTATGTAAGGCCGCCGCTTCAGGACCTGTCGGCGGAGGAGACGGCGCGGTTTCGCCGGATGTACTGCGGACTGTGCCACACACTGGGTGAGCGGTACGGACAGGCAGCGCGCTGCATCCTGAACTATGACTTCACCTATCTGGCGATCCTGTTGGCCCCGCCGGAAGAGGGGGCCTGCAGCGAGAGCCGCTGCGCTGTGAAGGGGTTCCGGAAAAATACGTACCGCATCTCCGATGCAGCTATGGCTTTGGCGGCAGACGAGAGCGTGATCCTTGCTTATTGGCAGCTGCGGGACGGCGTGGCGGACCATGACTGGCTTCACGGCCTGAAATACCGAAGTCTTTCCACTGTTCTGGAGCCTGCGTATAAAAAGGCTGCCGCCCTGCGGCCGGAGTATGACGCGCTGGTTCGCCACCAGCTGCAGCTGCTGGACAAGCTGGAACAGGAGAACTGCGATTCCATTGACCGTGCGGCGGATGCGTTTGCCATGCTGCTGAGCGGCGCTGCACAGGAGGTGGACGACCCAGTCCGCCGCCGCGTGCTGGAGCAGCTGCTCTATCATTTGGGACGCTGGGTCTATCTGATGGATGCAGCGGATGATTTGAAGAAGGATGCCGCATCCGGAAACTATAACCCTCTGGCACTGCGGTATGGTTTAACGGAAGGGAACTGGACGGCGGAGGCGAGAAGCGAGTTTGCCGCCACGCTGGACCATTCCATCCACATGATGACAACGGCTTACGAACTCTGGGACTTTGGCGTGTGGACGCCCATTCTGGAGACAACCCTTTATATAGGGCTTTTCCGTGTGGGAAAGGCGGTGCTTGACGGTACATTCCGTCCCCGCCGCCGCGGAGATGAGAGAAAGATCAGCAAGAAGGTCGAGGAAACCACATGAATGATCCTTATCAGATTCTGGGTGTGCCTGAAACGGCAACAGACGATGAAATAAAAAAGGCATATCGGGATTTGGCCAGGAAGTACCATCCGGATAACTACCACGACAATCCGCTGGCAGATCTGGCACAGGAAAAGATGAAGGAGATCAACGCCGCTTACGAGGAGATCAACAAACGGCGCAGCGGCGGGACAGCAGCTGCATCCGGCTATCGTGGCTATGGCAGCGGCTCCGGCGGCTATCAGTCCTATGGTTCCTCTTCAAGCAGTTCCGTGCTGCAGCAGGTGAGAATTGCCATTCAGACGGGCAACATCTCCCGCGCTGAGGCGCTGCTGGCCAATTACAGCGATCACAATGCCGAGTGGAACTTCCTCCGTGGTGCGGTTTGTTACCGCCGCGGTTGGATGGACGAGGCCAAGCGCTATTACCAGACGGCCTGCCAGATGGATCCGAACAACGCGGAATACCGTCAGGCGCTGGACTATATGCAAAATGGAAACCGCAATGCCTATCACCCCAACGGACAGGGCTTTGGTACGGAAATCTGCGGCGCAAACCTGTGCGCACCACTGTGCTGCGCGTATATGTTATGTAACGGCGGCTACTACTGGCTTTGCTGCTGAGAAATAGGGAGGAAGAAAACGTGATCAAGAGTATGACCGGCTATGGTCGGGCACGGCAGGAGTTGAACAAGCGGGACATTACCGTGGAAGTCCGCAGCGTCAACAACCGCTATCTGGACTGTACCGTAAAAATGCCCCGGATGTATGCCTTTGCTGAGGATGCCATCAAGCAGCATGTGCAGCAGGCGATCTCCCGCGGCAAGGTGGATGTGTTTATCAGTGTGGATGCTTCCGCGGCGGATGTTGCCAAAGTCAGCGTAAACCGGGAACTGGCGGCGCAGTACGCAGCTGCCCTGCAGGAACTGGCAGGGGTCTGCGGCATGGAAAGCCATCAGGTCTCTCCGGAGACTTTGTCCCGTTTTCCTGATGTGCTGACCGTCACCAAGGCGGATGAAGATCTGGAAACCGTCAGTGCCGACCTTTGCACGGTGCTGGATGAGGCACTGGCAGCCTACAACGCCATGCGCGCCGTAGAGGGCGCCAAGCTGGCGGAGGATATCGGCGGACGTTTGACTGCCATCGAGAATTACACCACGCAGGTGGAGGCCCGCTCTCCGGAAACGGTGGCGGAGTTCCGCGCCAAACTGACGGCCAGAATGCAGGAGGTACTGCAGAGCACCACCATCGATCCCCAGCGCATTCTGACGGAGGCTGCCATCTATGCCGATAAGGTAGCTGTGGATGAAGAAACGGTGCGTTTGCGCAGCCATGTGGCTCAGCTGCGGACTATGCTGGAGTCCAACGAGCCTATGGGCCGCAAGATGGATTTCCTGATTCAGGAGGTCAACCGCGAGTCCAACACCATCGGCTCCAAGTGCAACGATGTGGCCATCGCGCAGGTGGTTATCGGTCTGAAGGCTGAGGTCGAAAAGATGCGCGAGCAGGTGCAGAACGTGGAGTAATGCCATGAAACTCATCAATATCGGTTTTGGCAATTTGGTGTCTGAAGAACGCATCGTTGCCGTAGTCAGTCCTGATTCTGCCCCTATCAAGCGTATGGTGCAGGAGACGCGGGAACGCGGCATGCTGATCGACGCTACTTACGGACGAAAGACCGCGTCTATTTTCATTATGGACAGTGACCACGTGATTCTGTCAGCCCTGTCACCTGAGAAGTTTGGGTTCCGCACGGCGGGCGAGGAATGAGGTGAGAAGCATGAGAAAGGGAAAGGCATTTATTATTTCCGGCCCTTCAGGTGTTGGAAAGAGCACGATATTGGCAGAATTGATGAAGAAGCGGAAGGATATTTATTTTTCCGTTTCTGCCACGACTCGTGCACCTCGTCCCGGTGAAGTGGATGGTGTCCATTATCACTTTTTGAACGTGGACACATTCCGCCAGTGGATCGACCAGAATGAATTTTTTGAGCATGCGGAGTTTGTGGGGAATTATTACGGTACCCCGAAGAAATACGTCTATGAAGCCATGGAGAATGGAAAGGACGTGATTCTGGATATTGAGGTGCAGGGTGCGATGCAGGTAAAAGCCAAGATGCCCGAAGTTGTGCGCATTTTCATTGCACCACCCAACTGGCCGGAACTGGAACGGCGGTTGACCAACCGCGGTACGGACAGCGCAGACAAGATTCAAAAACGTCTGCAGCGGGCAAAGGATGACTTTGATACCGCCAACATCTATGACTATTTCGTCATCAATGACACGGTGGAAGGTGCTGTGGCAGAACTGGACGCCATTATGACGGCCGAGCATTGTAAGCCTGAGGAACGGATCGCCATGATCAATCAAACTTAAATGGCCATCCTCTTATAATCTGACAAAAAATTTAGCCGAAATCCGGCAGAATGGAAGTTGATCATTATGATGTTATATCCTGCAATGAATAAGCTGACCAGCTATGTCCCCAACCGCTATATGCTGGTGAATGTGGTAGCACGCCGTGCCCGCCAGATCGCAGAGGCAGCCGAAGAAGCCGGTGAATCTCTGACCGAGAAGCCGGTGACGCTGGCGATCCATGAAGTGGCAGACGGCAAGCTGGATGCCAGCGGTATGGATCTGTCTATTATGGCGGAAGTAAACGCTTGATCGACCAGCACAACTTATCAAAAAGGAGGGGCGAGGCTTGGAGACCGCTGTGATTGTAAAAGTTGCGGTCAGTGCCGCGCCCTATTCCATTGACAAGCCCTATGACTATTTAGTGCCCGGCGAGCTGATAGAAACGGCAGGGCCGGGCGTGCGGGTCACGGTGCCATTCGGGCGGGGAAACCGTGCGTCGGAGGGTATCATACTGGCCCGAAACGATGCCGGTGAAAAGAAAGAAGGCCTGAAACCACTGCAGGCGGTGTTGGATGCCGAACCGGTTCTGGACAGCGATGGCATTGCGCTGGCGCTGTGGATGCGGCAGCGGTATTTCTGTACGCTGTTTGAAGCGGTGAAGACCATTCTGCCCGCCGGATTGTGGTACCGGTTCCGCGAGGTCTGGCATCTGGTGGATGGATTGGACCGCGCTGCCGCAGATGCGGCTGTAGATGGTATGAAACGAGCTGCTGCTGTGCTGGATGTGCTATTTGCAGCAAACGGCAGCGCCGATTTAGATACCCTGCGAGATGCCTGCGGGGAGGATGTTTCCGACACGTTGAAAGCCATGCAGAAGCGGGAAGTAGTTTCCTGCGAGACGGCAGCCAAACGGAAGATTGGAGACAAAGCCCGCCGCATGGTGGAGTTGGCTATTTCCGTTGAGGAAGCCATTGCCCTGACAGAAGGAAAAAAGCGGATGGCGCAGCGCTATGAGGTAGTGCAGCTGCTGGCGGCGAATGGATGTACGTCCGCGGCAGACCTTTGCTATTTCACCGGTGTTTCCATGGCCACGCTGCGCGCGATGGAAAAGTCCGGCATGGTGGCATTCAGCGAGGAGGAGGAGCTGCGTGTTCCCCAGCCGAAACAGGTGGAGCCGGGTGTGCCCATCGTGCTGAATGAGGAACAACAGGCTGCGTTTGACGAAATCCTGTCCCTGACAAGAAAAGAACGGGCAGAAGCGGTTCTGCTCCACGGCATTACCGGCAGCGGAAAAACACAGGTTTATCTTCGTTTGGTACAGGAAATCCTGAAGCAGGGAAGACGGGCCATCGTGTTGGTGCCGGAAATTGTTCTGACACCCCAGATGATGCAGAAGTTTACTTCCTATTTCGGCGATCAGGTGGTCATGCTCCACAGCTCGCTGCGTATGAGCGAGCGTTATGACCAGTGGAAGCGGATCCGACGCGGTGAGGTGCAGGTGGTGCTGGGCACCCGCTCGGCGATTTTTGCACCCATGAAAAACCTTGGCCTCATCATTCTGGATGAGGAGCAGGAGAACAGCTATCAGTCTGAAAATCCGCCCCGCTACCACACGCGGGACATTGCCAAGTACCTATGTGCCCGCGACAAGGCGGTACTGGTGCTGGGCAGCGCAACGCCTACCGTGGAGACCGCATGGGCCGCAGATCAGGGAAATTACCGCAAAGCGTTGCTGCGCAGCCGCTATAACGACCAGTCGCTGCCGCGTGTGATGATCGCCGACTTGCGGGAGGAAATCCGTAACGGAAATGCAGGTATGATCAGCGCAGTGCTGCGGCAGGAACTGGAAGAGAATCTGAAACGGGGCGAACAGAGCATTCTGTTTCTCAACCGGCGGGGAAGCAGTCGGATGCTGTTGTGCGGCGAGTGCGGCCATGTGCCGGAGTGCCCCCGCTGCAGCGTGCCTATGACCTATCATTCCGCCAACGGGCGGCTGATGTGCCATTACTGCGGCCACTCGGAGCGGTCCAGAGAAACTTGTCCAGAGTGCGGCGGCATGATAAAGCATATAGGCGCCGGAACCCAGAAGGTGGAGGAGGAGCTGCGGGAACTGTTTCCGGAAGCGGGGATTCTGCGCATGGATGCAGACACTACCTCTGGTGGACATGAAGCAATCCTCAGCCGGTTTGAAAAAGAAAAAATCCCAATTCTTCTTGGTACCCAGATGGTGGCCAAGGGATTGGATTTTGAAAACGTGACGCTGGTCGGCGTCCTTTCTGCCGACATTTCCCTGTATGTGGACAACTACCGTGCCGCAGAACGCACCTTTAGCCTGCTGACGCAGGTGGTGGGCCGCGCCGGACGGGGAAACAAAGCGGGACGGGCTGTCATTCAAACCTATACGCCGGGCAACGATGTGATTTGCAGCGCGGCGCAGCAGGACTACGACAGCTTTTACGAAAGTGAGATCCGAATGCGCCGGATGCGGCGCTATCCGCCCTTTGCAGACCTCTTTACGTTCACAGTTTCCGGAACGGAGGAGGGAAATGTGCTGCGGGCAGCTGCCGGTGTGCGGGAATCGCTGCGACAGATTTTTTTCGCACCGGAATTTACCGCAACAGAGCCGGAAATTCTCGGCCCGGCTCCAGCACCGGTACTGAAGGTCAACAACCGTTATCGTTACCGCTGCGTACTGATAGGAAAGAACGATAAAGCAACGCGGGAACAGGTCAGCCGAATTTTGAAAGAATTTGCCTTTGACCGTGCTCATCGCGGACTAAATATTTTTGTAGACTGCAACACTATGGAGTGAGCAGTTGGGGAGGAAAAATCATGGCATTACGTAAGATTGTGGAGCAGGGTGATCCCTGCCTGAATAAGGTTTGCCGTCCGGTAACAGAGTTCAATGGCCGCCTGCACGCCCTGTTGGATGACATGGCGGAGACGCTGGCAGAGGCCAACGGCGCTGGTCTGGCTGCCCCGCAGGTGGGCGTGCTGCGCCGTCTGTGTCTGGTGTTGGATGAGGCTAGCGAGGAATATCTGGAGTTGATCAATCCCGAAATTATCGCATCCAGCGGCGAGCAGACCGGTCTGGAAGGCTGTCTCAGCGTGCCCGGTAAGTGGGGCATCGTCACCCGCCCCAATGTGGTACGCGTCCGTGCGCAAGACCGCTATGGCGACTGGTTTGAGGCAGAGGCCGAAGGTCTGGGCGCCCGTGCGTTCTGCCATGAGATCGAGCATCTGGACGGTCATCTGTATGTGGAGCATGTCGACCACTTCCTGACCGAGGACGAGCTGCGGGCCTATCTGGAAGCGGAAGAAGCTGCTATGGAGGACGAGGTGTAATATGCGGATCCTGTTTATGGGCACCCCTGATTTTGCGGTTGCTTCTTTAAAACGGCTGGTGGAGGATGGCCATGAGATCTGCGGTGTCATCACCCAGCCGGATAAGCCGAAAAACCGTGGACATAAAATGCAGCCAACACCTGTAAAGGAATATGCATTAACACAAAATTTGGATGTTTACCAGCCTCTGAAGGCTCGTGACGGCGAGGCAATGGGTATCGTGGAGCGTCTGAATCCGGAACTGATCGTGGTAGCAGCCTACGGTAAAATCCTCGGCGAGGATTTGCTGAACTATCCCAAGTACGGTTCCATCAATGTTCACTCCTCTTTGCTGCCTGCCTATCGCGGAGCGGCTCCCATTAACTGGGCGATTTTGGATGGCTTGACCGAAACCGGCGTGACCATCATGTATATGGCCAAGGAACTGGATGCAGGTGACATCATTCTCCAAAAGACCACCGCCATCGGTGAGGACGAGGATGCTTTGGCTCTGACGACCCGCCTTGCGGAACTGGGCGCAGAGGCTCTCAGTGAGAGTGTGACCGCATTGGCAAACGGTACAGCTACCCGCACGCCGCAGGAGCATGACAAGCATACCTATGCCTCCATGCTGTCCCGCGAGATGTCTCCCATCGACTGGAGCCGCAGTGCCCGCGCCATCAACTGCCAGGTGCGTGGCCTGATTCCCTGGCCCTGTGCCGCCACGGAGTTGGCTGGTACGAAATTCAAGGTTTACCGCACCGCCATCGGCGGCAATACTGATAAAGTTCCCGGAACCATCCTCTCTGCCGGAAAGCACGGCATTGAGGTGGCCTGCGGTGACGGAAAGGGCCTGCTGATTACCGAATTGCAGGCAGAGGGAGGCAAGCGGATGGCGGCAAGCGCCTATCTGCTGGGTCATCCCATTGAGATCTGATTGAATCGAGGAATTCTATGCCCTATTACTCTTACGGCTCCTATTACGGTGGATACGGTGATTTTCTTGCCAACAACATCTATGTGCTGCTGCTGATCCCTGTGCTGCTGCTCTCGTTCTGGGCGCAGGCACAGGTCAGCGGGAATTTCAAGAAATTCAGCGCGGTGCAGAACCGCCGCCGCTTAACCGGCGCGCAGGCAGCAGAGGCTGTGCTGCGGGCACACGGCGTGTTCAACGTGCCTGTCCGCAGCTGCAGAGGCCATCTGACAGACCACTACGACCCCCGTGACAACACCATCTACCTGTCTGAGTCCGTGTATGGTGCGTCCACCATTGCGGCAGTGGGCGTTGCCTGTCACGAGGCCGGCCATGCGGTGCAGTATGCGGTGGGCTATGGCCCCATCAAGCTGCGTACGGCCATTGTTCCGGCGACCCAATTCGGCTCCAAGTTTTCCTTTATTCTGCTGCTGGTGGGTATGCTGATGTATAGCCAGACGCTGTTTCTGGCGGGAATTGTACTGTTTTCCCTCACCACGTTTTTCCAGCTGGTGACACTGCCGGTGGAGTTCAACGCATCCGCACGGGCCATTGAGACGATTGAGGGACAAGGCTTGCTGTATGACGATGAAATCAGCGGCGCAAAAAAGGTGCTGCGGGCCGCGGTGCTGACCTATGTGGCGGCGCTGCTGATGTCCGTGTTGCAGCTGCTGCGCTATGTGCTGATCTTCCTTGGCCGCAGCAACCGTAGAGGAGGCAGAGAATGAGTGCTCGTGAAACCGCGCTGCGTGTCCTGATCAGCTGCCGTACCAACGGCGCTTGGGCAGATGCGGCCTTAAAAGCGCAAATCAGCCGCGATGGTTTGTCTGGAGCAGATGCGGCCCTTTGCTCCCGTCTGGTTTACGGCGTGATGCAAAGCCGGATGCTGCTGGACCATTATATCGGCAGTTACTGCTCTCAGAAGCCGGATCATCTGCAGCCGCCGCTGCTGGATATCCTGCGGCTGGGTGCGTATCAGATTTTATATTTGGATAAGATTCCCGACAGTGCGGCGGTCAACGAATCCGTGAAGCTGGCAAAGCTGTTCAAGCGGGCGCAGGCTTCCGGCCTGGTGAACGCGGTACTGAGGAAAATCGTGCAGAACAAAGAAACTCTGCCCGAAATTCCCCAGAGAGATCCAGAAAAGTATCTCTCCATCCGCTACAGCCACCCTAAATGGCTGGTGAAACGGCTGCTGAATGTCTTAGGCAGGGAGGAGACAGAGTCCTATCTCGCCGCCAATAACGGCGTGGCGCCCCTGACAGTACAGGTCAATCCCCTGAAAACCACACAGCCGGAACTGGTTGCGGAACTGGAAGCTGCCGGTGTGACAGTGAAAGAACATCCGTGGGTTTCCGGCTGTCTGGAATTGTCCGGAACCGGCGATCTGACAGCGCTGGAGGCGTTCCAAGCCGGAAAGTTTTTGGTGCAGGATCCTGCGGCTCGTTTGGTGTCCCTGATTGCTGACATCCAGCCGGGACAGAAGGTGTTGGATGTGTGTGCCGCGCCGGGCGGAAAGTCCTTCTCTGCAGCATTTGCTATGGGAAATCAGGGCGTTGTGCAGTCCTGCGACCTCCATGAAAACAAACTCAAGCGTATTGAAGAAAGTGCGGCGCGTCTGGGCATCACCTGTGTGCAGACGGCGGCCATGGATGGCCGTAACCGGAATGAAGCTTGGGTGGAGGCCTTTGACACCGTGCTGGTAGACGCACCTTGTTCCGGTCTTGGTATCATCCGCAAGAAACCGGATACGCGGTACAAGAAAGCAGACGACCTGTTCACCCTGCCGGTGATTCAGGCGGCCATTCTGGATAACGCGGCGGCCTATGTGCGGCCCGGCGGCACGTTGGTGTATTCCACCTGCACCATCCTGCCCGAGGAAAATGAACAGGTGGCAGACGCATTTCTGGCGGAGCATCCGGAATTTACCCGGGAAAGCTTTACGTTGCCGGAACCGGTGGGAGAGACGGACGGTCAGTTGACCCTCTGGCCCCAGCGCCATGATACGGACGGTTTTTACATCTGCCGCATGAAGCGGAAACAATAAGAGGCATTTTTTATGATTGACTTAAAATCCATGACCCTGCAGGAGATCACGGATACGCTGAAAGCCATGGGCGAACCGGCGTTCCGTGGAAAACAGGTCTTTACCTGGCTCCACAAGGGCGCCCGCAGCTTTGATGAGATGAGCAATCTCTCCAAGGCCCTGCGGGAAAAACTGAAAACCGAGTGCATCCTGACACCGCCGCAGGTGGCGCGCAAGCAGGTTTCCCGGCAGGACGGCACGGTGAAGTACCTGTGGGAACTGGCCGACGGCAACTGCATCGAGACTGTCCTCATGCGCTATCACCATGGCAACACGGTGTGCATCTCCACACAGGTGGGCTGCCGGATGGGGTGTGCCTTCTGTGCGTCGACCATTGCCGGTAAACTGCGCGACCTGACACCTGCTGAAATGTTGGATCAGGTGCTGTTTACGCAGCTGGATTCCGGTCTGGAGATCTCCAATATCGTTCTCATGGGCATCGGCGAACCGACGGACAATCTGGACAATGTGCTGAAGTTCCTGGAACTGGTGAATCATCCCGATGGCATGAACATCGGTATGCGGCATATTTCCCTGTCCACCTGTGGTGTGATCCCCGGGATCGACCGTCTGGCAGAACTGGGGCTGCAGCTGACACTGTCGGTTTCCCTTCATGCACCGGACAACGAGACCCGCAGCAAGATCATGCCCGTAAACCGGGCCTACGACGTCAATCAGCTGTTTGACGCCTGCCACCGTTATTTCAAAAAGACGGGACGGCGGATCTCCTTCGAGTATGCCATGATCGACGGTGTCAACGACAATGACTGGCAGGCTGACCTGATCGCCAAGAAGCTGAAGGGCATGCCCGGCCATGTGAATCTGATTCCACTCAATGATGTGGTGGAGAGCCCCTTTAAGCCCTCCAAACGGACGCCGGCCTTCCAGCGCAGACTGGAAGCCCATGGCCTCACCGCTACCGTGCGGCGCAGCCTTGGCGGCGATATTGACGCCTCCTGCGGCCAGCTTCGGCGCAAGGCCATGGAGGAACAGCAGAAGGGAGATGGTGTTCGGTGCTGAAAGTCTGGGGTATGACGGATATCGGTCTGGTGCGAAGAGAAAATCAGGACGCCTACCGGTTCTGCGAGGAGAAAGGACATATGGTTGCCGTGGTCTGCGACGGCATGGGCGGCGCAGCCGGCGGACAGGTGGCCAGCCGGATCGCGGTAGAGACCTTTACATCCGAACTGGAAAAGATCATGACGGAGACCATGTCTCCGGAACAGCTGCGGGAGGCATCCTCCTACGCTGTGGCAATGGCTAACCGCGCCATTGGCGAGGCAGCCAAGCAGCAGGAGGCCTATCAGCATATGGGCACTACCTTGGTTTCTGCAGTCAGCTGCGGAGAGGAAGTAGTGGTTTCTAATGTGGGTGACAGCCGTGCTTATCATATTTGCCCTGCCGGAATTACCCGCATCACCAAGGACCATTCTTTGGTGGAGAGCATGGTGGATCGCGGCGACATCACAGCGGAAGAAGCCAGGCACCATCCCAAGCGGAATTTGATAACTCGCGCTTTAGGCGCGGATGCGGATGCCCAGTGTGACGGATATATCTGCCATGTGGAGGCGGGAGACTTTATCCTGCTGTGTACGGACGGTCTGGTGGATACCGTCACCGATCAGGAGATGTTGTTTGAAGTATTGCACGGCGGAGAACCGGAGTCTTGTCTGGACCGTCTGCTGGAAATTGCTAAGCAGCAGGGGGCACCGGACAATGTGACCGGTATCCTGCTGCAGAAACTCTGAGAAAGGGGGAGAGATGATGGATCGTTACATTGGAAAAATGCTGGACAACCGCTATGAGATTCTGGAGCGCATTGGCACAGGCGGTATGGCGGTTGTCTACAAGGCAAAATGTCACCGGTTGAACCGTCTGGTGGCGGTCAAGATTCTAAAAGATGATCTGGCGCAGGATGAAGATTTCCGCCGCCGTTTCAACGCGGAATCGCAGGCTGTTGCCCAGCTGTCTCACCCCAATATCATGTCCGTTTACGATGTGTCCCGCGGCGGAGATGTGGAGTACATCGTCATGGAGCTGATCGATGGCATCACCCTGAAGCAGTACATGGAAAAGCGCGGCCAGCTGAACTGGCGGGAGTCTTTGCACTTTATCACCCAGATCATGCGCGGCCTCAGCCACGCCCACAGCCGCGGCATCGTGCATCGTGACATCAAGCCGCAGAACATTATGATCCTGCGGGACGGCAGTGTGCGCGTGGCCGACTTTGGTATCGCCTGTTTGGAAAATGCCGCCCAGACCCTGACGCAGGAAGCACTGGGAAGTGTGCACTATATTTCTCCCGAACAGGCACGGGGAGACCGCACTGACGCCCGCAGCGATATCTATTCTGCCGGCGTAGTACTCTATGAGATGCTGGCAGGACGGCTGCCCTTTGAAGGAGATTCTGCCGTTTCCGTTGCCATTCAGCATTTGAGCTCCATTCCGCTGGCTCCCAGAGAGATCAATCCTGAGATCCCTGAGCCGATGGAACTGATCTGCATGAAGGCCATGGCGTCCAGTCTGGACAAGCGGTATGTATCTGCCGAGGCCATGATTGCAGACTTGGAGACCTTCCGCAAGAATCCGGATGTGGATCTGGATATTGAATTGAAGGACCTCCATGAAGAAGATGTCGTGGATGAGCCCACCAGACCCATTCGGGTAGCGTCTGCTGCGCACGCAGCGGCTTCTTCCAATTCCTCTGTTCCGTCCCGCCGCACGGCAACCGCACGGGATCGTGACCGCCGCAGCTACGATGATTACGATGACGACAGGTCTATCAATGGCAAGCAGACGGTTTTGATTATCGTTGCGGTCCTTTTGGCACTGGCGCTGGCAGGCGTCATGTTCAAGTCCATTCTTGGCTCCTTTGACGAAGCTCCTGTGGACCAGTATGTTGTCAAAAAGGTAGTTGGTCTGACGGTGGAGGAAGCCAGGGAACTGGAAGGGATCAAGGATATTTTCACCATTGAGGTGTCTGATGACGTCTATTTCAGCGATGAGTATCCCGCAGGCGTGATCGCCAAGCAGGACCCTGCCGAGGGCGTCAACCGCAAGGGAGACAATACGGTGATCACCGTCTGGGTCAGTGCCGGCGAGGATACCGGCGTGATGATCGATGTGACCAACAAAACCGTGGCACAGGCCAAGACGGAATTGAAAAGTCTGAAAAATAAGTATAATCTGGTTATCGAGGCGCTGGAGGAAGATAGAGAATTCAGCGATGAGGTAACGGCGGACTTCATCATCCGCACGGATCCGATGGAAGGAGAATTGCTGAAAAAGGGCGATACCATCCGTCTGGTTGTCAGCAAGGGCCCCGAATTGAAGGAATTTGCCATGCCCGACTTTGTGGGCAAGCAGTGGGAAGTGGTACAGCAGCAGTTGGTGGATATCTGGCATCTAACCTGCAATCCACTGACGGATGTGGAGACGGTATACAGTGACAGACCCGGCGGTGAAATCGTGTTCCAGAGCATCCCTGAAACCACTATGGTCAAGGAATGGGATACGGTAAAATTCCAGGTTAGTTCCGGCCTTGCGGCATCTACCAAAACGCTGGATATCCAGCTGCCACAGGACGGACGGGAGCAGGTGCTTCTGGAGATTCGTGTAGGCGATGAAGAGAGTATGCAGTACAGTGAGCCGCTGAATTGTTCGGATATGACGGCCCAGGTAACACTGACGGGAACGGGAAACCAGATGGTCAAGGTTTATTTTGACGGAGTTCTGGATCAATACCAGTCCCAGCGGGTGAATTTTGATAAGTGAGTGACATATGCAGGAAGGACGAATTCTAAAAGCGCTGAGCGGATTCTATTATGTGGATACGGGAACGGAACTGCTGACCTGCCGTGCGCGCGGAAAGTTCCGCAAGGACGGAATCAGCCCGCTGGTGGGTGACCGTGTGGAAGTGCGGGAGCTGGGAAACGGTGAGGGGTTCTTGGAAAAGATTTTGCCCCGGCGCAATGCCTTCACCCGTCCGGCCGTGGCCAATATTGACCAGCTGGTGGTGATCGCTTCCGGTGCCATTCCCAAAACGGATTCCTTCCTGATCGACCGTGTGGCAGCCATTGCGGTGCTGAAAGAGTGCGACGTGATCGTGCTGCTGAACAAGTGCGATTTGGATCAGGCGGATACGCTCTATGAGATTTATCATGCCGCCGGTTTCCCCACGCTGCGGGTCAGCGCGGAGACCGGGGAGGGACTGGAAGAACTGAAGGGGATGCTAGCCGGAAAGCTGTCCGCGTTTACAGGCAACTCTGGCGTGGGCAAATCCAGCATTCTCAATGCGCTGGATCAGCGCTTTCAGATCCAGGTGGGTGAGGTCAGCGACGCGCTGGGACGCGGCCGTCACACTACCCGTCATGTGGAGCTGTTCCGGCTGGACTTTGGCGCAGAGATCATGGATACGCCCGGTTTTTCCTCCTTTGAGTCGGAAGAACTGAATCTGGAGCTGAAGCACCATCTGCCGGAGACTTTCCCCGAGTTTTTACCCTATCTTGGAGAGTGCCGCTTTGTGGGATGCAGCCACACCAAGGAAAAGGGCTGTGCGGTGCTGGACGCCCTGAAAAAAGGGGAGATCCAGAAAAGTCGCCATGCCAGTTATCTGCGCCTTTATGAGGAACTGAAGCCGCTGAAGGATTGGCAGGAGAACAAGAAATAAGAAAAGACCGCCGATGGCGGTCTTTTCAGTCTGTCGAGAAACCCGGTTGCGCATCAAGCAGCAACCGGGAATTTCATCATTATGGTGGAAAAGATCAACTTAAGTAAGCTAGGATGTGTGCTCTTC
>JAFYQM010000023.1 GCA_017547085.1 Oscillibacter sp.
AACATCACCGGCATCAACGCCTGCACCGCCGTCATGGGCGCAGATGTGCCTCAGGTTGCCGTGTTCGATACCGCTTTCCATCAGACCATGCCCGCAAAGGCCTATATGTACGCTCTGCCCTATGAGTACTACGAGAACGACAGAGTCCGCCGCTATGGCTTCCACGGCACTTCCCACAAGTATGTTGCCGGCCGCGCTGCCGCCATGCTGGGCAAGAAGCCCGAAGAGGTCAAGCTGATCTCCTGCCACCTGGGCAACGGTTCCTCCATCGCCGCAGTGGACGGCGGCAAGTCCGTTGACACCACCATGGGCTTCACCCCCCTGGCTGGTCTGCCCATGGGCACCCGCGCCGGTGATCTGGACGCCGGTATCCTGGAGTTCCTGATGAACAAGTACGGCATGAACATCAAGGAAATGGTTTCCATCCTGAACAAGAAGTCCGGTATGGAAGGCATCTCCGGTGTCTCCTCCGACTTCCGCGATCTGGAAAACGCCGGTGCCGAGGGCAACGACCGCGCTCTGCTGGCCCGCGAGAAGTTCGCCTATGAGGTCAAGAAGTATGTCGGCGGTTACGCAGCTGCCATGGGCGGCGTGGACGCCATCATCTTCACCGCCGGCGTCGGCGAAAACGACAAGGGCATCCGTGCCGCTGTCTGCGAAGGTCTGGAATACATGGGCGTGAAGCTGGACGCCGAGGCTAACAAGCAGCGCGGTAAGGAGCTGGTGCTCTCCACTGAGGACTCCAAGGTGAAGGTCCTGCTGATCCCCACCAACGAGGAACTCATGATCGCTATGGACACCGCTGCCATCGTCAAGGGCTGATTTTTCGTTTTCTCCATTCTCCGCACGGAAAACCGTGCGGAGAATTTTTTTGTGTTCTTTTTTGCAGGAATTGCTATAATAGAGACGAAACCCCACGCAGGAGGACAAAACAATGCAGCTGAACACCCTCAGCATGGTACATGACTTTTTAAACCAATCCATAAAACCGGGCGCCTTTTGCATCGACGCCACCGCCGGCAAGGGGCGGGATACCGCATTGCTGTGCCGTCTGGCCGGAGAAACGGGGCGGGTGCTGGCCTTCGATATCCAGCCGGATGCCGTCACGCAGACCCGCGCACTGCTGGAGCAGGAAGGTCTGCAGGCAGAAGTCTTTCTGGACAGCCACGCCAATATGGAACAGTATGCCGCACCGGAGAGCGTGGACTGTATCGTGTTCAACTTCGGCCGCCTCCCCGGCGGCGATCCCAATATCGTGACGAAAGCCGATTCCTCCCTGCAGGCCATCGACGCAGGCCTGCGGCTTTTGAAGGTGGGCGGCGTTATGGCCATCGCTCTTTACTACGGCAAGGAAAACGGCTATGAGGAACGAGATGCCGTGCTGCGTCATCTGTCGGCACTGGATGACCGGAAGTTCTCCGTGCTGCAGTGCAGCTGGACCAACCGCCGCAATGATCCGCCCATGCCGATTTTTATCTGGAAAGAGAACTGATGTCCGATTGCACCGCCGTGTGAGCCGTGCTATACTGAGGAACGATATGATACGCTTTGGAGGAAACACCCATGAAAATCGGATTGCAATTTGCCATGCCGGTGGAGCTGCACGCCCTGCCCGGCGCAAAAAACCTACAACCTTTTGAAACCGTATCCGGTATTCCCTTCTTTGAGATCGCGCCGGACATTCTCGCCTGTGCCGGCGGCGTCAGCAAAGTGAACGCCGCCATGGCCGCCGAGGTGTTCTGTCTGAAATACGGCGTGGACCTCATTTTGAACGCCGGCGTGGCCGGCTGCGCCGCAGAGCTGCCCACCGGCTCTCTGGTGGTAGCCTCGGACTTCGTGCAGCACGATGTGGACACCACCGCCGTGGGCGACCCCATCGGTCTGGTCTCCACGGTCAATCAGGTGTCCTTCCCCACATGGGAACCGGAACATTGTGTAAAACTGCTGGCGGAAGCGGGCTTTTCCGCTGTTACCGGACGGGTGGCCACCGGCGACTGGTTCGCCACCAAGACCCCCCGTGCGGAGTGGATCCGCGACACCTTCTCTCCGCTGCTGGTGGAAATGGAGGGCTGCGCCATCGCACAGGTGTGCCTGCGCAACGGCGTGAAATTTGTGGCTGTTAAGTCCGTGTCCGACCATCTGTTCCGCGACAATCAGGCAGAGGAATACTTCGACTTCGGCGCAGCACTGGAAGCCATGGGGCGCGTGGTGCTACCCCTTGCCCAAAAATTACAGGAGGTAACCTGATATGGAAAGAATTGCTTCGTTTACCGTGGACCACAACAAGCTGACCCCTGGCCTGTACTATTCCCGCCGGGACGGCGATGTCATCACCTTTGACCTGCGCTTTAAGCGCCCCAACACCGGAGATCTGCTGACCAACAGCGAGATGCACTCCGCCGAGCACCTGATCGCAACGCTGCTGCGCAATTCCGAGGACAAGGACGCGGTGGTCTACTTCGGCCCCATGGGCTGCCAAACCGGATTCTACTTCCTGTTTGACAACCGCCAGCTCTCCTGCGAGGGTGCCATCGAACTGGTGAAGAATGTGTTCAACAAAGCCGCCGCTTTTGAGGGCGAGATGCCCGGCAAGAGCGCCGTGGAGTGCGGTAACTACATCAATCTGGATGTGGAGACCGGCAAGAATGTCTGCAAGTTCTATGCCGACCTGATCTCCGGCTGGACAGTGGAAAATCTGGCCTACTAAGGCAATGCAAATACGATTTGCGTGACAGTTGGCCCCAGTCTGTGTTAGACTGGGGCCAACTTTTTGAAAGGAGTGACGAAATGGCCTCTGTCGGAAAACACATTCGTGCCCTCCGCACTGCCAGACACATGACGCAGGCGGAACTTGCAGACAAGCTGTTCGTCACGCGGCAAGCCGTTTCCGCCTGGGAGACCGGCAAGGCGCTGCCGGATGTAGAAACACTGGAGCGTATCTCCGCCATACTGGAAGTCGATGTGACGGAAGTGATTTACGGCACTCACCGCTCTCCGGATTTAAAGCGAATCAAACGTCATTGGGCGCTTGTCGGCGGGATTTCGTCCGCTATAATAGCTATAACATTTATTATATTGACCAAAAACGGAACTTGGGGAACATGGCGCGCCGGTCTGCAATACCAGCTTGGAAACTCCAACTACCGTGCTTCCTACGAAGAAGTTCCCGGCACATACATGCTAGAACTGAACTTAACAGATCTCGAAAGCAACAGGGGTAAGATCCTGTATGAGGACGATTCCGGCTGCCGTGTCGTTGTCCACGCCGTTGATTTTAACGGTGAAGCTGCAGAAGACGGATATCGGGTCTGGTTCCAATCTTACGGCAGCTATGGCCGCAGGGGTGGTCAACTGGTCTCCGGAGCCATTCCCTATCAAAACGGCTCGTTCAGTTGGGTGGATACAGGCTATCCTCTGGCAAGCGCCTCTATCGGCGTTCTGGAGCGGGACTGCCCTCTGGTCGGAGCATCCGGCCTCAACCGAAAAAACGGCAACCAGTTTGGCTTCCATCTGCCCATCGGCTCCAAAACCGATGAACGCCGGATTTCCTATAATGACCTGCAATCCGAGGACGGAATTTTATACATCGAGGTCACGAATCTGACCCGGCTTACCACGACGCGAATGTGGTACTGGGAACAATACTGATTTTTCTCTGTTTTTTCCGCATTTTTCTTGAAAAAACCGTTGACAACCCCAACTCGCACTGATATAATTGACAAGCCGCTTTGAATGGGTCTGCAAGAGTCCCGCAGGGGACCACCCCCGACAGCGAGCCCGTAAATGAAGGAGTTGAAAGAAAAATGAACGCAATCATCGTGACCGGCGGTAAGCAGTACAAGGTCGCAGAGGGCGACGTCCTGTTCATCGAGAAGCTGGATGTCGAGGCTGGCGAAACCGTCAAGTTCGAGCAGGTCCTGGCCATCCTGGACGGCGAGAACGCCACCTTCGGTACCCCCGTCGTGGAGGGTGCTTCTGTCGAAGCTACCATCGTGAAGAACGGCAAGGGCAAGAAGGTCCGCATCTTCAAGTACAACCCCAAGAAGGGTTATCGTAAGCGTCAGG
>JAFYQM010000024.1 GCA_017547085.1 Oscillibacter sp.
CTCTCCATCTACATTCTATAGAAAGGATGGTCCCTATCATGATTCGTATTGGTCTTCAGTTCTTCGCCCACAAGAAGGGCGGCGGCTCTACCAAGAACGGCCGTGACTCCGAGTCCAAGCGCCTGGGTCCCAAGCGCGCCGATGGTCAGTTTGTCAAGGCCGGCAACATTCTGGTTCGCCAGCGCGGCACTCACATCCATCCCGGCAAGAACGTTGGTATCGGCACTGACGATACCCTGTTCGCCATGGTGGACGGCGTGCTCCGCTTCGAGCGTCTGGGCAAGGATCGTAAGCAGGCCTCTGTTTACGTCGCCGAGTAATCAGAACTAAGGAGAGCCCCGAACGAGGATCCGTTCGGGGCTCTTTTCAGGAACAAACCGGTTCGGGCGTCTGCATCCGAGGGCGCGAAATTCACGCCTTGGGATGGATACGCCTCCACCGGCATCCAAACACTATCTATGGAGGTGTCATCATGGCAGCATTTATCGATAAGGCCCGCATCTTCGTCAAGGCGGGCAAGGGCGGCAACGGTGCCGTCAGCTTTCACCGCGAAAAATATGTAGCAAACGGCGGCCCCGACGGCGGCGACGGCGGCAAGGGCGGTTCCGTGATCCTGCAGGTGGACGACAACATGTCCACACTGATGGACTTCCGCTACAAGCGGAAATACGCCGCTCCCAACGGTGCCGACGGTTCCGGCGGCCGCAAGTTTGGCAAGGACGGCGAAAATCTGGTCATCAAGGTCCCCCGCGGTACGCTGGTGCGGGACGCTGAGACCGGTGAGATCATCAAGGATATGTCCGACAAGGAACCCTACGTGCTCTGCAAGGGCGGCCGTGGCGGCTGGGGCAACCAGCACTTTGCCACGCCCACCCGTCAGGTGCCCCGCTTCGCCAAGGGCGGTCTGCCCGGCGAGGAGCACGACGTGGTGCTGGAGCTGAAGCTGCTGGCAGATGTGGGTCTGATCGGTTTCCCCAACGTGGGCAAGTCCACCCTGCTCTCCGTTGTCTCCAAGGCACAGCCCAAGATCGCCAACTACCACTTCACCACCCTGTTCCCCAACCTCGGTGTGGTGTGGGTGGACGAGGGCGTCAGCTTCGTCATGGCGGACATCCCCGGCATCATCGAAGGTGCCAGCGAGGGCGCAGGCTTAGGCCACGACTTCTTGCGTCACATTGACCGCTGCCGTCTGCTGGTTCATGTGGTGGATGTGTCCGGCAGCGAGGGCCGCGACCCCGTGGAGGACTTTGACACCATCAACGAGGAGCTGCAGCAGTACAGCCCCGAACTGGCCACCCGTCCTCAGATCGTGTGCGCCAACAAGATGGATATCATGGAAGACCCCGAAAATCTGGAGCGCCTGCGCCAGCATGTTGAAGCCAAGGGCTTTTGCCTGTTCGAGCTTTCCGCAGCAGCCCATCAGGGCACCCGCCAGTTGGTGGGCAAGGTGGCAGAGACCCTCTCCACCCTGCCTCCCGTCACCGTGTACGAGCCGGAGTATGTGCCCCGTCCCGCTGCGCTGGACATGTCCGCGCCGCCGGAGATCTACCGCGCCGACGACGGCACCTGGATCGTGGAAGGCCCCTGGCTGGAGCGCCTGATGTCCAACACCAACTTCTCCGACTACGAGAGCCGCATGTGGTTCGAAAAGATGCTGGAGACCTCCGGTCTCTACCAGCGGATGGAGGAAATGGGCATTCAGGACGGCGACATGGTTTCCATGTACGACTGGGAATTCCAGTACCGCGTATAAAACAGAAGCGACAGGCAAATGCCTGTCGCTTCTTTTCATATCGAAAAAGTTTTTTCGGCATGCAAAGCAAGTTTTCGAAATATTTCGAAAACTTATGATTTCAATCGCGCAGGACACCCTTCCTGGGTTCCCCGCGCCCCCCTTCCTTCCCGTCGAAAAAATCGTCTGGGTTTATGACAGTCTCAGAAGTGACAGGCAAGTGCCTGTCACTTCTTTCTCCTTTTAGCTGTCCCTTAGATATCCACAGTTTCTGTCAGCGTCAGAACGCTGTCATGGGGTCCCTCGGCAAACCAAGCGGCGATCTCATCCAGTGCTTCTTCCCGCACCCGGTCCCCGCCGTGCTGATACAGTTCCAGCATATCCCGGTCCCGCTCTGTCTGCTTTTCTCCCAACGCCTGCAGCTGTTTGACCACAGAACGGGCCGTCATCTTCATTAGAAAACGATCCAGCCCCTTCAGCTGTTCCGGCGCGTAGCCGCCCTGCAGATAAAACAACCGGGCGCCGCTGTCGCTGACGCCGCCGTTGATCCGTGCCTCTGTCCACAAACTGCCATTGCCTGTGGGCGACATGCCCACAATCGCCGCGCCGCGAATGCAATACCGCTCCACAACGGAGGACAATCCTTTCAGTTCTCCCGCTTTCAGCCAACCCATATAAAAGATATCCGCACCGGCAGGCAGCTGCTTCTTTGCCTCCTTGATCTCAAAGGCGGGAACGCCCACTTTCTGAGACAGCAGCTGGGCATACTTTCGGGTAAATCCCGTTTGGGACGTATAAACAATGGCGTTTATGGTTCGCTTTCCCCTTTCTTTTTCTTTCCGCGAAGCACCGTGGCCTTTTTCTCCGTCTCCTCCTGTATGCCCTCAAGAACCATGCGGAGGTTCCCCTTGAAGAGGATGCTGATAAAGTTCAAAAGGCCCTCACGGGTTCCCTTATCCAGATCCTTGGCAGCCTTCACCATGGCGGTTACCGCCTTGACACGGTCTGCCTTCAGATCGGTCAACGTCACCGCGCCGGAGGCACTCAGCACATCAAACAGGGCGGAGACAAACTTCTCCCGATCTTCTACCGTCAGGGTCTGCACCCATGCACGCAGTTCCTGATCGCTGAGTCGCGCCTGCTCCGTCACCTGATGCAGGTGCACAAAGCCGCTGCCCCGCACCTGCCACGAAAAGCCGTCGTGCTGCAAAAAGCCCAGCTGACTGCTGTCTACCACGGCGTAGTCCTCCTCATGCTCCAGCAGCATCCCCACCACTGAGGACTTGGGCACGATGGAGCGAATACGCTCCGCGATCTGTGCGTGCTGCGGCAGAGAGAGGATATTCTCATGGAAGCCGGGACCATCGTTGGACCAGACCGTCTCGATGCGCTTTTGCAGCCGCTCCGGCGCAAACACAGCGGCATACACCGCTAAATTACCACCCTTGGAATGGCCACCCAGCCGCAGCTTTTTACGGGGATACTGCCGTGCCATGACGTTTAGGTATTCCAGCGCCTTTTTCTGGGCGGGGATCTCCGGCAAAAAGGCCATTTCAAAGTCCTCTTTCCAGCCCGCCAGCGTGTCGTCTGTACCGCGGAAGGCCAGATACACCGCGCCGTCCCCTGTCTCCACGGTCAGCGCCGCAAACTGCTCGCCCCGCTGCACATCCAGCAGATCCACGAAACCCGCCAGCCGCATCTCTCCGAACCGGTCGGAGGCGGCTGCCTTGCGCAGCAGATCAGGAATCGCCTGGGGCACCAGCACGCCCATATCCACCGTTTCCCCCGCGGGGACGCGGGCGAAAAAGGCCTCCTCCGCCTGCCGCAGAGACACACTTTCTCCCTCACCAGGGGCAGGCACAATGCCTTTCCAATTCAGAAAGGACAGTTCCGCCAGAATGAGGTTATCCACTTCATTGAACGAAGACTGTGCAAGGGTCAAATCTCCCCGCCAGTCCACATAGTCCAGAATGTTTGCCATGGGACGCACTCCTTCCCAAACGGATTTTCCCTATTATATGTTACATTTTCCCCGGACGCAAGAGGTCTATTCCCCGTCCTTCGGTCATAGGATGTTCCATCACGCGAGAGAGGTGGACAACATGACAACACTGAGCCGAAATGAAGTGCTTTTAGAGGGCGTGCCGCAGGACTTCCCCGCTCCCTCCCACAAAAATCACGGCACGCAGTTTTACCGGTTTTTCCTGCAGGTCCCCCGTCTGTCCGGCACACCGGACGTGCTGCCGGTGCTGCTGCCGGAGGGCATGCAGCAGCAGGTCACGCCGGAGGTTCCCCTGCGGGTACGGGGCCAGTTCCGCTCCTTCAACAACCGCAGCGGCGTGGGCAACAAGCTAGTGCTGACCGTCTACGCGCAGGAGCTTCTGCCGGCGGAGGACACCTTCTGCAACTCGATCGTCCTCTCCGGTGCCCTGTGCAAACCGCCGATCTTCCGGAGAACGCCACTGGGCCGCAGCATCTGTGATCTGATGCTGGCCGTACCCCGCCGTTACGGAAGAGCGGACTACCTGCCGGTCATCGCATGGGGACAGCTTGCCATTTGCGCCAGCGAAAAAGTGGTAGGCGAGCATCTGGCGCTGGAGGGACGGGTGCAGAGCCGTACTTATCAGAAAATCCTGCCCGACGGCACGGTAGACCTGCGGACGGCCTATGAGGTTTCCATGATGCACCTGCTGGAAACGCCGGAGGAAGATCTCCCCTGACATGCAAAAAGAAGCGGCTGTTCGCCGCTTCTTTTTATATTTACATCGCAAATCCGAACTGGTTCCGCATATCAAAGAGGAACTCCAAAAAGCTCTTGGGGTAGCCGATAAACTCCTCCGTATCCAGCATGGACAGCGCTTCCTCCCGTGTGACCCAGCGAACGGCGCTGACCTCCTCCGTCTGCAGAGACAGGGACGCTACATCCACCTCCTGCTGCACGATGAAGAAGTCATCAAAGCCGCCGGAAAAATTCACCGTGACCGAGGGACGCACACCGTCGAGGTCCAGTGTATAGCCCAGCTCCTCCCGTGCTTCCCGTTCCGCCGCTTCGCGGGGCGTCTCCCCCGCGTCCACACCGCCGGCTGCCGACACATCCCACTGGTTGGGGCAGATGCGCTTCTGGGCACTGCGCTGTTGGATCAGCAGACGGCCCTGTGCGTCAAAGATGCACACATGCACCACCGTGCGGTACTCACCCGGTTCCTTTTTCCCGTAGCGCTCCGCAGTCTTGCCCAACGGAACGCGATTTTCGTCATACAAGTCCACCCATTCCATGCTCACTGCCTCCGTGCTGTCATATAGTCATCGCCTCGCCGGTAAAAGGGGCAGGCGCTGTTGGCGCTGCGCAGAAAGCGCTCCATTTCGTCCTCGTCCAGATCCATGGTGCAATAGTAGGCGTCCATCTCGTCGTCATAGTCGTAGTGAACACACTCTTCACAGTTGTTTGCCATTGCCATCACCTCTACAGCAGTATCGCATAAATTCCCTCGATCATCAAGTGCCGGTCCATCACCAGTTCCTCCACGGTCTCCCGTGCGTGCGGCGGTGCCGACCAGCACATGCCGCAGCCTGCAGTGATGGCCCGCGGCACCGGGATCAGGCGGCCGGGAATGCCGCATTCCTTACAAATCCGCTCCATCTCCATAGCCGCGGCAGTGGTGCGGAAGGTCACGATGCATCGCTCCTCTTTCTGCCGCATCTCAATCCTCCGCAGCCAAGAGGCGGATCGCCTCCACCGCCGCGTCCGTTTCCTCTGCCGTATTGAAGAAGTTCCACGAAAACCGGACGGCTCCCTGCTGCTCCGTTCCCAACGCCCGGTGCATTCTGGGCGCACAGTGGGCACCAGGACGGGTTGCAATGCCAAAGCGCTCCGCCAATTCGTCCGATACCTGTCCGGATTCATAGTCCCGCAAATTCAGCGCCACCACGGGGGCCCGCTCTGCCTGCGAAAAATCGCCGTAGACCGTGACATCGGGAATCTGCCGCACGGCTTCGTAAAAACGCTTCGCCAACTGCAGTTCATGCTGCCGGATGACATCGATCCCCGTCTGCTCTAAAAAATCCAGTGCGGCACCAAGGCCTGCCAAGCCGTGGCTGTTCAGCGTACCGGCCTCCAGACGGGTGGGATACTCCAACGGCTGGGATTCCGCGTAGCTCTGCACGCCCGTCCCGCCCACAGCAAAGGGACGGATCTCCACGCCCGGACCAACACACAAGCCGCCGGTGCCCTGCGGCCCCAGCAGGCTCTTATGGCCCGTAAAGCACAGCACATCGATGTGCTGCCGCTCCATATTGATGGGAAACACGCCTGCCGTCTGGGAGGCATCCACGATAAACAGCAGTCCATGCTGCCTGCAAAATACGCCTATCCGCTCGATATCCAGCAGATTGCCCGTCAGATTGGACGCATGGGTACAGACCACGGCCCGCGTGTTAGGCCGCAGCAGCTTCTCAAAGGCATCGTAATCAGGTCTTCCCCATCGGTCGGCGGGAACAAAATCCAGTCCCATCCCCTGCTGCTGCAAACGGTACAGCGGCCGCAGGACGGAGTTATGCTCCAGATCAGTGGAGATCACATGATCCTCCGCCGTCAGTAACCCGCTGATGGCGATATTCAGCGCCATGGTGGAGTTGGGCGTGAAGCACACCCGCTCCGGTCTGGCCCCAAACAGGGCCGCCACCTTCTGCCGCACGGAAAACACCGTCCGTGCCGCAGACAAGGCATCTTCATGGACGCCCCGTCCACAGTTGCCGAAGTCCTCCATGGCAGCCACCACCGCCTCCGCCACACAGGGCGGCTTGGGACGGCTGGTTGCCGCGTTATCCAGATAGATCATGGCTTGATCACCTTTCCGGCTCCCGCCAGCTTCTCCACGATGGCATACATATTCGTCACGCTGCCCACGGCCAGCTGCTCCGACAGGCCATAGAAATTGAGGCAGGTGCCGCAGGTGAGGATCTCTACTCCCTGCGCCTCCATGTTCTTCAGATCCTCCAGAGAATCGGAGCCCTCTACGGACAGCTTGGCACCACCGTTATACAGCAGGATGGTTTTCGGCAGCTGCGGCAGCTGGCTGACGCCAAACACAAAGCCCTTCATCAGCGTCCGGCCCAGTTCCTCGCTGCCGCGGCCCATAGCATCCGTATCGATGGCCACCACCAGTTCACCCCGTGCATCGGGGATGCAGGTCAGCGGAGCCTCCTCCACAGGAGCCTCTCCCACCGCCCGAGAAACCTCCACGGTCACAGCAAACAGGGCCTCACCCCGCTTTTCCGCTTTGGCCTCCAAATGATGGCCTGCCGCCATGCGCGTGAGGTTCTGCACGGCGATCTCGTTATCTACCAGAACTTCCAGCGTGCCGCTTTCCGTCATGGCCCGCAGGGCGCGGGTGGCCTCCACCACCGGAACCGGGCACTGTTTTCCCACGGCATTGACTGTGATCTTACCCATGGCTCTTCCTCCTGTTTCTTCGCGGATATTATCTGATTTCATTGTATCCTCTCTCCCGATGAAACACAAGGGGTTGTTTTTTGGTGAGAATATCCGCTTTACCGCACCTTTTCCCTTTTTTGCCCGTTTTTGCGCCCTTTCCCTGTCAAATTCCTTGACAGATGCCGTTCCGTACTCGTAAAATAGGCTTTGTTCGAGCATATGCTCCAAGCCAAAAGATTCGAGGTATGGTTCCATGAAAACACCCTTTGTGACGAAGCAGCAGCTGGAGGAGATTATTTCCCGCTACCCCACCCCCTTTCACATCTATGATGAAAAAGGCATCCGCGAGAACGCCCGCGCCCTGAAAAAGGCCTTTTCGTGGAACGCGGGTTACCGGGAGTATTTCGCCGTGAAGGCCACCCCTACCCCCGCCATTTTGAAGCTGCTCCACGAGGAGGGCTGCGGCTGCGACTGTTCCTCTGAGGCAGAGCTGCTGATGAGCGAGAAGTGCGGCATCACCGGAGAGAATATCATGTTCTCCTCCAATGAGACTCCTGCGGAGGAATATCAGCTGGCGGACCGTCTGGGCGCCATCATCAATCTGGACGATCTGACCATGGTGGACTATCTGGCTGCTTCCATTGGCCGCATTCCCGAGAAGATCTCCTGCCGCTACAATCCCGGCGGCATCTTCACCCTCGGCGAGGCCCACGAGGGC
>JAFYQM010000003.1 GCA_017547085.1 Oscillibacter sp.
ACAACTTCGTGAAGGTTGTCTCCTGGTACGACAACGAGTGTGGCTATGCTACCAAGATGGTCGAGCTGGCTTGCTACATGAACGGCGTTGACAACGCTCAGTAATTCGTATCCGGTATTTGTGATGTATCAAAAACCGCCTCTTTCCAAACGGGAAGAGGCGGCTTTTTGCAAAAAAGTGGTTGAGAAAACAGTGATTTTCTGTTACTATAAGTAAAAATCAATCATGTTTCGTGGCCGCTGCGGGGGATTATCCACCGTACCGGCTGAACAAGAGAATCGGGTGAGAATCCCGAACGGTACCGCCGCTGTATGCGCAGAGCCCTCTTTTTGGACGAAAGTCAGTCACTGGGGAGACCTGGGAAGGCAAAAGAGGGCGTGGAGGCTTTCTCCGGATGCGTGAGTCAGAAGACCTACGGGACAGAAGGATACCCTACTCCTGCGGAAAGACGGGGGAGGGGGTCATTTTGCGTGCGGAAAAACGGCCGCGGCGTCTTTAGGGACGCCGCGGCTTTTTTGCGGAGCAGGGAGGAACCATGATGAAGAAACCCACGAAAAAACTGCTGGCAGTGGGAGTACTGTTGTGTGTCATGGCGGCTTTTGCCGCGATCTATGCAGCGACCCGCCCAGAGACCGCTGCCGGAGAAAAAGAAATCACTGTGGAGGTGACCCACAGTGATGGTGTGATTGCGGAATTTACCTATCAGACAAATGCAGAATATCTGGGAGCCCTTCTGCTGGAGGAGGGACTGATCGAGGGCGAAGAAGGGGCATATGGCCTGTATATCAAGGTTGTAGACGGAGAACGGGCTGACTATGATCTGGACGGGGCCTACTGGGCCTTCTATCAGGGAGAGGAATATGCCGCGCAGGGCATCGACCAAACGCCGGTTTATGACGGAGATACCTTTAAGCTGGTGTATACCTATGGATAAGAAGAATCATTGGAGCATATCGCTGCGGGAGATAACCTTGTTTGCCGTGTTGGGCAGCGTGACATTTGGCGCCAAGGTGGCGATGATGTGGCTGCCCAATATTGAACCGGTGTCGTTGTTTGTGATGCTGTTTGCGGTTGCCTTTGGACATAAGGCTGTTTACCCGATCTATGTGTATGTGTTTTTGGAGATCGCGGTATACGGCGTGAATCTGTGGGCCGTCAATTACCTGTATGTATGGGTGATGCTGGCCTTTGCGGCGTGGTGTCTGCGGAATATGGAATCTCCATGGGGCTGGGCGGTGCTGTCCGGTGGGTTTGGCTTGTTGTTCGGGGCCTTGTGTGCACCGGTCTATCTGGTCACGGGTGGCGTTCATGCGGCTATCTCGTGGTGGATCAGCGGGATCCCGTACGATCTGATGCATTGCGCCGGAAATTTTGTGATGACATTGATGCTGTTTGTACCGCTGCGCCGTGTGCTGGAGCGGCTGTGTGGAGGAGAGAAGATATAAGAAAAAGGACGGGGAACCCGTCCTCTTTTTGATTTCGCTTGCTGATACTGGCTCGCAGCGGGAACCCTATCGCGGATGAATGGAAATATTTTTTATGACTACGCCATAAAAAACATTTCCCCCCATCCGCTCCGTCGGCGAATGGGGGGTTCAACCATTGATTGGACTGTTCATTGGACCGTACCTCTTTCTTTAAATTTCGTTCAGATCACAGGGGGACTTGTTTTCTCGGGTTTTCGCCAATCCATAAAACGTCAGGTACACGCAGAATCTTCTCCAGTTTTTACCGAATAGTCTTTCTCGTGTGGCTCATCATAGTGAGATTGTTTCGTCTTTGGGTATTACCGAGTTGTTTGCTTACTCATTCACTGCACTTGATTTTTTTGGTTGAATCTGAACGATGTGCGGATAGGTTATATGAAACCTCTGAGCTGATCAGCCCATGGGACTCACTCCTTTCCTGTGTCTACAATATACAATACATTTTCAAAAAAGTCAATGGTGTTTGTGCATGTTTTACTATTTGCACAATGTCAAAACGTTTAACAGTGGAGAAATTCACAAAGGTTGACCTATTGCACCAGCGTCTGGAAAAAGCGGGGAAGAGAGAAGGCCTCGCCATAACAAAAGGCCTCCAACAGGGCGGAGACATTCTCCTCGTTGTGCTCGATCTCGCAGCTGAAGCGGCGCAATGCTTCGGAAAGTCCGCAGACAGCTGCCAGCTGTTCCACGGTCAAAACAGCAAATACCACCAGCTGCGCACGGCTCAAAAGATCGCCGTCGTTGACGCATTTCAGCAGATACCGGAAGGCAAAATACACGGCAATGCGTTCCAGCAGCGCAGAGGAATGATCGGCGGGGGGGATCGTTTCAGCACGGTGCAGCAAGTTGCGCCAGTCCGCTTCTAAAATCTCCAGACCATCCAGCAGGTGCAGGGCGGCAGGAAACAGCCCTGCTCCATTGACGGAGGCAGGGGGCGTCCAGTCGGCTGTCAGGTTGGGTAGTTCCGATTCCATTCCCGCGTCCAGCAACGTTTGTGCCTGCTCCGCCAGTGTAAGAAAGGAGTACAGCCGCAGATAGAATGAGTGGGAGCGATCCTGCAGGATGTCCAACATCTGCTGGCGCAGCGGCAGCAGGAAGGGCAGCCAGTCATCGCCGTTCTCAGCGGGGGCATCGTCCGCCCATTCCACAAAGCGCAGCGGTGCTTCGCTGCCCAGCAACAGGTCGTTGGCAGCGGGGCAGGAGGCGGAGAGAGTGATCTCGCGGAAGGGACCGAAATCCTCGGTGAAGCGGGGATGCTCCTGACAGGTAACGCTGGTGGCGGCTTCGCCCATCTGCCGGTGGATCTCGCAGAGGTTTTCGTGATCCCAAAACGGGCAGCGGTTTCCGTTCAGCGCAAAGCAGACATCGCCCTCTGCGTCCTGTACCATAGCAGCGCGCAGCTTGCTGCCCAACGGGCCGGAAATGCTTTCATACAGGTTGACATGCTCGGTATCCAGCACGACCTCCCACTTTTCACAGCAGCTGTGGGGGCAGCGGTCCGCCAGACAGCGGAAGTGGTGATAATAGTCAGGTACGCGCACCAGCATGGCAATTCCTCCTGTTTGCAAAGGATGGTTCTATTTTACGCTTAGGAAGGCCGTAGTGCAAGAGGGCGTGTTTGAAAGATAGGAGAGTGGGGCAGAATAGGGTATCCCTGATTTCACATTGGAGGTGTGACATGAAAGCAACGGTCAACGAGAACTGCATCGCCTGCGGCATGTGTGCGAATGTATGCTCCGCAGTCTTTGCCATGGGTGACGATGGTTACGCGCACGGCGGTGATTTTGACCCGCCCCTGCTGGATATGGTGCAGGAGGCGCGGGACAGCTGTCCTGTGGATGCCATCAGCATTGAGGAATAGGAAAAACGGCTCCGGAATGGAGCCGTTTTTTCTCAGGACTTGCAAGGAACGTGAAAATGTGCTTCAATAGGTGCATCTGAACAATCGGGGGAGAGACACTATGAACTTCCGTATGGAACACGACACCATGGGAACTATTGCCGTGCCGGCTGAGCACTACTGGGGCGCACAGACCCAGCGGAGCATCGAGAATTTCAAGATCGGCGGCCAGCGCCAGCCGAAGGAGATCATCACGGCATTTGCTTACTTAAAAGAAGCCTGCGCACGAGCCAATGCCGAGGTAGGCAAGCTGACGGCGGTACAGGCGGACGCTATTGCCGCGGCTTGTGCAGAGATCCGCGGCGGCAAGCGGGATGAGGAATTCCCCCTTGTGGTCTGGCAGACCGGCAGCGGCACCCAGACCAATATGAATGTGAATGAAGTGATTGCCCATCTGACGGCGGAGGCAGGCGTGGCACTGCACCCCAACGATCACGTCAATGCCTCCCAGTCCAGTAACGATACTTTCCCCTCCGCACTACACATTGCGGCCGCGCTGAGTGTGGCGGGCGAGGTGCTGCCCGCAGCAGAGCGGCTGGAGGCCGCCTTTGCCGCGCTGGAGGCCCAGTATCCCGATCTGATCCGCATCGGTCGCACCCACCTGCAGGATGCCACGCCTCTGAAATTTGCGCAGGAGGTCTCCGGTTGGCGGGAACTGATTGCCGCACCCTGCCGGATGCTGCGGCTGGCGCAAACGGAATTGTGTAAACTTGCTATCGGCGGTACCGCCGTGGGCACTGGCCTCAATGCCCCCAAGGGCTATGATGAGAAGGTCTGCGGTTATCTGCGGCAGATGACCGGTTTGGAGTTCGTGCCGGATGCAAACAAGTTCCATGCCCTGACCAGCAAGGATGCGCTGGTGTTCGCCCACGGCGCGTTGAAGGCGCTGGCGGCCAACCTGATGAAGATCGCCAACGACATTCGCTTTGAGGCCAGCGGCCCCCGCTGCGGCATGGGCGAGCTGTATATTCCAGAAAATGAACCCGGCAGCAGCATTATGCCCGGCAAGGTGAACCCCACCCAGTGCGAAGCGGTCACCATGGTGGCAGTGCAGGTGATGGGCAACGATGCGGCCATCGGTTTTGCTGCGTCCCAGGGCAACTTCCAGCTGAATGTGTTCCTGCCGGTGAGCGCCTATAACTTCCAGCTTTCCACACGGCTGCTGACGGACGTGATGGATTCCTTCCGCGTCCACTGTGTGGAGGGCATCGTACCCAATGTGGAGCGTATGGAATACAATCTGCAAAACTCCCTGATGCTGGTGACCTGCCTGACACCCAAGATCGGTTACGAAGCGGCTGCTAAGTGCGCCAAGCGGGCGTTGGAGGAGGGAACCACTCTGAAAGAGGCGGTGCTGAATTCCGGCCTGCTGACGGTGGAGGAGTATGACGAGACGGTTCGTCCCGAAAAAATGGTATGATGAGAATCCCGCCGTCCCATATCAGGATGGCGGGATTATTTGATGAACTTCAGCGGGGCGGACAGACAGTGTCTGCCAGACGGCGGGCTTCTTCCTCCACGGAGGTGCGTTTGGGAATCGCAGCACGCTGGCGTTCGGCGCGGCAGCCATGGCGCTTCAGCGCGGCACCACAGGTGCAGCCAAGCAGGCAGAGGGAGCCAATGCGCCACACGGCCTGCGAAATGCGGTCATAGCCTGTCCAGACGGCAGGCAGCGCCAGATCTGCCAATGCCAGAACCGCTGTCATGCCGAGCAAAAACAGAACGGTGCCGGGCCGCAGGATGCGGCGGAGAGAGACTTTGGGAAATGCCGCCTTGACGGAAACGGTGTGGACGACCAGCAATATGAGTGCCAGACACAGCCAACCCAACAGGTGCTGTACCAATGGCACAGAGGCACTCAACAGAGCGGTCAGGGCGCTTTGCAGCACCCAGCCAATCCCCCAAAGGGGAATGACTACCAGAATCCGAATAGCCTCCGGCAGGGAGAGCAGCCACCGCCGAATGCGGGCGGAAACGGTGGATCTGCGCATTTCGGTATCTTGTGTGTCGGTATCTTCTGCAATCGCTTCTGCATCCTGCAGCAGCTCGGCGGGGGATTCCACCACAGAGCCGGTCATCATACCTGCCGCGGCTACGGCTGCCATAGCGGCTGCTGCCGCCCGTTGGCGCTTATCCATGTTCTCTCACCGCCCTTTCGTTTTTTCGATTCTACTCTCTTTGACAAAAAAAGGCAAGTATCCGAAGATACCTGCCTTTTCTTTATTTCAGTTCGTCCAATGTCAGGGAGAAACTGTCTATGAAAGTTGACATAAAATAATCGACTTCCGGCAGACCGTATTCCTCCAGTGCCTTGCGTGTCTGGGCGGCGGCTTCTCGGAATTCATTGTTGCCTGCTTTCAGCTCCTCTACACACTTGATGTAGGCGGAGAGCTTGTCTGCGGCTTTTACCAGCTGTTCAGTCTCGCCGCCGGGGCCGGTAATGATGGGTGCGTACACCCCTTGCAATTCCTGCGGCAGTAACTCCAGCAGTTTGCGCTCTGCTACGGCTTCCACATCCTTGTATGCCTTGCGGATGGCAGGGTTGTCATATTTGATAGGGGTGGGCATGTCACCGGTAAAGATTTCACTGGCATCGTGATACAGTGCGGCGACCGCCACCTGTCCGGCATCCACGCTGCCGCCGAATTTTTCGTTGCGAATGACTGCCAGCGCATGGGCCAGGACGGCTACCTGATGGCTGTGCTCCTGCACATTCTCCTGTGCGGTGTTGCGCATCAGCGCCCAGCGCTGGATAAAGCGCATGCGGGACACATACGCGAAAAAGTGACTTTTCATTCGGTCAATCCTCCATGATCTCGCCCAACAGCGCGTCGCCTGCAACGCCGGTGATGCGGACGTTTTTGATCTGATTGTGCAGGTCACAGCCGTCCACCAGCACCTCCATGTAGTTGGGGGCATGGCCGCTGAAGCAGTCGCCTTTGGGCTGCTCAAACAGTACGGGATACGTCTGCCCCACGCAGGCGGCAAGGTATGCCTGCTGCATTTCTTCTGCCACAGCGGCGGCGCGGTGAGCCCGCTCTTCCTTCACGGCCTTGGGGATCTGGATCATCTTGGCAGCCGGTGTACCGGGGCGGATGGAGTAGGGGAAGATGTGCATCTGGGCAAAACCACACTTGCGGATGAAGTCCAGCGTTTCCTCGAACTCTGCCTCCGTCTCCTCCGGAAAACCGGTGATCAGGTCAGTGGTAATGGCTGGATGCTCAAAATATTGGCACAAAAGATCAACGGATTGCGCAAAACGGGCGGAATCGTACTTACGATTCATCCGCTTTAAGGTGGTATCGCAGCCAGATTGCAGGGATAGGTGGAACTGGGGGCACAGCTGCGGCAGGGCTGCTGCACGGCGGCAGAAGTCCTCCGTAATGGTGCGGGGTTCCAGACTGCCAAGGCGCAGACGCATCTTCGGCGCGGCTGCGCAGATGGCTTCCATCAGGTCGATCAGGGTTTCTCCGGTTTTCAGATCGCGACCCCAAGAGGAAATTTCGATGCCGGTCAGCACGATCTCCTGATAACCCTGCTGCGCCAGTTCAGCGGCCTGCCGTGCCGCCTCGGCAAGAGGCAGGGAGCGGACGCCGCCGCGGGCGTAGGGGATGATGCAGTAGGAACAGAAATTAACGCAGCCGTCTTCCACCTTCAGCATAGCGCGGGTGCGGCGGCTGGAGCCGCCGGCAGGCAGGATCTCAAAGACGCGGCGCTCAAAGGCCTGGTCGATGGCTTCGATATGCTTGCGCTCCGTCACGGCTTCTTCCAGCAGGTCGATGAAGCCCATCCGGTCGCCGGTACCGGCGATCAGGTCTATATCGAGCTTCTGCACATCCTCTACATGGGTCTGAGGGTAGCAGCCGGCCAGTGCGGCCACGGCATCGGGATGCTGACGGCGGACGCGGTGAAGCACCTGACGGGACTTCTGGTCGCTGACCGCCGTGACCGAGCAGCTGTTGATGACGTAGGCGTCTGCCGCGTCGGCAAAGTCCACGACTTCGTGACCCCTCCGGCGCAATTCCTGTTCCATGGCCTGCGTTTCGTATTGATTCACTTTGCACCCGAGGGTGTAAATGGCAACTTTCATGCTTTCTCCTTGCGCTTCAGGCAAAAATTTTATATAATAAAATGTTGTAGTTCCATAGAGGAAAGATGTGAGGTTTTCACACTTTTACCCATTCATTATACTGACAAATCCCACATTGGGCAAGTCCCAAGAAAAGGAGTTCCCCATGATTTATTTAGATCACGCGGCTACCACGCCCATTCCCCGCGCCGTGGCGGACGCCATGTATGAAGTGCTGACGGAGCAGTACGGCAATCCCAGCTCCCAGTATTCCTTTGGCGCGGATATGAAAAAGCGGGTGGAGGAGTGGCGCGAAACCGTGGCGGATGCGCTGGGCTGCGATCCCAAGCGGCTCTATTTCACCGCCTGTGGCACCGAAAGTGACAACTGGGCCATCTCCGCTGCCTGCTGGCAGAACCGCCATTTGGGCAAACACATCGTCACCACCGCCGTGGAGCACAGTGCAGTGCGGGTCACTTGCCAGTGGCTGGAAAAGCAGGGCTATGAGGTGACCTACCTGACCCCTGACGGCAGCGGCGACATCACCGCGCAGCAGGTACTGGATGCAGTGCGTCCCGATACGGCGTTGGTTTCTGTCATGCTGGTGAATAACGAGCTGGGTAACATCTATCCCGTGGCGGAAATTGCTGCCGGACTGAAGAAGAAAAATCCCCAGACCCTGCTGCATACCGATGCGGTGCAGGCCTTTTTGAAGATTCCCTTCACCGCCAAAACGCTGGGCGCGGACTTCATTGCCCTCTCCGGTCATAAAATTGGTGCGCCCAAGGGCATCGGTGCGCTGTATATCAGCGACCGCGTCCGCAACCCCAAGCCGCTGCTCTCCGGCGGTGGGCAGGAGGGTGGTCTGCGGGCCGGTACGGAAGCCACGGCCCAGATCGCCGGTTTTGCCAAGGCGGTGGAGCTGCGGACAGAAAACCTTGCGGAAAAGCTGGCCCGTATGACGGAACTGAAAGCCTATGCGAAAGAGCAGCTTTCCACCATCCCCGATGTGCTGCTGCTGGGCGGTGAGGCACCTCATGTGCTGGCACTGAGTTTGGTGGGCTGGCCCAGCCAGAATATCGTCAATGATCTGGGCAGTCAGGGCATCTGCATCTCGGCAGGTTCCGCCTGCCATCAGGGGAAGCCCAGCCATGTGGTAGCCACGCTGAAGCTGCCGAAGAAGGCGGCAGGTGGTGTGATTCGGCTCAGCTTCGGCCCTGAGACCACAAGGGAGGAGATCGACGCCTGCGTGGCGGCGCTTCGCACCCACCACGATACTCGAATGCCCATGCTTTAATCAAATAGGAGAAATTATGTCAACTTATGCGCATCAGCGGCCCGGCTTCTACCGGCAGGTATGGAAGCTGTCGCTGCCTATGATCTTACAAAACTTAATTACGTTTTCCCTCGGACTGATCGACACCTTCATGGTCAGTCAGCTGGGCAACGAGGAAATGGCGGCTGTGACCACAGCCAATGTGCCGGTGTTTTTGCTGATCAGTATCGTCTTCGGCGTTCAGAGCGGACTGGGCATTCTGGTCAGCCAGTACTGGGGCAAGGGAGATGTGCAGAGTATCAACCGTGCCATCGGCGTGGCTGCCATGGTAGGCACTGCCATTACGGTGGTTTTGGCGGTTGTGTTTGCACTGTGGCCGGTGCAGGTGATGGATCTGCTCAGTAACCGGCACGACCTCAGCCTGTTGGGTGCGCCGTATCTGCGCATCATCGGTTTTTCCTATGTGTTCAACATGCTCTCCTCGATCTATGTCAGCGCCCAACGCAGCGTGGAGAATGGCAGCTTTGGCATGAAAGTGTTCGGTTTTTCCACGCTTCTGAATACGGGATTGAACTATCTGCTGATTTTCGGCAAGTGCGGATTCCCCATGCTGGGGGTTGCGGGTGCGGCATTGGCTACTCTGCTTGCCCGCATGTCGGAGTGCATCATCTGTGTGGTGTGTGCGGTCCGAAGTAAAACCATTCCGCTGGATCTCGGCGCCTTGCTACGGCCCGGTTGGGACATGCTGCGCCGCTTTGTGAAATATTCTTCTCCCGTCATCCTCAATGAAATGCTCTGGGGTCTGGGCAATTCCATGCTGACAGTCATTCTGGGTTATACCCACAACTCGATGGAAATGCTGGCGGCCAATGCCGTCATCGGTAATCTGTCCCGCCTGTTTCTGGTGGCCTGCTTCGGTCTGGGTGCAGCCACAGCTGTGATGGTGGGAAAAGTGATTGGCGAAGGCCGCGATCACGAAGAAATCATGGGCCTTGGTGGCGCGCTGCTGCGCTTCAATGTCATCGTAGGCGGTGTGATCGCACTGGTGGCAGTCCTGTTAGTGCCGGTACTGTTCCGCCCGGTGATTTTCCCGATGTTCAAGCTGTATGGGGAAACGGCGCGAATTGCCACGGCGCTGGCGGTAGCCAGCTTTGCGGGTATTCCGCTGCATGCTCATGGTATTTCCGCCGTTACCGGTGTATTACGGGCAGGCGGCGACGTGGTGTGGTCCACGGTGCTGGATATTGTGCCGCAGTGGCTGGTATGCCTGCCGCTGACGGCTCTCGTGGCGCTGGTGCTGCAGTGGGGGTGCTGGCCCATTGCCATTGCCATGCAGGTAGAGGGTATGGTCAAGATGCCGTTATGTACCATTCGTTACCGCAGTGGCAAGTGGATCCATGATGTAACACAGGCAAACAACTAAAAAGGAGAGGGTTTTATGACATCCCTGTTCCGTTGTCCCCTCTGTGGGGGCGGTTTAACGCGGGAGGAACGGAGTTACCGCTGCTGCGCAAACCACAGCTATGACATTGCCAAAGAGGGTTACACCCATTTGCTGCCTGCCAATCAGAAACACTCTGCCGCCCCCGGCGATGATAAGCTGATGGCGCGAGCCCGCTGGGAATTTCTGTCTAAAGAATATTATGCCCCGCTGCGGGATTCCCTGTGCCGGGAGATCAGCTGCCGCTGCGGGGATGCACCCAGCTTGCTGGATGCAGGCTGCGGCGAGGGCTATTATACCGCCGGGATCTACCAGACCCTGCTGAATGCAGGAAAGCAGCCCCGTATGGCGGGAACCGACATTTCCAAATTCATTCTCCGCTATGCGGCAAAACGGGAAAAGGGCATCGAATTTGCGGTGGCCTCTTCCAACCGCCTGCCGCTGGCAGACGAAAGCGTGGATGTGCTGCTGAACTGCTTTTCACCGCTGTTTTTAGAGGAGTTCCGGCGGGTGCTGAAGCCGGGCGGGTTCTTTTTCTATGTAGTGCCCGCCGCCGATCACCTGTGGGAGTTGAAGCAGGTGCTCTATGACAAGCCCTACCCCAACGAGGAGAAGAAGACACCCTACGAGGGTTTTTCTTACGAGACTATCGTGCCGGTGGATGGGATGATCCATCTGGAAAATCAGGCGGATATCCAGGCGCTGTTTGGCATGACGCCCTATGCGTGGAAAACCCCCAAGGCGGGAAAAGACCGTCTGGCGGCGCTGGATGCACTGGACTGCCGCATTTCCTTCCGCATCCACATCTTCCGTAAACTCTGATGCAAAAAGCCACACGGCAGACGGATCTGTCTACCGTGTGGCTTTTTATTTGTTCATGCTTCATTTGATTGGAATACAGCGTGCGCCGTACTTCCACTCGTAAACGGAATAGTCCAGGCCAAGGCTTTCCACGGTGATGAAAGGATAATAATGTGAGGATTTCTTCCCGTTGTGTACCCCTTTATCTACCAAAGCCACCATATCTTCCTGCTCAGGGTTCAGATAAATCCTGAGCCCATCATAAGGGCGGTAATTCACGGTTCCGTTCTCCATCGGAACACAGTCTGCGGTGCTGAAAGAAACGGATTCTCCGGTAGGGGCGTATTCCTTCTCAATAAATCGATAGGAAATATCCAGTTCTTGCGTGGGAATAGACGATTGCGCGGAGATATATAACCGCCCGTTATAACGCAGAAGATCCTGCTGTAGTTCCTTCACGGTCATGTAGCTCCACCGGCCATTCTGGTCTTCCGCATAAATCACACCGGGGTGGTTTTCGCTGCGGCACAGGGTCGCTCCCGCAGAAAAACCGTTGGCCTGACCGTTTTCCTCCGCAAGGCCTTCCGTTGTCGTTTCCACCTCTGAGAATGGTTCAAATCCGGTGGGCAATTCCGCCACGTAGGGCAGTGCATCCCGGGAAAGCCAATAAATGACATCATCCATCATCAGGTGATGGTTATAGACATGATAGAACTCTGTATCATCTTTTTGGTACTCTGCTAAACGGGGGATCACTGCGCAAAGCACCACTACCACACAGGCTATGATCACACAGCGTTCGACGCGCCACTCTTTCCGCATCGATGCCTCCTTTCAGCAGGATCACGGGTAGGGATGGTTGGGGGGATCAGGGAAAGGTCAATACGTTCACGCCGGTGGTGGTTTCATCCACCGTCAGGCTGCTGCTTTCCACGCGGATCGCATCAGGCCACAGCGCAGTGAAGTCCTCCGCGGTCTGCAGCACGGGGAAACCATAGGGTGCGTGGCGGTAGTGCATGGGCACCACCCACTTGGGGCCGATTGCATCGCACACCCGCTTAGCTCCCGCCGCGTCCACGGTGTAGGTGCCGCCGATGGGGACGAGGATACCGTCTACTTTGCCGATGGCAGAAAGTTGCTCCGGTGTCAGCTGGTGGCCCAGATCGCCTAAGTGGGCAATGGTGATGCCTCCGGCGGAGAAGATATGGATCAGATTTTCGCCCCGCAGCGCACCGCCTTCTTCGTCGTGGCAGGTTTTTACGGTGCGGACGGTAAAGGGACATCCCGCGTAGGCAGCAGCGTCACGCCCGCTACGGCATTGTGATCATAATGCTGGTGACTGCAATAGACTGCATGGGCAGAAGTCTGCACATCCGCATGGCCCTCCACATTGGTGTAGGGGTCGATAACAATACGGTAGCCGTCCTGCTCCAGTGCAAAACAGGCGTGGCCCAGCCAGGTGAGTTTCATGGGAATTCCCTCCTTTGTGAAATCGAAAAGGGACGGATCACTCCGTCCCTTTCAGTGTAGCAGATTTATTCCGCCTTGTCATCCGTTTGCGCGTTCTTCTTTTTGCGCAGGCGGGGCAGCTTGCCCATGCGCTTGCGTGCCACGCGGATCACCACCACAGCGACCACTGCTACGATCAGCCACCACATCCAGCTGTAGGCGAAGCTGACAGCCAGATCCTCGAGGGAATCCACGAAGTTGTTGATGCCGCGGGTGAAGGAACGGCCCAGTCGGTCACCGAAGGTGTCAGGCACTTCTTCCACGTTGGAGAGCTTGTAAACCTCCTGGAGATTTACATAAATCGTTGCGTAATCCACCTTGCCGTCGTAGTGGCGCAGGGTGCCGGAGAGACTGTCGATGGCCATTTCCGTCTCAGAAATGGCAGATTCGATGGTGATGATGTCCTCCATCAGCTCTGCCTGTGCCAGCAGGTTCTGCAGGCGTTCCAGCTTAATCTGCTGGGTCTTGAGGCGGCCTGCGGTGTCGTAGTAGACCTCGCTGACATCCTCCTGACGGGATTCCTGACGGGTCACATGGCACAGCTCGCCTGCGAGAGTCAGGAAGGCGTTGTACTTCTCCGCGGGAATGCGGACGGTGTATTCCGCCCAGCGGGAACCGTTCTTCCGGTTATAGACGTTGCTGGATTCGTAATAGCCGCCCAGCTCCTCCGTCAGGTCAGTCATGCCCTGTGCGGCGTCCTCAAACTCAGTGGTCTCCATTTCCAGCGTGGCGGTGCGGATCAGCTTCTGACCGGAGATACCGGCAGAACTGTTTGCGCTGTCGGCTGTTGTGGAGTACTTCATGTCACTTCCGTACTCGATGTAGCTTTCTTCCGTGTAGACCATTTCGGCCTCGGCCTTGGGCGCTTCTTCCCGTTCGGGCATCATGGGAGCTCCTGCGGCACTGTCGTATGCGGCGGCTTCCTCCTTGGCGCTGCCGCCGCAGGCGGTCAGGGCAAGGATCATCACAAGGGTCATCAGTCCTGCAAGAATTCTTCGTTTCATCATTCCGTCCTCCTGTCTGCGGCTCCTTCCAATGAGCCTTTACCTGTATAGACGGAAAACGCGGAAAAAAGTTCCACAAAATTTTCTTTTTTGCGAAAAAAGATGCTGCGGATTGCAAAGATTTTCGCAATGCCCTATAATGGAACCGGAAAAAGGAGGAATTGCCATGTTCAGACCCATGAGACGCCACGGCCAGCAGCTGCCGGAGGTGGAGTGCCGTGCCATTCTGGAGCGGGGGAGCAGCGGCGTGCTGGCGGTGCTGGGGGATGAGGACTATCCCTATGCCGTGCCGCTGAGCTATGTGTGCTGCGGAGATACCCTGTATTTTCATTGTGCCAAAGCGGGCCACAAGCTGGACGCAGTACGGCGGCATGACAAGGCGTCCTTCTGCGTGATCGATCAGGATCAGGTGGTTCCGGCGGAGTATACCACCTATTTTCGCAGCGTTATCGCCTTTGGACGCGTGCGGGAGGTGACGGAGGCAGAGGAGTTCCGGCGGGCCATCTGTCTGCTGGCGGATAAGTATGCCCCGCGGGAAGGGAATACACGCCGCGACGGTGCCATTGAGAAGGAGATGCCTGCCCTTTGCATGCTGGCGCTGGAGATCGAACATCTCACCGGCAAGGAGGCCATCGAACTGAAACGCAGCCGCTGACTTCACAAGTGCGGCTTGTCATTTGCCTGCGAACGGAGTACAATACCCTTGTAAAAAACCATCCATGTGGATTTAAAAAATGGGAGGAAATATACATATGACCTATCAGGAAGTTCTGGCCAATGCACGCACCTGCATGGGCCCCTACTGCAAGTCCTGTCCCACCTGCAACGGTGTGGCCTGCAAGAACACCGTGCCCGGCCCCGGCGCCAAGGGCAGCGGTACCGGTGCCATGCGCAACTATCAGAAGTGGCAGGAACTGTGTGTCAACATGGACACCATCTGCGAGAACAAACCCGTAGATACCACAGCCAAGCTGTTTGGCCGGGAGTTCACCCTGCCCGTGTTTGCCGGCCCCGTGGGTGCCATGCAGATGCACTACGGTGATAAGTACACCGATTTGGAGTACAATGACATTCTTGTTTCCGGCTGTGCCGCCGCGGGCATTGCAGCCTTCACCGGTGATGGTGTGAACCCTGCCGTGATCGAGGCCACAGCTGCCGCGCTGAAGAAAAACAATGGATGCGGTGTCCCCACGGTCAAGCCCTGGAACATTGACCTCATTCGTGAGAAGATGGCTCTGGTCAAGGAATCCGATCCCTTTGCCATCGCGATGGATATTGATGCCGCAGGACTGCCCTTCCTGAAGAACATGACGCCTCCCGCCGGCAGCAAGACCGTTGCCGAACTGAAGGAGATCGCCGCTATCGCAGAGAAGCCCTTCATCCTCAAGGGTATTATGACCGTGAATGGTGCAAAGAAGGCGCTGGAAGCCGGCGCCAGCGGCATCGTCGTGTCCAACCATGGCGGCCGCGTGCTGGACCAGTGCCCCGCTACGGCGGAGGTCCTGCCTGCCATCGTGGATGCTGTGGGCGGCAAGATGACCATCATCGTGGACGGCGGCATCCGTACCGGCATGGATGTGTTCAAGGCGCTGGCTCTGGGTGCAGATGCCGTCATCATTGCCCGCCCCTTTGTCAACATGGTCTATGGCGGCGGTGCCGAGGGCATTCAGGTCTATGTGGATAAGCTGAAGGCCGAACTGGCCGACACCATGGCCATGTGCGGCGCCCATTCTCTGGCGGACATCAACCGCTCCATGATTTTCGGTTATTAATGCAAAGGAAAAGAGCCTCCCAGCGGGAGGCTCTTTTTTTGCTGTCTTTGGTAGGGTTTTCAGCGGTAAGTATCACAGGTGGTCGCAGTAAAAGGCAATGGCCTGTGCGGCGAAATCCGCCGTGCCCTCGCCGCCGGCGCGGTCGATGTTGCGGCGAAAGCGCTCGTCACCGGTATACATCTGGCCCAGTCCCCGCAGGATCTCCGGCGTGCAGGTGTAGTAATGGTCAGTGATAAACTGCCGCAGTGCTGCAACCTTTTCCTGCACGGCGGCATCGGCAGGGGATGCCTGCCGCAGTGTGCCCAGTTCCGCAAAAATCGACATCATCTGTTGGGTGGAGGCGCCAAAATCCTGCTTGCCGGTTGCCCGCGCTTCGTATTCCTGATAGGCCTGCGTGGCACCCCAACGCTCTTTGGCCTCTTCCTTGTACTGTTCCAGTTCACTCTGGTCAAATGCCTGAAAATCCATGATGTTTACTCCGTTCTGTAACAATTCACGGGCATGGGAGATCAGTTCCTCCAAGTGCTTTTTCTGCAGTTCCAGCAGCCGGATCTGCTGACTGAGCGCCTCGGTTGGATCGAAGTCCGGTCGATCCAGAATGGCCTTGATGTCCTTCAGAGGAAACTGCAGCTGGCGGAACAACAAAATGCTTTGCAGCCTTTGCAGCGCTGCATCGTCATACAGCCGATAGCCCGCCTCCGTTACTTTTGCGGGTTTTAGCAACCCAATGGCGTCATAGTGGTGCAGTGTCCGCACGCTGACACCGGTATAGTCGCTGACTTCCTTGACAGTTCGCATCAAAATCCCTCCCGTGTAAATCCATGATAGGGTATTACGCAACGTCAGAGTCAAGAGGAAATTTATTTTTTCACCTCAAAACGTCAGCCGCATGGCGTACCACACCACGCCGCCGTGGGTGGAGCCGGACATGCCTTCGTTTTCAAAGCCCAGCTTGCCGTAGTAATGTACCAGTTGTTCCTTGCAGGTCAGCACGCAGCCTTTCCGCCCCTGTGCCTTTGCGTCCGCAATGACGCGGCGCAGCACCTGCTCCGCAAAGCCCTGGCGGCGGTACTTGGGCAGGGTGTTGACACCAAAGATCATCTGCCACGCACCGTTGGGATCGTGGAGGGACGCATCGGTATACATCTCGTCCCGCAAATCAGCTTCGTCTGTCACCATACCATTGACGAAACTGACGATTTCACCGTCCTGCTCCAGTAGCCAGAAGTGGTCGGGGTAGACGGCAAGGCGTTTTGCAAAGTCCTGCTCCGTGGCAGCCTCTGCGGCGGGGAAACAGGCGGCCTCGATGGCAGTGAGGGCGACGAGGTCGGACATGGATGCGGTGCGGATGTGCATGATAGGTGCTCCTCTCAGGTGTATTACATGTATCCTACCCGCATTTCCCACTGGCTGTCAAGGCGGTCTTTTCATCCGGTGGGAATCCTGTTATAATGAATAGGAACAATAAAACTCTTTGCAAAGGAGCGGTCTCATGGAGCAGGAACACAAGCGCCGTGTGCGCTATAAAGGCACTCATCCCCGTAAGTTCGAGGAAAAATACAAGGAGCTGAATCCGGAAAAGTACGGTGCGGATGTCAATAAGATCATCCAGAGCGGTAAGACTCCTGCGGGTATGCACATCTCCATCATGGTGGATGAGATTCTGGAATTCTTAGACATTCAGCCGGGCCAGATCGGCTTGGATGCCACGCTGGGTTATGGCGGTCACTCCCGCCGCATGCTGGAGAAATTGCAGGGGCAGGGACACCTGTATGCCACGGATATCGATCCCATCGAGTCGGAAAAGACCCGCCAGCGTTTGGCGGAGGCGGGATACGGCTCTGAAATTCTCACCATCAAGCGGATGAACTTTGCCCAACTGGACGAAGTGGCACCCGATCAGAAATTTGATTTCATTCTGGCCGACTTGGGTGTTTCCTCTATGCAGATCGACAATCCCGAACGGGGCTTTACCTTTAAATATGACGGCCCGTTGGATCTGCGGCTGGACCCCACGGCCGGCGTCACCGCTGCCCAGCGCCTGAAAGAGCTGGATCAGGAGGAGTTGGAGGCCATGCTGGTGGAAAACTCCGATGAGCCTTATGCCGATCGCATTGCCAAAGCGGTGATGCAGGTCTATAAACGCGGCGGCAGCATCGAAACCACCAAACAGTTTGCCGCCGTCATCGAGGGTGCCCTCAGCTTTCTGCCGCCCAAGGAGAAAAAGGAGGCAGTGAAGAAGTCCTGCCAGCGGTGCTTTCAGGCGCTGCGCATCGATGTGAACAGCGAGTTTGAAGTTCTGTATTCTTTCCTTGAAAAGCTGCCGAACGTGCTGAAAAGCGGCGGCAGAGTGGCGGTGCTGACTTTCCATTCCGGCGAGGACCGGTTGGTGAAAAAGGCATTCAAGCAGCATTACAAGGAGGGTGTTTACAGCGACATCTGCGAGGATGTGATCCGCCCCTCCGCGGAGGAGTGCTTCCGCAATCCCAGAGCAAAGTCCACCAAGATGCGCTGGGCGATCAAGGAGTGATACCATGCTGAGAGATGAAACGATACAGCGGGTTTTAAACTTCCGCGATGACCGCGATTGGCGGCAGTTCCACACACCGAAGGATCTTGCCATCTCTATGAATTTAGAGGCGGCCGAACTGTTGGAGATCTTCCAGTGGAGCGGCAGTAACGTGGACTGCGATGAAACGCAGCTTGCCAAGCTGCGGGATGAATTGGCGGACGTGCTGAGCTATTGCATCCTGATGGCGGATGTTTGCGGTCTGGACCTGGATGAGATTATGAACGCGAAGGTTGCCAAAAACGAAGCCAAGTACCCTGTGGAAAAGGCACGGGGGAGTGCGGCGAAATATACGGAACTGAAATGAGAACTGCCCCTGCGGTGAAAGACCGCAGGGGCAGAATTGTTTATAGACGGATCACAGTCGCATTCAGCAGACGGGCATCCTCTTCGTCATGGGTCACCAGCAGCACGGGCTTGGCCTGTGCCGCTTCTTGGATGACAGCGAGACAGCGAGCGCGGTTTTCTTCGTCCAGACCGGTGAAGGGCTCGTCCAGCGCCAGTGCGTCAGAGGGGGCAAGCAGGGCACGAACCAGCGCTAGCCGGCGCTTCATGCCGCCGGAAAAGTCGCGGACGTTTTTTCCACCGGTATCGGCCAGATACAACCGTTCCAGCAGTGCATTCGCTGCTGCTTCATCCAGCTGATCTCCCAGAACAAACCGGAGGTTTTCCATGGCGTTGAGGTGCGGCAGCAGGCGGTCTTCCTGAAAAACGGCGCTCCAGCGGCAGCGGGTCACGCTTCCGCTGTCGGCCTTTTCCAGACCCAGCAGAATCCGCAGTAGCGTGGTTTTTCCGGTGCCGGAGGGAGCCATGATGCAGGTGACGCCGTTTCCGGCGGTAAAAGTAACGTCTCGCAGAACGCTGACGCCCTCATAGGCCTTGCAGAGATGTTCCACGCGGAGTTCCATCACATCACCGCCTTTCCTGCGGTCCAGTCGACCAGATACAAAAACAGCTTTTCAAATACCAGCGAGATCACCACGATCACCGCCGTCCATGCGAAGAGGTCAGAGGTTTCATAGTATACCTTGGCGTTGTAAAGGGCTTCACCCATGGAACCCACCGGCAGGCCGATGACTTCTGCGGCAAGGCCCGCTTTCCAGCAAAGACCCAGAGCCAGAGAGGCGGCGGAGCGGAAGTGGGGCAGCACGGCGGGTAGGTAGATGCCCCGCAGCTGGCGGGAGAAGGGGACGCGAAAGACCTGTGCCATCTCCAACAGCTGTGCGTCAGCACTGCCGATACCTGCCAGTACATTGAGATAGACCGGCGGGAATACCATCAGCGCGGAAATGAACAGAGATAGTTGACTGGCGTCCAGCCACACCAGTGCCAGAATGATGAAGGACACCACCGGGACTGCTTTCACGGCGGCTACCAGCGGATAGAGCAGTTCCTGCACGGCGCAGGAACAGGCAGACGCTGCTGCCAGTACCACGCCCAGTGCGCAGGAGAGCAGAAAGCCGCCGAAGATGTGAGCGGCGGAGGAGCCCACGGCGCGCCAGAAAGCCACCGTTACAGATAGTTCCGCCAGCCGCGTCAGTGCCTCCACAGGAGAGGAGAGTAGCAGGTGTCCGTGAGGCCACAGTCGGGCAAACACCATGCTGGCACCCTGCCACAGCAGCAGCCATACCACCACTGCCCAGAGCCGTATGCGGTTGTGAGCAGTGGCTTTTTTCATCGTGATCCTCTCTTATCCTACGAAATAGAAATCGTCAGCGGGGAGCTTGCCGCCCACGGCCTGAGGAGCCTGCTCGGCAAGGGCTGCCAGATAGCCGGAGAGCATTTCCTGCATCTCGGTGCCGGTAATGCACACAATGTTGCAGAAGGGCAGTGCCTTTTCCGCCACAGCGGCAGCCACGATGCCGAAATTGCCAATGACCTGTGCGGCGTCAGCGGTGTTGGTGTTGACCCACTCCACGGAGGCGGCGTAATCCTTCAAAAAGGCTTCAATGGCTTCGGGATGTTCTTCCACAAAGGAGTTGCGGGCCACTACCACGCCGGTCAGCATGGCGGAGCCGTTGTCCAGCTTGTCCCATTCCTCAGTCAGGCTCAGAGCTACGCGCAGGCCCTCCACCTTGCCCTGTGCCACGGTGACATAGGGCTGGGGCATGACAGCGATCTCGGCGGCACCGGAGGCCAGTGCGGCCACGCATTCGGCCTGTTCACTCTTCCACTCAATGGTCAGGTCCTTGTCGGGGTCGATGCCGTTCTGGCTCAGCACATAGCGGAAGGCATACTCGGGGACGCTGCCCTTACCGGCGGAGACCACGGTCTTGCCCTTCAGGTCTTCCAGAGACTGAATGCTCTCGCCCTTGTCTACCACATAGATGACACCGAGGGTGTTGATGCCAAGGGTCACGATCTCGCCCTCGGTCTTGTTGTACAGCACGCTGGCCAGATTGGCAGGCACGCAGGCGGCGTCCAGCTGGCCCTTGATCAGCAGGGGGCTGATCTCATCGGCAGTGCCGGCCAGATCAAAGACATAGCGGTTGCCGTTTGTGCTGATATCCTCTACCAGAGCTTCGTCCTGCAGTGTTTCCACTACGCCGAACTGGTCCATCAGGGCGGCGAGGCCCATGCCGGTGGGGCCGGTCATGGCGGCGACTTTCATGGTCACGCCGGTGTCAGGTGTTTCGGGGGTTTCTTCCAGGGCTTCCACTTCGGGTGCGGGATCTTCCACCGCGGGTTCCTCCACCTCGGGAGCGGGTTCTTCCTTGGTGCCGCAGGCGGCAAGGGAAACAGTCAGCAGCAGTGCCAGACACAGGGACAGGCTACGTTTCAGCAGATTCATGTTGGGTTCTTCCTTTCTTCTCACAGTGCGTTTTCCGGTGCGTAGACCGTCTTGGCGGTGATGCCCGCAAGGCGGCCGATCTTGCCCGAAAGGGCCGAGATCACATCGGCAGGCGCGTCCACCGCCACACTGATGATGTTGACGCCCCGGGCATGATAGGGCACGCCCATGCGCCCGATGATGTACTTGCCGTACTGGTGCAGCAGGTCGTTCAGTTCCGCCACGGCGGTGCCCTCCCGCACAATGATGGCCAGCATAGCGACACGCGTTTCCATAGTGATGCTCCTCTCTTTCGGAAATGAAGAAAATCTCCCCTGCCGTCCGGCAGAGGAGATGAAGAAAGCATGTTTTTCAGGCGCGGGCAGCCCCGCACCGTTCTTCCCTCTCACTTCCGGCTCGGACGCATCCTTACCATCAGAACGACAGAATGATTTTCGTGTCGCCGGTCAGAACAACTTTCCGGAGACGGGAAGATTATACGCCTGTTTTGGTGTTTCGTCAAGGGTTCAGCAGCGGGCGAAGGTGTGGGTCATGGCCCGGATTTCCTTGGCCAGATCCGGCGTGGCGGCACCGCTGCCCATGCGCCAGCCCCAGTTGCCGTCAGCCACGCCGGGGACATTGATGCGGGCGTCGCTGCCGAGAGCCAGATAGTCCTGCATCTGGGCCACGAACAGGTGTGCCACAGAGGCCTGACCGCACCGCAGTACAGCACGGCGCACGGCTTCCACATCGTCCCGTACACCCAGATACTGCTCCACATAGTCCCGTTCCTTCTCGTCAGCTTTGGTGTACCAGCCAACGAGGGTGTCATTGTCATGGGTGCCGGTATAGCAGATGCAGTTTTCCTCGTGGCGGTGGGGGAGATAGGCGTTCCACGGGTTGTCAAAGGCGAACTGCAGCACCTTCATGCCGGGCATGCCTGCGGCACGGCGCAGAGCATGGACCTCCTCCGTCAGGGTGCCCAGATCCTCGGCGATATAGCTGACGTCGGCATACCAGAACCAGGTGTTCAACACATGTAGCAGGTCCATACCGGGGCCCTTTTCCCATGCGCCTGTCTTGGCGGTCTCCGCATCAGCGGGCACGGCCCAATAGCTCTCCAGACCGCGGAAGTGGTCGATGCGGATGCGGTCAAACAGGCGGATGGCGCCGTCCACACGGCGGATCCACCAGCCAAAGCCGTCCGCCTTCATGTGGGCCCAGTTGTAGAGGGGATTGCCCCACAGCTGGCCGTCGGCGGCAAAGTAGTCGGGGGGCACGCCTGCTACCTTGGAGGGCTTGCCCTCCTCGTCCAACAGGAACTGTTCCCGCTCGCTCCATACATCGGCAGAGTCAAGAGAGACGTAGATGGGGATGTCGCCGATCAGCTTGATGCCAAGGTCGTTGACATACTGCTTCAGCGCTGCCCACTGGGTGAAGAACCAGTACTGCACACAGGTGTAGAACGCAACATCCTCGGCAAGGCGCACGCTCCAGCGGGACATGGCCAGCGCATCGTGGCGGCGAAGCGCCTCCTCCGGCCAGTTATACCAGGCCAGACCGCCAAAGTGGGTTTTGACGGCACGGTACAGGGCGTATTCCCGTACCCACGGCGTTTTGGCGGCGAAATCCCGCATCTTCACCAGCTCGTCCTCGCTCAGGCGGTGGAATGCGCTGCGCAGCAGCGGTTCCCGCACGGCACGCAGGGCTGCGTAGTCGATGCGGTCGCCCTCAGGCAGCACGGCGGTTTTACATTCTTCTTCTGTCAAAAGCCCCTCGGCGGCCAGCGCGTCCAGATCAATGTAGAACAGGTTGCCTGCAAAGGTGGATTCGCTGGAGTAGGGGGAGTTGCCCTCGCCAGTGGGGCCCACCGGAAGGATCTGCCACCATTTTTGGCCGGCGGCATGGAGGAAATCAGCAAAGGCGCGGGCTTCCTTGCCCAGCGAGCCAATGCCATAGGGGGAGGGCAGAGAGAAAATCGGCATTAAAATGCCTGCGGAACGTTCCATATACAAAGACCTCTTTCTATCCAAAATCGATCGCATTTATTGTAGAGACTTTTTCCACCTCTGTCAAGGCGGCCCTTGCCGAACATAGGGGGCGGAAAAACGAGTCTCAGGACAGATGGGGATGCGTCCCAATAGCTCCCGCAAAGTGAAAAGCCGTCCCTCCGGAACCGGAGGGACGGCTTATTTGGGGTTGTTTTATTTCATCAGCTCGTACATGACGGCCTTGATGGTGTGCATACGGTTTTCTGCCTCGTCAAAGACGATGGACTGCTCGGATTCAAACACTTCGTCGGTGACTTCCATGGCGTCGCGGCCGAACTTTTCGCCCATTTCCTTGCCCACGGTAGTCTTATGGTCGTGGTAGGCGGGCAGGCAGTGCATGAAGCGGCACTGGGGACCGGCGTTGTCCATCAGGGCCTTGGTGACCTGATAGGGACCGAGGGCTTCGATGCGCTCTGCCCATACTTCCACGGGTTCACCCATGGAGACCCAAACGTCGGTGTAGAGCACATCGGCGTCCTTGGTGGCGACCATGGGATCTTCGATGAACTCCAGCACGGCTCCGGTCTCAGCTGCGATGGCCTGACACTGGTCGATCAGCTCCTGAGCGGGCATATAGGCCTTGGGCGCGCAGGCTACGAAGTGCATACCCATCTTGGCGCAGCCTACCATCAGGCTGTTGCCCATGTTGTAGCGGGCGTCGCCGAGGTACACAAATTTGATGCCTTGCAGCTTGCCGAAGTGTTCCTGAACGGTCAGGAAGTCGGCAAGGATCTGGGTGGGATGGAACTCGTTGGTCAGACCATTGAACACGGGTACACCGGCATACTTGGCCAGCTCTTCCACCAACTCCTGACCGAAGCCGCGGTACTCAATGCCGTCAAACATGCGGCCGAGGACGCGGGCGGTGTCGGCGATGGACTCCTTCACGCCGATCTGGCTGCCAGTGGGGCCGAGGTAGGTGCTGCCCATGCCCAGATCCTGCGCTGCCACCTCGAAGGCACAGCGGGTACGGGTGGAGGTCTTTTCAAAGATCAGAGCAACGTTCTTGCCCTCTAAGTACTTGTGGGGGATGCCGGCCTTTTTCTTGGCCTTCAGGTCGGCGGCAGTGTCCAGAAACTGCTGGATCTCAGCGGGGGTGAAGTCCAAGAGCTTCAGAAAATGGGTGTGGTTTTCCATAAAACGTCCTCCTGCTGCACAAAAGGGTGCAAAAGTAAAGTGAATTTCAAAAGCGGAATGCGCTTATGCGCGCAGGGCCTTTTCCATGATTGCAACGCCCTTGTCCATCTCTTCGCGGGTGATAACCAGAGGCGGCAGCAGGCGCATACCGGGGCCGGCGGTGAGTACCAGCAGGCCGTTTTCGATCAGCTTGTTTACGATCTCGCCCTTGTTGTAGCCGTCCTTCACCTCAATGCCGATCATCAGGCCCATGCCGCGGGTTTTGCCGAAGCAGGGCAGATCCAGTGCTTCGATCTGCGCACAGAGGTATTCGCCCTTGGCGGTGACTTCTGACAGGAAAGCATCGTCCAGCGTTTCCTGTACCACCAGACCGGCTGCGGCGCAGACCGGGTTGGCTCCGAAGGTGGTGGCGTGGGTGCCGGGGGTCAGCACGCCGCTGCACTTTTCGTTTGCCATAATGCCGCTCATGGGCATGCCGCCGGCAATGCCCTTGGCAAAGGAGCAGACATCAGGCAGGATGCCATACTGCTGGAAGGCGAACAGCTTGCCGGTACGGCCTACACCGGTCTGGACTTCGTCCGTCAGGAAGAGCCAGTCTTTTTCCTCGCACAGCTTCTTCACCGCCTGCACATATTCGTAATCCAGAGGCAGCACACCGCCTTCGCCCTGCACCAGCTCCACCATGACGGCGCACACATCGTCGCCTGCGGCAGCTTCCAGAGAGGCAAAGTCATTGGCGGCAGCGTAGCGGAAGCCCTCGGTAAAGGGGAAGAAGAACTGGTGGAACACATCCTGACCGGTGGCCTTCAGTGTAGTGATGGTGCGGCCGTGGAAGGAATTCTGCAGGGTGATAATGGTAGCGCGGCCTTCGCCGTACTTGTCATAGCTGTACTTTCTTGCCAGCTTGATCATGCCCTCGTTGGCTTCGCCGCCGCCGTTGGCAAAGAAGACGGAGGACATGCCGGTGCGCTTGCAGAGGATTTCTGCCAGACGGGCAGAAGGCTCGGTGTAAAAGAGGTTGGACACATGACCCAGCTTTTTGGCCTGTGCTGCGATGGCATCGGCCCAGGCCTGATGACCGTAGCCCAGATCCGTCACGCCGATTCCGCTGGTGAAGTCGATGTACTCATTGCCTTCGAAGTCATAGAGACGGGCGCCTTCGCCCCGTTCCACGGCCACGGGGAAGCGGCCGTAGGTATTCATCACATATTGATGGGTCAGGTTTTTCAGTTCGTTGGAAGTCATCTTAATCCTCCTCGCGGATCATCATGGTACCGATGCCCTTGTCAGACAGCAGCTCGATCAAAATGGAATGGGGGATGCGGCCGTCCAGAATGTGGACACGGTCTACGCCGCCGTGGATGGCCTGCACGCAGCACTCCATCTTGGGGATCATGCCGCCGGAGATCACGCCCTCTTCCACCAGCTTGGGCACCTCGTAGGTGTGCACCACATGAATGAGGGTCTCCTCGTCCTTGGGGTCGCGGAGCAGGCCGCGGATGTCGGTCAGCAGGATCAGCTTTTCCGCACCCAGCGCCACGGCCAGCAGAGCGGCGGCGGTGTCGGCGTTAATGTTGTAGGCGGTGTCTTTATCCACGCCCTGTGCCACGGTGGACACCACGGGGATGTAGTTGTTTTGCAGCGCGGTCTGCACCGGCTCGGTGTTGACGGCGGTGATCTCGCCTACCAGACCGTACTTTTCCTCCATCTGGACTGCCTGGAACAGCTGTCCATCCATGCCGCACAGCCCGATGGCGTTGCCGCCGAGGCGGTTCAGTTGGGCGACCAGATTCTTGTTGACCTTGCCGCACAGCACGGACTGTACCACATCCATGGTGACTTCGTCGGTGTAGCGCAGGCCGTCCACAAAGTGGGACTGGTGGCCGATCTTTTTCAGCATATCGTTGATCTCAGGGCCACCGCCATGGACGACCACGACACGGATACCAACCAGATGCAGCAGGATGATATCCTTCATCACAGCCTGACGCAGCTCGTCGGAGATCATGGCGTTGCCGCCGTATTTCACCACGATGGTCTTGCCGGTAAATTTCTGAATGTAAGGCAGAGCCTCGACCAGTGTCTGGGCCTGCTGTGCATGAGAAGACATATGCTTCCCTCCTTTTCGTTTCCCTTGCTCCGACGCAAACCAGCCAAGCGGGAGGTGAATTGCCCGCAGGGCAAAAGAAGTCCCTCTGGAGGGTTTGCGGAGGAAAGATGAGGAATCGCCTGTCCGGTCAAGCGGCACTTTGTAAAAGTGCTGCGGACCTATCAGGTGTATTCCGAATCAGGTGCGATAATCGCCGTTGATCTTCACATAGTCATAGGTCAGGTCACAGCCCCAGCAGGTGCAGGCAGCCTCGCCCTCGCCCATGATAATGTTGATTTCCACATCGTGCTCAGAGAGCACCTTCTTGGCCAGATCTTCGTCGAAATCCAGACCGCGGCCCTTGGCACACACCGCCACATCGCCTGCGGCGGAGGTGAAGTGGACATCTACCTTCTCAGGGTCAAACTGCTCGCCGGAATAGCCCATGGCGCACAACACGCGGCCCCAGTTGGCGTCCGCACCAAAGATGGCGCACTTGGTGAGAGAGGAACCGATGACGCTCTTAGCCAGTGTTTCGGCCTGTGCTTCAGTGGCCGCACCCTTGACGGAGCAGGTGATGAGGTGCTTGGCACCTTCACCGTCAGCGGCCATCATCTTGGCAAGCTCGATACAAAGTGCTTGCAGTGCAGCCAGAAATGCGGCGTAGTCCTCGCCTTTTTCGGTGATCTCCGCGTTGCCTGCCATGCCGTTGGCCAGCACCATGCAGGTGTCGTTGGTGGAGGTGTCGCCGTCCACGCTAATGCGGTTGAAACTGACGTTCACCGTCTCCAGCAGGGCGGTTTTGATCATAGCGGGGGAGATGGCGCAGTCAGTGGTCAGGAAGCAGAGCATGGTGCCCATGTTGGGGTGGATCATGCCGCTGCCCTTGGCGATACCGCCCATGCGGACGGTCTTGCCGCCGACGGTGGTTTCCACGGCGACTTCCTTCTTCACAGTGTCGGTGGTCATGATGGCGTGGGCTGCCGCATCGCTGGCTTCGATGGAGTGATCCAGCGCGGCACACAGGTCAGCCATGCCATCCTCGATGACCTTGACGTTCAGCGTCTGGCCGATGACACCGGTGGAGGACACCAGCACATCCATGGGATCGCAGCTGATAGCTGCGGCAGCTGCCTGACACATCCGGATGGCGTTTTCCTCGCCCATGGGAGCGCAGGCGTTGGCGTTGCCGCTGTTGGCAATGACGGCTTTCGCCCTGCCGTTTTCCAGATGCTTCTTGTCCACGTGAATGGGGGCGGCCTTTACCACGTTTTTGGTGAACACGGCGGCTGCTGCGCAGTCCACATCGGAAACGATGAGGGCCACATCCTTCTTCCAGCCGGCCTTGGTCTTGACACCCACATGGATGCCCGCGGCCTTGAAGCCCTGTGCGGCGCAGACGCCGCCTTCGATAAATTTCATAGGAGGATCCTCCTTGGGTGTTGGATTTTATAAAGTCAGACCGGTTGTTTCATCCAGTCCCAGCATGATGTTCATGTTCTGGACGGCGGCACCGGAGGCGCCTTTGCCGAGGTTGTCAAACAGTGCCGTGATGGTAAACTGTTCGTCGTTGCCTGCCACGATGAGGGTTAGGCTGTCCTGTCCTGCCTTGGCGTTGGCATAGACCTTGGCGGTGTCGGTGGTGTTCGCCACCTGTACCATGGTACTGCCTGCATAGTAGTTTGCCAGCTTCTGCTGCACTTCCTGCACCGTGGAAACGCCGTTCATCTGACTCATATGGAACGGCACGGTAGTAGCCATGCCCTTGTAGTAGTCGTCCACGATGGGGGTGAAGACCGGCTTGGTTGTCAGGCCGCAGATAGTTTTCATTTCCGGCAGGTGCTTGTGGGTCTGTGTCATACCGTAGGGACAGGGGGCAAACAGTTCGGCGGCCTTATCCTCTGCTTCGTACTGGGCAATCATTTTCTTGCCGCCGCCGGAGTAGCCGGTGAGGGAGAAAGCAGAAAGGCAGGCATCGGGACTGATGAGCCCCATAGCCACCAACGGATAGATAATGGAGATAAAGCCAGTGGCGTGGCAGCCGGGGTTGGCTACCCGCTTGGAGGTTTTGATCGCTTCACGGTGCGCCGCACTCAATTCGGGGAAACCATAGGCCCAGTCCGGGTTGATGCGGTGGGCAGTGGAGGCATCGATCACGCGAGTGGTGGGGCTTTCGATGAGACTGACTGCCTCGATGGCTGCTGCGTCCGGCAGGCAAAGGAACACGATGTCTGCCGCATCCATCAGCTTCTTTCGCTCGGCGGGATCCTTGCGTTTCTCCTCGTCGATCAGCAGCAGCTCGATGTCGCTTCTTGCGGCGAGACGGTCGTAGATCTGCAGTCCGGTGGTGCCTTCCTTGCCGTCGATATATACCTTCGGTTTCATGGTCTGTCCCTCCTTGGGTGCGGTGACTTGTTTGAATCAGGTGCGTTCTGCCACGAAGGCCTCGATGGCTGCGATCTGGCGGTTCACTTCCGTGCGGGCGGGACCGCCGATGGCCTTACGGCCGTTGACGCAGTTGTTCATATACAGGGCCTGATAAATATCTTCGTGGAAGCAGTCGGATACCTCCTGAAATTCCTCCAGCGACAGGGTGTCCAGCTTCTCGCCCTTTTCGATACAGGTGTGAACCAACTTGCCCACCACCATGTAGGCTTCGCGGAAGGGCAGGCCCTTCTTTACCAGATAGTCGGCGCAGTCGGTGGCGTTGATGAAGCAGCCGTCCATGGCGGAACGGCGCATGTTCTCGGGCTTGACGTTCATGGTGTCGATCATGGCTGCGAACACAGGCAGGCACATCTTCACGGTGTCGATGGCGTCAAATACACATTCCTTGTCTTCCTGCATGTCCTTGTTGTAGGCCAGAGGAATGCCCTTCATCACGGTCAGCAGGGTGATGAGGGAGCCGTAAACACGGCCGGTCTTGCCGCGGACCAGCTCGGCCACGTCGGGGTTCTTCTTCTGGGGCATGATGGAGGAGCCGGTGGAATAGGCGTCGTCCAGTTCCACATACTTGAACTCCCAGGAGCACCACAGGATGATTTCCTCTGCGAAGCGGCTCAGGTGCATCATCAAAATGGAGCAGGCGCACAGGAATTCAATGGCGAAGTCACGGTCAGACACGGAGTCCAGAGAGTTGTCCGTAGGCTTGGAAAAGCCCAGCAGCTCTGCGGTGCGGGTCCGGTCGATGGGATAGGTGGTAGTAGCCAGAGCGCCGGCGCCCAGAGGGCACTCGTTCATACGCTCCAGGCAGTCCTCCAGACGGGTGACGTCACGCTTGAGCATGTTGGCGTAGGCCATCAGGTGATGGCCCAGCGTAGAGGGCTGGGCGCGCTGCAGGTGGGTGTAACCGGGCAGCAGGGTGGATACATGGGCCTTGGCCTTCTTCACCAGAATGGTTTCGAAATCCAGAATGATCTTAATGATGTCCTGGATCTCTTCACGGACGTACATGCGGAAGTCCACGGCTACCTGATCGTTACGGCTTCTGGCGGTGTGCAGGCGCTTGCCGGTCTGACCGATACGGCTGGTCAGCAGGGACTCGATGTTCATGTGGATGTCTTCCATATCCACGGTGAACTCCACATTGCCTTCCTCGATATCCACCAGAATGGCCTTCAGACCTTCGATGATCTTCTCAGCCTCGTGGGCTTCGATGATGCCCTGCTCGCCCAGCATGGTGGCGTGAGCAATGGAGCCGGTGATATCCTGACGGTACATTCTGGCGTCAAATGCGATGGAGGAGTTAAAATCGTTCACTGCGCTGTCGGTTTCCTTCTGGAACCGTCCTGCCCAAAGTTTCATAGTCGTTCTCCTTGTATGGTTATTCAAGGCGCGGCACCGGCTGCGAAATGGCTGCCTTGCCGTCTGCCCATTCACCGCAGACGCGGGGCGAAGAAAATCTTCTCCGTCCCGCACCTGCTTTCGTTTTCAAAAAGAGTGTTTTGGAGGGAAAGTTGCTTCCCTTTCCGATTCCATCAGGGCTTCAGCTTGCCCTGATCCAGCAGAGCCTGCACCTTGGTGGGCAGACCCCACAGGTTGATGAAGCCGGTGGCGTCGGTCTGGTTGTAGTCGCTCTCACCGAAGGTACAGATATCCTCGGAATACAGGGAATAGGGAGAGCGGACGCCGGCCTTGATGATGTTGCCCTTATAGAGCTTCAGCTTGGTGGTGCCGGTGACGTTCTTCTGGGTCTCGGTGACAAAGGCGCTCAGAGCCTTGCGCAGGGGAGTGTACCACTGGCCGTTATACAGCAGCTCGGCGAAGCACACGCTCAGCTCCAGCTTCTTGTGAGCGGTCATCTTGTCGAGGCACAGAGTCTCCAGATACTCGTGGGCACGGTACAGGATGGTGCCGCCCGGAGTTTCGTACACGCCGCGGCACTTCATGCCGACCAGACGGTTTTCCACGATGTCCAGCAGGCCGATACCGTTCTTGCCGCCCAGCTCGTTCAGCTTCCAGATCAGATCCACAGCGTTCATCTTCTCGCCGTTCAGGGCCACGGGCACGCCCTGTTCCCAGTCGATGGTGATGTAGGTGGGCTCGTCGGGTGCCTGCATGGGAGAAATGCTCATTTCCAGGAAACCGGGCTTCTCGTACAGGGGCTCGTTCCAGGGATCTTCCAGATCCAGACCCTCGTGGCTCAGGTGCCACATGTTCTTATCCTTGGAGTAGTTGGTTTCGCGGTTGATCTTCAGAGGCACGTTGTGCGCCTCGGCATAGTCGATCTCTTCGTCACGGCTCTTGATGCTCCACTCACGCCAGGGGGCGATGATGGGCATGTCGGGAGCGAAGTGCTTGATGGCCAGCTCGAAACGGACCTGATCGTTACCCTTGCCAGTGCAGCCGTGGCAGATGGCGTCGGCGCCTTCGGCCTTGGCGATCTCCACCAGAGCCTTGGCGATGATGGGGCGTGCAAATGCGGTGCCCATCAGATACTCCTCGTAGATGGCGCCTGCCTGAATGGAAGGGATGATGATGTCGTTGACCATCTCTTCAGACAGATCAGCAGCGTAGAACTTGCTGGCGCCGGTCTTGATGGCCTTTTCCTCCAGACCCTCCAGCTCGTCAGCCTGACCCACGTTGCCGGCCACGGCGATGATTTCGGGGTTGCCGTAGTTTTCCTTCAGCCAGGGGATGATGATGGATGTATCCAGACCGCCGGAATAGGCGAGAACGATTTTCTTGTAAGTTTTCTGAGTCATAACGGGTTCCTCCCTGCAATGTGTTTGATGATGGTTGCATTATACGACAACGGTGAATATTTATGCAAGTGTCATGTTGCACAACATTTTAGCCGGTCTTTGGGCGGTTTTGCACATTTTGGTAAACTGTCCCTTTGCAATAGTTATAATAAAATAAGAGAGAGGAAAATGCGTGGCAGAGAATTAGAAAAGACAGGTGTTTTTTACAGGAATGCATGTTGCATACAGAGTGGGTATTCATTCACTGATGCATGAAAAAATATACGAATAATTTTTGCCGAGCAGAAAAAATATCCGGCGGGGTGATCCCCGCCGGATATGGATCTAATGGTCGGAAAAGGCGCGGCTGCACAGCTCGTCCAGCGCGGCCCAGTAGGCGTCCGTGTCCACATAATAGCTGATGCCGTGGGCCGCATGGGGCACGGTCAGCAGCGTCACGGGGGAGGCACAGGCATCCCGCAGGGCATAGGCGTGGGACAGGGGGACGATCTCGTCCTCTTCTCCGTGGATCAGCAGCACCGGTACTTTGGCATGGCGCAGAGATTCCACAGCGGAAACGGAATCCACCTTAATGCCGGCCAGCAGCCGTCCACTGCAATGCACCAGCGGGTAGACGATCTTTTCCGGCATACGCCGCTGGCGGATCGTCTCCCGCAGAATACCCTCCGGTGTGTCAAAGCCGCAGTCTGCCCAGATGCCCCGTACGTTTTCCGGGAGGGGCAATTCAGCGGCCATCAGCACCGTGGCAGCGCCCATGGAGATGCCTGCCAGTAAAATTTTGATGTCGGGACCGAACCGGCGAATGACCTCGTTGACCCATGTGAGACAGTCCTGCCGTTCTTTGATACCGAACGTAATACTGCGGCCCTCACTCTCGCCCAGTGCCCGCTGGTCCACCATCAGCAGGGAATAGCCCCGCTCCCGGCAGTACCAGAAGCCGCCGCTGGCATCCCGCTCGGCGGTACTGCGGTAGCCGTGGAAAAACAGGATCAGAGGCGCCCCCTCGGGACCGGCATAGTATTTGCCCACCAGTTTCAGCCCATCGTGGGAGCGGATAGTGATGCGTTCATAAGGCTCTTTCAGCAGGGCGTCAATGTTTTTCAGCATCAATTCCTTATGGGGGGCGTACAGTTCTCCGTCGGGAATTTCCCGGATACCGGCCTGACGTTTGGGGTCATGCTGAAAAGCGTTGTTGTAGGCGTAAAAAAGACCGCCACCGATCGCGGCAGCAGCCGCCGTGACGGCGGCTGCGCAAAGTGTGTGTCGTTTCATGTTGCTGACCAGCTTTTCTTTCAGAATATATAAGTTACGGGTCCTTATGTTCTGCAAAATACCGGATAATATCCTTGCGGGTGACGATGCCGATAAAACTGCCGAAGTCGTCTGTCACGGGGATAAAATTCTGGTTCATGGCGCTGTCCAGCAGCTCGTCCATGGTGACGGTGATACGGACGGCGGGATAGGAGTTGTCCTTCAGAATGTCGTGCACATGCAGATGCTCCATGTCCTTCATGGAATAGGTCTGCTGGGGATCCTCTGCCCGGTAAAGCAGCTGCCAGAGAAAATCGCCCTCGCTCACAGTACCCAGATACTGGCCGTCGCGGGTGATGACGGGGATCGCGGTGTAGCCGTGATGGTGCATTTTTTCCAGTCCCTGTCGGAACGTAAAGTCGTCATACAAATAGGCAACGCGGCCTTTGGGAAGCAGAAAATACGCAATATTCATCGATGCTTGCTCCCTTGGTTCGCAGGTGGAAAATCCACCGGTATTGGGAGCCTTTACTCCCTGTCTATACTATACAGCAAAACGGCCGTAAATTGGTAAACAATTTATGAAATCGAAGGGAGAAGATGCTTTACTTTTCCTGTGCAAACTGCTACAATCAAAATGTGATTTATGCAACAAAAGGGGATGGTTCTATGCTGAACAAACAGGAATTGGAAAAAAGTCCGTTGTTCGAAAACATCAGCTATGAGGAATATCTGCGAATGCTGACCTGTTTTCAGGCGGTGCAGAAATCCTTCCGGCCAGATGACCTGATCTATGATTTCATGGCGCCGAAAAATGACGCCGTGGGCATCATTGAACATGGTACGGCCCAGCTGATCCGCATCGATCAGGAGGGTGTTGCCACCGTGATGGAGGAGCTGGGGCCCGGAGGTGTCTTTGGGCGGACGCTGGCCTTTGCCGGTTCCGGCGAGGACAGCCTGGAGGTTGTGTGCCGCACACCCTGCGATGTGTTGTTTATTGATTACTCCCATATTCTCAAACGATGTTCCAATGCCTGCACCCACCACAGCCTGCTGGTGCAGAATATGCTGCGGTTGATGGCGGATAAGGCGCAGGCCCTCAGCGAGCGGGTGGATGTGCTGTCCCGCCGTTCCATCCGGGAAAAGCTGCTGTGCTATTTCCGCCAGTTGGCGGATAAAAGCGGAGGGACCTCGTTCACGCTGCCGTTCTCCCTCAGCACGCTGGCGGACTATATCGCAACGGACCGCAGCGCCATGATGCGGGAATTGAAACGCCTCCGCGAGGAGGAGATTGTGACCTCTGACGGCCGGAAGTTCACGTTATATTGATTTGATGTTTTTTGCGAAAGTTGTAGGGAAAAGTTGTTAAAAATGGTCATCCTGTACTTGAAAATGAATTGACGGCCTAGGTGCCGTCTGATATAATCGAAACAGTGTGTGATCTACATATGACTGATAAAATACAGTTAATATCAAGGGAAAGAAGGAAGCTTATGTATCGTATCGTCAGAAAAGAAGCGCTGCGTCCCATCGTTACGCTGTATGAGATCGAGGCTCCTCTGGTTGCCAAGAAGGCACAGCCGGGCCAGTTCATCATCCTGCGTGTGGATGAGAATGGTGAGCGTATCCCCATCACCATCAACGACTACAACCCCGAGAAGGGAACCGTTACCATCATTGTCCAGACTGTCGGCTCCACCACCGAGAAGCTGAGCCACCTGAACGAGGGCGATTGCCTGCATGACTTCGTCGGCCCTCTGGGCAAGGCCACTGAGACCGAAGGCAAGAAGAAGGTCTGCGTAGTTGGCGGCGGCGTTGGCTGCGCGATCGCATACCCTGTGCTGAAGAAGTTCCATGACTGCGGTGCTGAAGTTCACGCTGTGGTCGGCTTCAAGAGCAAGGATTTCGTGATTCTGGAGGAGGATTTCCAGAAGTCCAGCGATAAGCTGATCGTTTGCACTGATGATGGCTCCTACGGCCGCAAGGGCCTGGTTACCGAGGCTCTGAAGGACCTGATCGAAGAGGGCAACCAGTATGATGAGGTCTTCGCCATCGGCCCCATGGTCATGATGAAGTTCGTCTCCCTGACCACCCAGCCCTACGGCATCCCCACCACCGTGTCCATGAGCCCCATCATGATCGACGGCACCGGCATGTGCGGCGGCTGCCGTCTGAGCGTCGGCGGCGAGATGAAGTTCGCCTGCGTGGACGGCCCTGACTTTGACGGCCACAAGGTGGACTGGAATCTGGCTGTCAAGCGTAATCAGATGTATGCAGAGTTCGAGAAGCACAAGCACGAAGAGACCTGCAACCTGTTCAAGAAGGAGGTCCAGTAATCATGGCCAACATGTCTTTAGTAAAGAATCCCATGCCCTCTCAGGACCCCAACGTCCGCAATAAGAACTTCAGCGAGGTCGCTCTGGGCTATACCGCCGAGCAGGCCATCGACGAGGCACAGCGCTGCCTGAACTGCAAGAACCGCGCCTGCATGACCGGCTGCCCTGTTATGGTACATATCCCCGAGTTCATTGCCGAGGTTGCCAAGGGCAACTTTGAGGAGGCCTATCAGATCATCTCTGCCACTTCTGCACTGCCCGCAGTCTGCGGTCGTGTCTGCCCGCAGGAGAGCCAGTGCGAGAAGTACTGCGTCCGCGGCAAGAAGGGCGAGCCCGTGGCCATTGGCCGTCTGGAGCGTTTCGTGGCTGACTGGCACAATGCCAACGCCACTGCTGCTCCCGTGAAGCCCGAGAGCAACGGTCATAAGGTGGCAGTTGTCGGTTCCGGCCCTGCAGGCCTGACCTGCGCAGGCGATCTGGCCCGTAAGGGTTATGACGTCACCGTGTTCGAGGCTCTGCATCTGGCCGGCGGCGTTCTGGTCTACGGCATCCCCGAGTTCCGTCTGCCCAAGGCCATCGTTCAGAAGGAAGTGGACGGCCTGAAGGCACTGGGCGTCACCATCGCCACCAACACCGTTGTGGGTCGTACCATCTCTGTGGACGAGCTGATGAATGACATGGGCTTCGAGGCCGTGTTCATCGGTTCCGGTGCAGGTCTGCCCATGTTCATGGACATCCCCGGCATCAACTATCGCGGTGTCTACTCCGCCAACGAGTTCCTGACCCGCATCAACCTGATGAAGGCATACCGCGAGGATGCAGATACTCCCATCCAGCACCCCAAGAAGGTCGCTGTTGTCGGCGGCGGCAACGTGGCTATGGACGCAGCCCGCTGCGCCAAGCGTCTGGGTGCCGAGGTTTACATCGTCTACCGCCGCGGCATGGAGGAACTGCCTGCCCGTAAAGAAGAGGTGGAGCACGCAGAGGAAGAGGGCATCATCTTCAAGACCCTCTGCAACCCCGTGGAGATCTTCGCGGACGAGAACGACGATGTGAAGGGCATTCGCTGCATCCGCATGGAGCTGGGCGAGCCTGACGCTTCCGGCCGCCGCCGTCCCATCGAGGTTTCCGGCAGTGAGTTCGAGCTGGACGTGGACTGCGTGATCATGTCTCTGGGCACCAACCCCAATCCCCTGATCAAGGATACCACTCCCGACATGGAGTTCAACCGCAAGGGCGGTATCGTGGTCAACGAGGATGGCCTGACTTCCAAGGCTAATGTGTACGCCGGCGGCGATGCTGTCACCGGTGCTGCCACCGTCATTCTGGCTATGGGCGCCGGTAAGACCGCTGCCAAGGCCATCGACGAGCAGCTCAGCGGCAAGTAATCTGTCCTATTTCAAAGAGGCGGACCCATCCGGTCCGCCTCTTTTTCCAAATCGGAGGAGTTATGAAAAAGGAATTGACACTGACGGCGGAGAAATTGGTTCTCCGCTATCAAAAAGAAGTGAAGACGGTGCGGATCGTGCGTTGGGTGATGCTGGCGGCGTATGTTCTCATGCTGGTCGTGACGGCGGCTAACATTACCTTTCCCCGTGCTGTGATCGCGGTGATCCTGTTCGTTCTGGTGATGAAGGTGCTGCAGGGGGCAGAGACTCAGCAGTTTGTGGAACTGCAGCAGGTGCTGAATCAGAACTGTGACGCAGTGAAATATACCGAGATCATGGAGCGGCTTTTAGAGGCTCCCGGCAAAGAACAAAACGCCATCCGCATGTCCTATGCAAAGGGGCTTTACTATGCCGGCCGTTTTGCGGAGGCACAGGAGGCGCTGAACTCCTTCTATCTGCAGCGGCCCTCTGTGGGCACGGCAGTACTGTACCGCAGCATTGCATTTGGCTGCTGCATGGAGCAGGAGGATCTGGACGGCGCCCGCCGTGAGCGGGAAGAGGTAGCCCAGCTGCTGGGCCGGGTAAAACCCGCGGAGCGGGGGCCCGCACATGCTCAGCTGCAGATCATGGATGCGGAACTGGCACTGGCGGAGGAGCGGTATGACGAGTTTTTCCCGCAGCAGACACAGGTGCTGCAGGCTGCCCAGCTTCCGCTGCAGCGCGTTTCTGCAACCTACCGTCTGGCGCTGGGAAAGCTGGTGATGGGCGAAGATGCCGAGGCCCGGCAGCTGCTGGAACAGGTTGTGGAAAACGGCGGCACCTGCTTTATGGCAGCGGAGGCCGCAAACCTGTTGGAGGAATTTGCCCTGCCTGAGAAGGCTGCCGAAGACGAGGCGTAATCACAACATTTTGCATGATAAAAATAGCGCTCCGGAAACCCGGAGCGCTGTTTTTGTATGTTTTCATGTCAAAGGCTGGTCTTAAAAGCTTTCGATGATATCCACCAGCTCTGCGCCGATGCGCTTCTGTGCTTCTTTGGTGCCCGCACCGATATGAGGCAAACAGGAGACTGCGGGATGGGCTGCTAACTCCCAGTTGGGATTCTTTTCGTCCATCCACACGTCCAGACCGGCGGCCTTTACCTTGCCGGAATTGAGGGCCTCCAGCAGTGCGGCTTCATCTAAGTTGGAGCCGCGGGACACGTTGATAATCACCACGCCGTCCTTCATTTTGGTAAGACTTTCGGCATCCACCAGCGGCTTGCTGCCGCCCGGGGCGCAGAGGATCAGGATATCAGACTTGGCGTAGACCTCATCCGGTGTGACGAACTTCATCGTCTCGCACTCACAGCCCTCCGGCTTGTTGCGATTGACATAAGACAGTACGTTCATGCCCAGAGCCTGACACTTGGCGCCCACCAACTGGCCGATGCGTCCGTAGCCGATAACGCCTGCTGTCTTACCCATGACTTCGAAACCCTTGGAGTAGGTCTTCTTCTCCCATTTCTGTTCCCGCATGGTGTGCCCCGCGATGGAGATACTGCGGGCACAGGAGAACAGCAGGGCGATGGCCAGCTCGGCTACGGCGTTGGAGGAAGCGCGAGGCGTGTTTTTCACGGTGATGCCTGCGGCCTCCGCATACTTCACGGCGATATTGTCCACGCCGACGCCTGCACGGATGATCAGCTTCAGGCGGCTGTCCTTGGCGGCGTCGATCTGCGGCTCCTTGATCTTGGTGGCAGAGCGGATGATGACCGCGTCAAAGTCCCGCAGGGCCGCGCCTAAAGCGTCCGGTTCGTAGAACTGTTCCACCACTTCATAGCCATCGTTGCGCAGCTTTTCCACTGCACTTGCGTCCATTCCGTCAGTTACCAATACGCGCATTGACATATTCAATTACCCCTTCACAAATATTTTCGTTGCGTGCGCACCCCAGGGGCGCACAGTGAAAATCCCAGTACCCATTGGGGGACAGGTACTTGGCAAAAGCCGCGGGAAAGCGGTGCATTTTCGCCGCGACACACTCCAGAGTGGCTTCTCTTGCCGCTTTGCGGCAATTCACCTTCTGAGTGTGGCGAAAATACAAAGCCCCAGCCGCCGTGCACTCGCAAGGAGTATGCGATATCCGTAAGGCGCTGAGGCGCCAACGGCTATCCAAGGCGGCGTTCACCAGTGGAGTGGCTTCACTGGCGGTGGGGGATTATCCTGCGCAGCCGTTAGCAGCTTTGCTGCTTTACGGATGCGGCGTACCCCTTGCGGGTGAAGGGGGAGCCTGTTCCCCCTTGACGATTTTTAGGCGTGTTCCGCTTCGTACTTCTTCAGGAACTCCACCAGAGCCTCCACGCCTTCCTTGGGCATGGCGTTATAGATGGAGGCGCGCAGACCGCCCACGCTCTTATGGCCCTTCAGATTGTCGAACCCGGCAGCCTTGGAGGCGGCCACCACATCGGCATCCTGCTCGGCAGAGGGCGTCACGAAGGGGACGTTCATCAAAGAGCGGTCTTCCTTGCGGACAGCACCGGTGAACAGCTTGCTGGAATCCAGGAAGTCATACAGGATGCCTGCCTTTTCCTCGTTGCGGGCATTCATGGCCTCTAGACCGCCGTTATCCAGCAAGTACTTGAACACCTTGCCACAGCAGTAGATGGCCCAGCAGTTGGGGGTGTTATACAGGGAATCGTTGTCGGCATGGGTCTTGTAGCTGAGATAGGTGGGCACCTTGGGGTCCAGATCGTCACGCAGCAGGTCTTCGCGAATGATGACCACAGCCATACCGGCGGGGCCCACGTTTTTCTGCACGCCTGCCCAGATCAGACCATATTTGCTCACATCGCAGGGACGGGAGAGGAACATGGAGGACTGGTCAGACACCAGCAGTTTGCCCTTGGTATCGGGCAGCTGGTAGTAGGTAGTGCCGTTGATGGTCTCGTTCTCGCAGATGTAGACATAGTCTGCGTTGTCGGGAATGTCCAGATCGGAGCAATCAGGGATATAGGAGAAGTTCTTGTCCTTGGAGGAGGCGACAATCTTGACTTCGCCGTATTTCTTGGCTTCAGCAATGGCCTTCTTGGACCATGCGCCAGTCTCCACATAGCAGGCCACGCCGTTTTTCATCAGGTTCATGGCTACCATGGCGAACTGCACGGTGCCGCCGCCCTGAATGAACAGGACCTTGTAGTTGTCGGGAATGCCCATCAGCTTGCGCAGGTCGGCTTCCGCCTCATCGCGGATCTGCTGGAACACCTTGGAGCGGTGGCTCATCTCCATGACGCACATACCGCTTCCGCGGTAGTTCATCATTTCGGCAGCGATCTCTTCCAGAACGGGCTCCGGCATCATGGCGGGGCCTGCGGAGAAGTTATAAGTGCGACCGTATTTCATCATGATTCCTCCTGTATCATCAGAATTTTGTTAAAAAGGTTGACCTTGTCTGTATTATAATGGACACAAACGTAAACATCAAGAAAAATTACGAAAATTTACCAAAAAGTTTCTTGCGGGCAAAAAAATTGTCTGCTTTTGCAGCGGCGGGAACAGCTCCCTATAAAATATGAACACTCTGCCGCGGATATTTGCGGCAGAGCGGCAAAAATACGGAAAAAGAGAGGAGGTTTAAGCTGCTACCAGAGGTCAAAGCATGCGGATGGCCAGTCCCAGCAGGATACCCAGCAAGATGCCACAGAGGGTCACAAGCCATTTAGGAAGTCTGGTGTGCCGGGGCATATCCGGGTGCGTGTGCTTTGCTTTTTGAAACTTACCCAGCTTTTTTGCGTTGTAAAGCCAGCATAGAAGCGCCACGGCGGGAGCGATGACAAATACCAAAAGGCCCAGATCGTGGTCTGTGTAATTGGGGTTGATATGGGGAAGATGCATGATCCCGCTCCTTTCTCGATAGGTGATACGCTTGATTTTCATCCATCATATCATATGGTTTCTTCAGATACAACAGAAAAGCCGCGGCTTCAGCCGCGGCTTGCAGCCTGTCGAAAAAGTCTGCTAAATGCAGACTTTTTCGTATTTATGGAGTAAAATGGAATAGGGTGATGAAAATGCTGGAACGCGGAAAGATGGATCGAGACGCGATAGAAATCGTAGGAATAGATAGTCTGGTTCCAA
>JAFYQM010000004.1 GCA_017547085.1 Oscillibacter sp.
CGAAGTGGCAGCTGTGATGGAGTGCGAAGGCACCATCAGCGAGATCGGCAACACCGTGCATCCCCATCCCACCGTTTCTGAGGTGGTCATGGAGGCAGCACACGTCTGCCACGGCTGCTGCGTCAACGCCCCCAAGGCACGGATCTAACAAAAGATTGAATGCCCTTAATTCCCACGCCTTTGATGGGTGTGCTTTAAATCAGTTTCCTGCAAAAGCATAGCTGCAGCTTTCATATCACATGAAAGGACGGATTATTTTGAAAGCACTGCGAAAAGTCCACGCCGGCCCGGGTGGTGTGCAGTTGTTCCATGACATGCCCACTCCCGAGCCTGCCGCAGGCGAAGTCCGCATCAAGATCATCTACGCCTCTGTATGCGGCACTGACCTGCACATCCGCGATGACGGCTTTCCTGTCCAGATGCCCGTGACCATTGGCCATGAGTATAGTGGCATCGTGGATGCCGTGGGCGAGGGCGTCACCGATCTGGCAATTGGAGACCGAGTGGTCTCCATGACCGCTGCCGGCTACTGCGGCCACTGCAATTACTGCCGCGCCGGCCTGTATATGCTCTGTAACGAGAGAAAAGGCCTTGGTTCCTTCCGCAACGGTGCCTTTGCCGAGTACATGACCTATCCCGCCGACCGCATCTTCAAGATCCCCGAAGGCGTCAGCATGAAAGCAGCCGCCCTCAGCGAGCCTCTGGCCTGCTGTCTCCGCGGCGCGCTGGAGCGCACAACCATCACCGCTGGTGACTATGTCTATGTGGGCGGTCCCGGTGTCATGGGCCAGTTTGTGGTCCAGCTGGCAAAGGCTGCTGGTGCTTATGTCACGGTAGGCGGCACTTCTGTCGATGCTGATCGTTTGGCTCTGGCAAAAGAAGTCGGTGCTGATGATGTGTTTGACGTCACCGCCGAAGACCCCGTAGCACACGCTGAGCGGGTCACTGGGGGGCACATGTATGACGCAGCCTTTGAATGCGCCGGTTCCGCCCGCGCCCTGGACACCTGTATCGATATCTTGAAGAAGACCGGCCAGCTGCAGCAGGTAGCCATGTACGGCAAGCCTATCCCCGTGGATCTGGACAAGATGCTACTGAAGGAGATCGTCCTCTCTAACAGCTACGCTTCCGAGCGTACCAGCTGGCAGAGACTGATGAATCTACTGGCTGCCGGAAAACTTCAGACCGAGCCTTACTGTAGCGCCGTTCTAAAACTTGAGGACTGGGAAAAGGCCTTCAGCATGGCAGAGAATAAAGAAGGCTATAAGATTCTGTTCCAGTTACATCCCGAGGCCTGATTACACCTGTTATTTTTCAACTACAAAGGAGGATATTATTATGGAAGCAAGAGAAGTTCTGAAGCATGTTGACCACACCGAACTGATGCAAACCGCAAAATGGGAGGATATCCAGCGCCTGTGCGATGACGCTGTTTATTACAACACCGCATCCATCTGCATTCCCCCCGCATACGTCAAGCAGGCCGCTGAGTATCTGGGCGACAAGATGGCCGTCTGCACCGTCATCGGTTTCCCCCACGGCTACAATACCACTGCCTGCAAGGTGTTCGAGGTGAAGGACGCTATTGCCAACGGTGCCAAGGAAGTGGACATGGTCATCAACATCGGCTGGGCCAAGGACGGCAAGTTCGACGCCATCACCGAGGAGATCAAGGCACTGAAGGAAGCTGCCGGCGACAAGATTCTGAAGGTCATCATCGAGACCGGCCTGCTGACTGACGAGGAGAAGATCGCTCTGTGCAAGTGCGTCACCGACGCAGGCGCCGACTTCATCAAGACCTGCACCGGCTTCGGCGGCGGCAAGGCCACCGTGGAAGATATCGCTCTGTTCAAGGCCAACATCGGCCCCAACGTGAAGATGAAGGCATCCTCCGGCATGACGAGTCTGGACGAAGGCGCCGTGTTCGTGGAGATGGGCTGCGAGAGACTGGGCTCCAAGCTGCTGGTCAACATCGCCAAGGCTGACGGCGTTGCTGTTGAGGGCGGTTATTGATCCTCTGAGGTACTATCTACATCTATCATTTCCGGCCGGAGCTCGAATGGGGTCCGGCCGGAGTTTTTAACGAAACACACAGGAGGTATTTTTATGCCCAGTGAAAAAGCAAAAGACGCACGGGGATTTCAATCCCCGTCCAGATATGTGCAGGGGCCCGATGAAATCAAAAAGCTTCCCAAGATCGTAAAGAACTATGGCGGCACAGCCCTGGCTATCATCGACACCTTCTTCTACCAGCGGTTCAGCGTTGAGATCCCTCAGATGTTCGCGGAAGCAGACATGGCTGCGTATGTGGTAGAGTTTTCCGGTGCCTGCTCCGACGCAAAGCTGAACGAACTGATCGCGTATTGCAAGGCCCTGCCGGAGATCCCCGACGCCTTTATCGGCATCGGCGGTGGTCAGGCCTGCGATATCACAAAAGCTGTGGGAGCCTATTTCCGCAAAGCCTTTATCATGGTACCTACCGCGCTCACCACGGATGCCCCCACTTCCGCAAGTACCATCATCAATAACCCCGGTGAACAGAACCGTCCGGTAAACCACTATAAAAATCCTGACTACGTTGTCGTGGATACGAATATCACGATTCAGGCGCCTCCGCACATGCTGATTTCCGGCATTGGCGATGCTTTGGCTACCTATGTGGAAGCGCGGGCTTCCTTTGCCAACAACAATGTCAATTATGTCGGTGGCGGTGGCTATCGGCCCACTCTGTTGAGCATGAACATTGCAAAGCTGTGCTTTGATGTGCTGATGGAAAAGGGCCGCGCTGCAATGCTGGCCGCGAAAAACCATCTCCGCACACCTGCGTATGAAGATGTGGTGGAGGCGACCGCTCTGCTCTCCGGACTTGGTTTTGAAAATACCAGCGTGTCCATGGCACACGGTTTGGATGCAGGCTTTGAAAGCTTACCCATCCGGGTGCTGCACGGAACTGGTGTTGGTTATTGCACTCTGGTGCAGTTGATCGTGGAAAACGATCTGGAACTGTTTGAGCAGGTATTTGATTTTTGCAAAGATGTGGGTATGCCCGTGTCTACCTACCAGCTGGGCCTTACGGATGAGAACCGTATGGAGTGCATCAACATCCTCGTAGACAGCGTCCACGGCAAGCGTTGGAGCGTTTCCAACCTTCCTGTGCATGTCTCCCGCGACACCCTGCTTAATGCGATTCTTTATCTGGACGCCTACGCGGCAGAGCGTCTCTAAGACAATAAGTACAGGCTATTTGTAATTGTTAATGGCGCACGGGAAGGGGTCTTTGTCGTTTTTATACGCTGGAGGACCATCAGAATTAGTTGATTTGATGCAATCCAAATCAGCAATTATCAGAAGTCTTGAGGTCATAAACGATTTTAAACATTTATTGGAATTCACACATGAATCCCCAATGATGCGGGAAAGTTACAGCAGAAGGCGCACCGTTCAATAATGTAGCGGGATATGAATATGATGTTTAGAGATACTCTTTTCAATCTATTAAAACGCATGGAAAACGTAATCCATTCGTAGTAAGCTGATAATTTACACGCTATAATTGTATACTGAAAAACCTACATCGAGGTGACATCACCTAAATCCTGCGCGTCTGCCGATTCCATTTTATTTACGCCTGCCCATTGTTTTCGTCAAAACAGATCCCCTTATTACTTATAACATCATGGTTACTATACCTACGGCCCGCCTATGGCGGTGGCGCCCATTGCCAATGTCCGTGCCGTGCTGGATTATGCTGTCACCGAAATGCCGCCGGAAAAAATCCTCCTTGGTATCCCCAATTACGGCTACGACTGGCCCCTCCCCTTCGTGCAGGGCGAGACCCGTGCCCAGTCCATCTCCAACCAGCGTGCCATTGAACTCGCCATACAATACAACATCGCCATCCAGTATGACGAAACGGCCCAGTCTCCTTTTTTCCATTATACCGCCGCAGACGGGACCGTTCACGAGGTCTGGTTCGAGGATGCCCGCAGCATAGAGGTCAAGCTTCGTCTGATCGCCGAATATGGCTTCCGGGGGTGCGGTTTCTGGAATATCATGCGTCCCTTTGCCCAAACCTGGCAGGTACTGAATGCCCTGTACCGCATTGAATAAAAAAGCCGCACGGAATATCCGTGCGGCTCTTTCTTCTTGTTTACGCCTGCTCTTTCAGCTTTCGACACAGCGGAATGATCACGCCGCCGCAGGCATTGCCGACACTCATCACCAGCAGATACAGCAGAGCCTTGCCGCTCCAGACATTGGCCACGGAAAAATAATACATATTAGCCACGCAATGCTCAAAGCCACAGAGAATAAATACGATCACGCCAAGGAAGATGCCGATGTACTTGCCCACCTCGTGGGAATTGTTTTTGAATCCATCCACAGCAATAAACATCAGAATATTGCAGAATATGGAGAGAATGAAAATCGACAGCAGGTTGTCATCCAGCTTCGCCTGACAGATCGTCGCCGCCTTCTCCGCAATTCCCGCAATACGGGTGGCGCGGACGGCGTAACCCACCAGACCTGTGCCCACCAGATTCCCCAGCCAGACAGACAGCACGAAACCTGTATACGCGAGAGGCTGTTCAAACACATAGCCTACTTTGCCGGTAAACAGGTTAAATCCGAAGGTACAGATGGCAAACAGGCCCAGACAGAAAAACACCGCCCCCGTCACCTTGTTCTCACAGGACAGAAATACCGTGCCGCCGATGCCGATGCAGGCGCCGCCTAAAATTGAATACAAAAAGGAAGCTAATTTTTTCATTTCTTTCTCTCTCCTTACAGTCCATTTACCATGCGTCCCGGCTGTTTCCCGCCGGCTCCGGCGCATAGCGGTCATATCTCTCCCTGGGGGGCCCATACTAACCCCTCATCGTTCTTTCCATCCTGCTATTCTCCCCGCATCAAGTGGGTGTGGGCCAGTGCACGGAACAGGCAGGCCGTGATCAATCCCGTCAGCGCTCCCGTGAACAGAGATACCCCCAGCAAAATAGGCAGATAATACAGCGGAGCCGTGTTACCCAGCGTCAGAACAGCCGCCGCCACCTGTCCGCAGTTGTGCGCCGCAGCGCCGCCGATAGACACACCGTAAACAGACAGTTTTCGTATCTGCGACAGTAGGATCATCACCAGCATAGCCGTCACGCCGCCCAGCACAGAAAAGATCAGCGCATTCATGTTTCCGGCAAATACCGCACCCAGAAAACACCGCGCGATCAGGATCATCATCGCCGGTCCCGCCCCCAGTGCATATAAGGCAAACAGCGTCACGATGTTGGCAAGTCCCAGCTTGATGCCGGGCACAGGGATGGCCAGAGACAGGGGGAAGAAATTCTCTACATAGCTGAGTGCCAGCGCCATGGCAGTCAGCACCGCGCACAGCGTCAGCTGCTTCGTTTTCATTTTCATAGGCCGCTCCCTCATCCGATCACCAGATCCGGTCCGTCACCGGAGGCTGTTTCCCCCTCCAGCGTGATACTGATGCGTGCCGGAAGGCAAACGATGCTCTGTCCCGCGCGGGTGATGGTTCCGGTGTGTACGCAGTCCTGCGTCGGACAGTCAGATACGCTGACGCAAATCCCCCGTTTCCCATCGGTTTCTGTGGAGACCTGCAGAGTATATCCATTTCCGGAATAGGCCCGCGGCGTATCGGGGAATGCATCCAGTGCCACGCGCTCCACTTCCTGTCCATCGGCGGTCACAACCACGGTCAGCTCTCCTGCGTTCGCAGTCCGTCCCCAGATGAGGACCCCACAAACCACAGCCAAAACCACTACCAAAACCGCTACCGCGCCATCCCACCGGTTGGCTTTCAGCGCAGGCATCCTCTTCACTGGGGCCCCTCCTCTCCGAATCGTCATCATCCTGTTTTATTCGCATTCTGTCGTTTCTTGCCGAATACACCTAAAAGCAAAGGTAGTATATCACGTCCCCCACCTATTCACAACCCGAAACTGGCGTTTCGATGGAAAAAATCCTATCTGTTCCGGGTTTTTCCTTGCAAATAGAAAAAAAGTCTGCTATACTTGTCAGGGTGTGTCAGTAGCAAGTTTTGGACACCTCTTTACATAGTGGAAGAATATCCCCCTGGAGGTTATGATAGATGGCAAAGAACCCGAACCGTAAAACAAAACCCGTCAAGAAAGACGATGCCCTGACGCCCGCCATGAAGCTCTTTCTGGCCGGCTGTGTAGCAGAGCTGTATCTGCTGATCGTCCGTCGTTACTATATCAGCGGCTCCATCAAACAGGTTGTCGCATGGGACAGCTACCTGGTGATTTTCGCATGGATCGGCGTTGCCGTTCTGGCACTGGGTGCCGCGCTGTTCTTTTTGCGGAAGACCGATGAGAAAAAGCGCACCATTGGCAAGGCTGTGGCCGCCAGCGGCGCATTTCTGGCTGCCGCCAGTTTCCTAATTCACTGGAACATGGGCATTCTCTCCTATCTGACAGTGATCGTCCCCGTGGTGATGGTACTGGGCCTCCTCTGGAGCCTGTATGACCGCGAGTGTGCACTGGCCCTCACCGTTCTGGTCCTTTCCCTGCTGGCCGTCTGGGTCTGCCGCCGCGCCGCCGCCAGCATTTACGTTGGCACGCTGGTGAAGGCCGCAGCAATCGTCTATATCGTGGTTCTGCTGGCCCTGATCCTCTTGGTCAAGAAAAAGAAGCTGCCCGCACTGCTGTTCCCCGCCAAAGCGGATCCCCAGCCGGTCTATGTGGCCTGCGGATTGTCTGTGGCGGCACTGGCTGCGGCACTTGTCAACACCACCATCGCCTATTACGCCATGTGGGCACTGGCCGCCGTGGTGTTTGCATTGGCTGTGTATTACACCGTCAAACAGCTGTAACATTAAGAAAATAAAGCGGATCGTCCGATGGACGATCCGCTTTTTCTTTTACTTGTAGTACACGCCCAGCACTTTTTTGTGGGGCTCTGTCCATTCTCCCAACTGGATATCCATGCTCATCTCAAAAGCACGGTCCCACGGGTAGCGGTAGTTCTCCAAGGCAATGCCGCCCCATCCCCGCTCGGAATATTCTCCTTTGCCTTCCGGCAGTTCGTTGATAAAGTTGCTGCGCTCCAGATTGCGGATAACCTCCGCCGTCTGCTCCGTCATGCGGCGCTCCAGCAGTTCCAGCAGCGCCGTGCGGTCGATTTCCGGATTCCAGAAATTATCGGCCACGCCGCCCAGAGTATCCCGGGCATAAGCAGTGATCTCGGCCCGAACCACATGGCGGTAGCAGAAGTCTTTCAGGACGCTGTCTGCCACCGTCCGCAGGAAAGCCCGCTCCGAAACCTGTGTCTTATGCTGGTAATCCAAACTCAGACGGGCATACCGCGCCACACCGTGGGACAGCGCCGTACCGGTCACAATGGCCATATCCAGCGCCCCGGCATAGCTGAGCAGCCACCCAAGTTCCACCTCTTCGGTCAAAGCCTCGTGGAAGGCGGTGCCGTACCGGGCGTTACCCGCATCGATGAGCATAACGGGACGCTGCGTGTTTTCCTGATGGTCTTTCAATTCCTCGATCAGCTGTTCGTAATACGCCGCCTTTTTTGCCTCGTCGGCAGGCTGAGTCAGCACCAGCAGCATCAGGTCACTTTCAGCGGCCGTTGTCTCTCTCAGGCCGAAGAAGTCAAAATGCTCCTCCACAATCTCTGTCAGAGGTTTATAGTCATACGCACAGGCAGGCAGTTCCTCTGTGCCGCCAAAATAGCGGACGCATACATTGGCTCCGTCCCAGCCCAGTTCCTCCAGATACAGCTTCGCCACGGCCTTGAATGCCAGATCGTCCACGCCGGAGAGGAGGGCGTCCCCCTCCCGCAGCTGCATCCGTAGAAAAGCGATCTCATTTTTCTGGATACTGTCCTCTTCGGAGGAATCATCCACGCCGATCAGCACGCGGAAATTATCCCTGCTCAGCCCCGGATAAAACTCATTCCCCAATTGTTCCAACAGCCACAGCATATAGTCGGCCAGCTCCAGCTTGCGGGTACGGGCATTCAGATAGATGACCACCTGCTCCGCCTCCAAGGCAAAATCGGATGACACAAAGCTCTCGCCGCCAGCGGTCTTTCCATATAGTTCAAGGACCCGCTCCAAACCCAGTTCGCTCTCAGCCAACTCTGGGCGTGCCTGCATACCATACTCCCGCAGGGCGTTGTATTCCTCCAATCCAAAGCCTGCATAACCCACGGTGGGAGCCAGACGCATCACGCTGTCCAGCAGCCAAACACGGTTGTTTCCGTCCGCCGCCAGTGTCAGCAGCAGTTCCTCCAGCAGTTCCCGCTCTGTCAGCATCCGTCCGTCCGACAGCGTGACCGGTTGATATTCCGTCATGTGCCGAGAATTCACCAGTCCGCCGGAAAGCAGCTGATCCATAAACAGGATATACCTGTCACATCCGGCCTTTTCCTGCTCCAACACCCATTCATACAAGGCCGCCCGGTCGCCGCTCTGCGTCCCGTTGGCATTCAAAGGCTGCCCGTCCAGCGCCGTGTGGTACAGGTCACGCTCCGGCATTGCCAGCGTATAGCCCAGAGATTCCGCCAGATAGATGACTCTCTCCTCATTGTCCGGACGGTCATCCAGCGGCACATAGGCAATGACTTTCTCTGCGTCCGGAGGTACATCCCACACTTCGGCGTCTGCCGGGTCTGTCCGGTGCGGTCCGCAGCCCGTCAGCAGCAAACCAGCCAGCACCGCGGCCAAAATCCGTTTCTTTCTCATGCGTTCTCCTCACTGCCAAAACAGCCTGCATGGATCCATGCAGGCTGTCTGTTTCTTTTTACAGTCCGAAAGCGCCCAGATTCAGGTTTCCGGTCACGCTGTTCATGCTCTTTTCCATAGCGTCGCCTGCCTGACGCAGGGCCTCGTTGACGGCGGAAACCACCAGATCCTGCAGCATCTCCACATCCTCGGGATCCACAGCCTCAGGCTTGATGTTGATGGCCACAACCTCCTTCTTGCCGTTGACCTTGGCCTCTACGACGCCGCCGCCCACGCTGGCGGAGAACACCTGTGCCTCCACGCTCTCCTGTGCGGCATTCATCTGCTCCTGCATCTGAGCGATCTTGGCCTGCATCTCGGCCTGACGCGCAGCGCCGGACACCTTTCCGTTGCTAAATCCACGACGAGCACTGTAACCCATAGTTTTAATCTCCTTTATTTGATCTCAATATTATCGAATTGACTGCCGAATTTCAGCAGATTTTTCAGGTTTTCCTGCGGGGACGCCTTGGGTGGTTCCCCCACGCGCAGGCTCAGCCGTACCGGCATACCGGCTGCGTTCTGCGCCTCCTCGGCAAGAGCACCTTTCACGCGGTCATTATCCAGCCGCCCCAATGTCAGGTCGTCAGGTGCATACACCGTCAGGAGATCGCCCTCCAGCACACCGCTGCATCCATCCAAAAACACCCGGTACATGGGCGGGATCCTGCCCTTGCAGGTCTCCACCAACGACCGCCACCAGTTGCCACCGACCGCGGCAGCTGCAGCAGGTGCCACAGGTGCGACAGGCACACGCTCCGGCACGGGCCGTACAGGCTGCTCTACAGGCCGTTCCACCGGCACATTTACGTCATCAGGAATATCGAAGACCCGCTCACCCGGCTCTTCCGGTGCAGGCGGCTCCTCCCACGGCGGCAGATCGTCCACCGCAGTCTGCTTCACAGCCTTTTCCTGCTTCGGTGCAGGCGCGGCTTTTTCCACGCTCTGCTCCACAGCAGCACGAATCACCTGCCCGCGGGCGATGTTGTCCTCCAACCGCTGGATGCGGCTCTCCAATGCCGTCAGGTCACCGGAAAGGCCCTCATCGCAAAGCCGTAGCAGGCACAGTTCCGCATCGGTACGGCGGTTCGTACTCATATAGAGTTCAGCGGTACATTTCTGCAGCGTCACTGCCATGTGCAGCAGCCGTTTGCCGGGTGCTTCCTTGCCCAGCCGGTCCAGTGTGGCCCCGTCAAATCCGCCGGACAACAGCGCCTCACCGCCTTCCGGCGCAGTGCGCCGGAGCAGCAGGTCACGGGTCAGCACGCTCAGTTCGCCCAATACCGCGCCAACGTCCTTGCCGTCGGCATACAGGCGGTGCAGCAGCAGCAGTGCATCCTTGGCATTGCGCTGCAAAATCAGTTCCATCAGCTGTGCTGTCTGCAGGTTGCCGGTCAGGCCCAGCACATCCAGCACCTTCTCGCTGTCCACCGTTCCGCCCACGGCGGCACACTGGTCCAGCAGGGACAGGCCGTCACGCAGCGCACCATCCGCCAGCCGCGCCAGAATTTCCGCACCGTCATGGGTCAGGTCAATGTTCTCCTGCTCCGCCACATACTGCATCCGCCGGGCAATGTCTGCCGGCAGGATTCGTTTGAAAGAAAAGCGCTGGCAGCGGGAGAGGATGGTGGCAGGCACCTTGTGCAGCTCGGTCGTCGCCAGAATGAACATCAGATGTTCGGGCGGCTCCTCTAAAATCTTCAGCAGCGCGTTGAACGCAGCCGTGGAAAGCATGTGGACCTCGTCCACAATGTAGACGCGCTTTTTTACGTTGGCAGGAGAGTAGATGGCCTCATCCCGCAGGGCACGGACGTGATCCACACCGTTGTTGGATGCAGCGTCCAACTCCAGCACATCCAGAAAGCTGCCGTTTTCAATGCCCACGCAGCTGGCGCAGCGGCAGCAGGGATCGCCGTTGACAGGGCATTCGCAGTTGACCGCCTTGGCCATGATCTTAGCACAGGTGGTCTTGCCGGTACCGCGGGTACCGGTAAAGAGGTACGCATGAGAGGTCCGTCCCTCCGCCACCTGTTTTTGCAGGGTCTGGGTAATATGAGACTGGCCGATCACGTCAGAAAAGACCTTGGGCCGCCATTTTCGATACAGAGCCTGATACATGCCTGTCCCCTCCTTGCAGAATACAAAAATTCCCCCGTACGCAGCTACGGAACCGGCGCCCTCGCGGCACATGAAACATCCCGCTTAATGCTGCTCGGTTCCCCGCCTGACATGGTTCGCGGGCATCCATTGCGCGAGACCGGCTCCGCAGCTGCCTGCGGAGGAATGATGCCTGTATATTTTACTATACTCTTTCAAAATAAGCAACTGCAATTTTTAAAGTTTCAAAAAAACACACTTTACAAGAAAACAAAGTATGATATAATGTTTTTTATTGTCGGGCTCGTAGCTCAGCTGGGAGTGCGGAGTGGTCAGTTTTGTGTCCGCCGTGTTGCTGCTGTGATGTGTGTCCTGACAATTGAATATTTTCAACATTTGGGCTCGTAGCTCAGCTGGGAGAGCGTTCGGTTCGCATCCGAGAGGTCGAGGGTTCGAATCCCTTCGAGTCCACCATTTTTGTTCGGGAAAGTCCGTAAAAAACGGACTTTCCCGAACTTTTTTGCTATGCTGCAACCTCTACCGCTATCTTCTTTTCAGCCCTTTGCCAGAGCGTTTTGAACTGCTCGAAGCCGATCTTTAAGTCGATCTCGATCTTGTAGTTTCGGAAGATCCGCACCTGCTCGATGAGCTGCCAGACGATCATTTTCTTGCCTTCCATGCTGCTCCCGGCGAACATATCCGCCCAGGACAGTACCTTGTCGTACTGGTTCCGCAGCTCATCGGCGGCCTTGCCGCACTCGTCGATTGCCGTCTTGGCCTGTTCAATCACCTCGTCCAGCTCACTCAGAGATTTCTTTGCCTCAAGGATCAATTCGTTGAGCAGATCCTTATCCCATGTACTTTTGCCCTGGATCGCCTTGTAGACCTCGCTCTTGTAGCTCTCCAGCTCCTTGGCTTTCTGAGCCCTTTGATTCTGCAACTGTGCCAGCACCGCCCGCTGCTCGGAGAGGCGCTGCTCCAGCTGATGGGACACCAGTTCCTGCTCCGATACCGACTTGATGCTTTGGAACATAGCGAGGATGAGCTTTTCCACGATGCCGTCCAGCTTTTCCGCCGAGTAGCCGGTCTGTCCGTCGCAGTCCTGCGGATGCCGCACCTTGTTGTGGCAGCAGTAGCGAAGCCTCGTTTCCCGCTTGTCCTTGTAGCGTGAGCCGCCGCTGGTGGTCAGCACCAGCTTGCTTCCACAGTGCCCGCAGTAGACCAGCCCGGACAGCAGCGCCTTGCCCTTGGAGTTGAACGGCACGTCGCTGTGCTTCTGCGTCCGGCCTTCCATAATTTCCTGCGCCCGCTCGTACAGTTCCAGCGGGATAATTTGCAGCTCCGGAAAAATTTCCGACTTTGTTTCACCGCTTTTCAGGATGCCCACATAGGTGATGTTCTTGATCATCTTGATGAGGGTGGTGTTGGTGAAGTTCGTCCCCTTGCGGTTTCGGATGCCCTGCGCGTAGAGGTAGCGGTTGAGCCGCTGGGCGCCGTAACCCTCGTGGACATATTTCTGGAAGATGAGCTTCACCACAGCGGCCTCGGCCTCGTCCACCACGATCTCATAGACCTCGTGATTCTTTTTGTTCATCCGTCCCTGCTTCTCCAGCCGATAGCCATAGGGCACCGTTCCGCCACGAAACCGCCCCTCCTGTACGATCTGGCTCAGGCGGGTCTTTGTGCGGATGGAGGTCTTGATGCTCTCGCCGGAGGCCTGCCAGTAGCGGATGTAGTTCATCAGCTTGTCCACATGGCTGTCGAAGCGCTGCTCACCTTCCACCGTGCTCCAGACCTGCACGCCGTTGCGGACGAACCACTCCACCACGAAGGGCGTTTCATCATCCCTCCGGCCCAGTCGGTCAAACATATAGACCAGAAGAATATCAAATTTGCCCTCGGCGGCGTCCTGCTGGATCTCCTGAATGGCGTCGCGGTCTTTGGCGGAGGTTTTGAAGCCGGAAACGCCTTTCTCGGAGAACTCCTTGAGGATCGTCCAGCCCTGCTGTGCCGCGAACTCCCGGCAGCACTGCTTCTGCATGGGGATGTCGTCCTTCTCAACCTGTCCCTTGGTGGAGACACGGTAGAGGCAATATACTGTTTTGCTTTGATTCATGATGCACCGTTCCTTTCTCTTTGTGGGATGGCGGTGCACATGACTGGCTTGGTTCGGTTGTCAAGGTACACGAGGCTGTGCCTCCGCCGGGGGCGCGCCCCGGTCGGAACACAGTATCCCACAAAGGTTTTGCAAAGTCTACTGAATATTTTCAATAACGTATTCTTTTTTGTAGGTCGCCATCAGCGCCTGCTCGATTGCGTTTGGTTTGCTTTCATCGAAGTTTTCCGAAGCGTCCCCAGTCGAGAAGAACACCTCCACATGGCATCCGTCAATGAGGAACGGCAACCAGTTTGGAATGGTTTGTGCCTTTTCAGTTCTCATAGAACTCCTTTCCCCCGAATCATGTCGGGCAATAAAAATAGCAGACCGTCACATGGTCTGCTGCATCACCGGACCATTCATGTCCGGTGTCTCAGGTTCGATTGTAGGTTCAGACTGAGCCGATTCTTCCTGCATGGCTTTATGCGCGGCGATAGCAAGACCTGCGGCCAGTCCGGCGATGGCGCCGAAGTTCTGAGCAGACTCTCTGGCTTCGATCAGTCTGCGCTGTTCCTCTGGGTCATCGCTCTCGTCATCCATGGCGCTCAGTCCAGCAAGAACAGATGCCGCACCAATTCCCACAGCACCAGAACGACGGTCGGCAGGTACAGCTGCCACTGCACTCGATTCGCGGAATCCTCCATTGAATCGGTCGCCCTGGAGAGCTTGGAAGAGAAGTCCTCGCTGGCTCTCCCAACCTGTTTCCCGAACTCCTTCAGCGCCGCCTCCTGATCCCGGCGCATGGTATTTAGGCTGTCCGTCATGGATTTCTGCACCTGTCTCAGATGTCTGGTGCTGCTCTCGTTCAGTTCCTGCACCGCCGTCTGTATCGCAGCCACTGCCATGCTGTGCTCTGCCAGCAGCGTCTGCACCTGCTCTTTGAGCATTGAGTCCATCTGCTCGTCTGTGAGCAGATGCCCCACGCTCTCCTGCAGCTTCAGGACTGACTGCCCGGTCAGCTCTACCGCGTTGGTCAGGCCCGTCCAGTTTTCTTCCGTCAGCGTGATCGACTTCTGGATGTTCCCGGCCTTGTCCATGCTTCGCCGCAGCGCCGCTTTCTGCATGGCCTGCATTTCTGCCATGGTAGGCTGCGTATTCTTTTGTTCGAAGTTTGAATTCATAGTCCATATTCTCCTTTAGATATTTTGTATCGTGCAAACGATAATCCCGACAGCGTTTGCCGTCGGGAGTGGTATAGGTGATGTTGGCGCGGCTGTCCGTCCACTTGACCTGATAGCCTTCGCTCTCCATCAGCTCGATGAATTGTTCTTTGTTGACCGCGTACTTCATGCACTCGTCGATCTGGATGGCCAGCTCGACCTTCCAGCTTTCGCCGCGCATAGCGGCATGGTACTCAGCCTGCTTGATACCGGAGGTCTGTTGCTGCTTCGGTTGACAGATGGACAGGCCATGCCGCAGGCAGATCTCGTCCGAGAGAGTTCTGCGCTGCGTCAGATCCTCTTTCACGAAATGCAGTTTCTTTCCATCCTCGAAGCTGACGGAGTTGATGATAAAGTGCGAATGGATGTGCTCGGCATCCGTGTGCGTAGAGACAACGAGTTCGTACTTCTTCCACTGCTGTGCCAGCTCCAGAGCGACTGCGTGCGCTTTCTCCGGTGTGATGTTTTCCTCCGGATGAAAAGACTGCACGAAGTGGAAATACATTTTGCCGTCGCATTTGTTGTACTGCAGCTTCGTGCTGATGAACTCCGTGCAGCAGGTTTCCGGCTGGCAGTTGATCGCGGTGACCAGATGCCGCCCCTCATATTCGGTTTTGTGCTCCTGCATCACATACTTCAGCACAGCGGCAACACCACCGCGGGTCTGTCCTTTGGGACGATTGATGGGTGTGACGGTCGCCATGGCTCACACCTTCCTCTCCAGAATCTCTTTGAGCAGTTTATGGATCTCCAGATAGAGCGCGTAGGTGTCACCGATGTTGGCGGAGCTGATCCTGCCCATGTTTGCCAGTGTTGCCAGCTGATTGAGATTGGCCCCCTGCTGCTTCAGTGCGCGGGTGAAAGCATTGAGACCGTCGATGTGTACGATCTCTTTTCCGACGGCGCAGATGGTGAGATACTTTGTGAGATCCATTCCCGCGGACGCAGCTTTCCGCCGGATGGTCTCTGCGTGATCCTCCGTCACATAGAAGGTCAGAGGAATAGGTTTTGTGCGATTAGCTTTTTTCTTCAATATGGTACCTCCGTGATAAAAAGTGGGTGCAGGGCTTCCGCCCGCATGAGAGAGGCCGAAGGCAGTTCGCGACCGCCAACGGGCGGGCGTGAACAGTCAAAGGCGATGCTCGCTCTCTGCTGAAGCAGAGACCCGCCGTTCCCTCGGCCCTGTGCTTTTCCTGATCACTGTCCGTCAGTTGCGGCTCGCCGTCCTTCGGCCACAAGCGGCCCCAAAAGGCAAATCTTTTCCCAGCGGGAGTTTACTCGCCGTGGCAGAAAACCTCCCGCAAATCGCCCCCTGTGGCCTCGACAGGGTCGCAAGTGCCGCTTTCTCCGGTACCGGGAATATCGACACTATCGGCACGGCGCAGCTCGATGAGCCGCTTACCGTTGCTGCGGCGCACCACACCGGAAATGCCGATTTTACTTAGTGTGTCAAGGTTTTGCAGAATCAGGCGGGACACTTTCTTGGGCGTGATGCGCTCCACACCGACAGGGTCGATCTTCTCAGACAGCTCCGTGGGAGTGCCGATAAATTCCGCGCGGTCACGCATCAGTTCAGAGACGAAAAAGACGATGCGGTCGCCCAGCAGCTCCGGCTGTGTTCTGCTGTCTGCCACCATCTCCCACACATTTTCAGTGTTGCGCTCCAGCGACAACTCCCTGTACTCAATGTCACGCCCGATGCAGGAGAGTTTCGCCTTGCCGCTGCCACGCCGTTCCTCCACCAACGTGAAGCTGGAATCCACCGCGCCGCTGATGGCAGTGGTACCGGAGATGCGATTGAACACATCGTCGGCAGTTTCTTTGCGCAGATGGTGGATCAGCAGGATGGCAATACCGTGAGCATCTGCGATTCGTTTCAGAGCAGAGAGGTCGCGGTAGTCGTTGGCGTAGGTGTTGTCGTAGTTGGTGCCGCGGATCATCTGCAGCGTGTCGATGATGACCAGCACCGTGTTGGGATGTTCGGTGAGGAAGGTACAGAGCTGTTCCTCCAAACCTTTGCCGAGGATGTCGCTGCCGGTAGAGAAGTGGACGTTGGCGGGAGCGTCCTCCGTGATCTCGAACAGTCGATTCTGGATGCGTAGGGTAGAGTCTTCCAGGCAGAGGTAGAGTGTGGTGCCCTGCTTGACGGACATCCCCCAGACGGGTTCGCCCTTTGCCACCATGACGGAGAGCCACAGCGCCAACCAGGACTTGCCCACCTTTGGTGAGCCAGCAAGGATGTGCAGTCCCTGAGAGAGCCGCGTGTCCACCACGAAGTTCAGCGGTGTGAGCGGAAGGCTCATCAGGCTCTCGCCGTCGATGGTTTGCAGTCGTTTGGTTTTGTTCATTGGATCGTCTCCTTGTAAAAAAGATAAGGACAGAGACCACGCCCACGCCGCGGCTCTTGTCCTTTCACTTGATTATTCTCTGGATTTTGATATAATGAGATTGTCGCAAGACAGCATCAGAAAGCATATAGGACAGAGAGGTGAAAAAATGCCACTGGGAATACAGCAGAACAACAGCTTTATCAAGCTCACCGTTGATGTCTGGCAGGATAAGGTGTTTTACAACGAGCAGGAATATCCGGCAGGCTATTTCGCCGCGGCTGTTCTGAACATCTCCGGGGATGAGATCTTGGAACTGATGGAAGCGGGCAGTACCGTCCTGACTCATCACCAAACTGTTGTGTCTGGGAACAAAAGAAAACTCGGTGCGCTGCTCCCTACGTTGAAGTCTGACCTCCTTCGTTTGGCGGAGCTGCTGTGGAAGTACCCACCGTTTTGTTTCAATGACAAAGAGCAGGAGCGGCATCTGATTGAGGTGATGCTTGCTCCGGAAACGCTCAATGACATTTCACGATACGGCTCACCCGCCAGAGACTTTTTCCTGCAGTATCTGGATGCCATCGTCCGCATCCCGGCGGCTCTCTACCACTTCACCTACGCAGGCTGCTATTTCGAGGCGGCATATTTACGGAGACTAAAAAAGCGCAGCGAGACCTATCTGGCAGTTGCTGCCCATGACTGTTTTAACAGCGAGTTATTCTGGAGCGCCATGCATGATTTGCAGGCACAGGATGTTGAGCCGTTCACCATCACACCGGACCTGAGATCCTCCCATGTCTTTGCACGACACCCGAAGCAGGAAAAGGAAATGGTTTTTGTAAACCGGTATTTCTTTGACAGTGCCATCAGCTTCTATACCTTTGACCTGATGAACGGACTGCACCACGTTCATGCTCCCAGCCAGTGCCGGGGCTGCGGGAAGTACTTTCTGACCACCAACGGTCATATGCCGAAATATTGTGACGGTATCGCGCCACAGGACAGCCGCATGACCTGCCGGCAGTACGGTGCCATGATGCAGCAGAAGGAAAAGAACAAACAGCATCCTGTTTACCGTCTATTCACCACCCGCACCAACACTATCCGTAAGCACCACCAGAGAGGGAAAATCTCTGATGAACTGCGTGAGGAGGCTCTCTATGTAGCGGAGTGCCTACGGGACAAAGCTCTGATGGATAACGACTACGCCGCCAACGGATATGCGCAGGATATGGAGCAGGAGCGTGTCTATACGGAGGCAAGAAAACGCTTGAAGTGAGAAAGGGGGCGCGTCCCATGTCAATGAATATGTACACTGTTGCCGGGGACTGCCCCAGCAACGAAGAATTAGTCCTGCGGATACAGGCCGGAGATAAGAATGCCGCGGAACTGCTCCTCTCACAGAACGAGGGATACATTACGGAACTGGCTCTGAAGCACAGCGCGTGGTGTGAACTGGAAGATTTGAAACAGGAGGGCGCACTGGCGCTCCTGGAGGCGGTGGGACGGTTTGATCCCGCCCGTGGAACAAAGCTGCTGACCTACGCAACGCCAGCTATGGAATCGGCTATGCTGGACTACGGTGCCCATGATTCGCTCACCATCAGCATTCCATCTGACCGATATCATCAGCTTCGCAAGGTCGCTTTTGTCTGTGCCGAAGCGCAGGATGAATCCGAGTTCGCTCTTATCGATGCCGTTCGCAAGGAACTAAATGCGTCAAAAAAGAAAGCGGCGGAATTGCTGATGGACCACCGAATCCTGTTCAACATCCGACTGTTGGGCGACGATGTGTTCTCTGTCAACTGCGGCGGAGATCCGGCCAGAGCATATGACCGCTATATGCGCCGGGTGCTGCGGTTCCAACGGATGGAGGAAGTGCTGAAGCCCAGGGAGCTGACCCTGGTGTGTTACTACCTTGGTATCGGCATACCGGACGAGGAACGCATGACTTTTAAGGAACTGGCAACCCAGCTCAACTACAACGGACCCAGCAGTGCAGAGAAAGCATACAAGGCTGCAATTCGGAAGTTGAAGACAGACCTCCACTCCGGTATCTATGGCCAGTGGGTATCCATCCAGAGCGCAATCAATAAAGCCAGAGCGGAAGCGGAGTCCGACTCTGGGCATTACATAACGCCGCAGGCCACATGGATCGATGAGAAGGATTTTGCGGAGCGGTTCATCTGTGAGGTCGCTGCGTTAACCCAAGTTCATGAGATACTCCGTAAGGCATTGGGAAAAGAAGAAAAATAGCAGTACGGTACCGGGCGTCAGCCTGATACCGTACTGCTTTCACTTATTCTGAATCTTACTTTCCTGACGTAGAAAGAACGCCCAATCCCTTCACCGCACGACGAGAGATTGAGCGTTCTTTTTCGTGTTGATTCAGTTCTGCGGAGAGCCGCCACGCCAGCGCAAATCCAGAGATGAAACTGTCGATGGATGTTTCTTCCACGATGCGGTCTTTGGCGTCGATGATTTGTAGCACCAACCGCCGCTCTGGTTTGTCCAGTACATTGATAAGTGCCTGGTGGCATTCCTCGATTTCCTGCTTCGGCACTGAATGTTCTGGCGGAATGTAGAAGCAGTCGTACAGGTCTTTTAGCAGTTTGTTCATGTTCATCGCCTCCTTGCAGCACAAAGACATACCACAATCTTGAACCAAAAGCTACTTAAATATTTGTGAATAGGCACTTTCGTAAAAACTTGTGAGAAGAGATTGCGTCAGAGACTCTGCTATGGTATATTTAAATTGATTTTCAGCACACAAAAATGTTGCAGAAATCTTGCCTGTGAGTTATAGTTTACAGAGATGAAAAAGATGGGAGGTGACGATTTTGAAGCCGATTATTAAATATCGTGGAGGCAAGCAAAAGGAAATTCCTGATTTTATAAATCGGATTCCACAGAATTATCACCTCTATTTTGAGCCTTTCCTGGGTGGAGGCGCAGTCTATTTTCATATGGAACCAGAGCAAGCAGTCGTTGGAGATGTGAATCCAAAACTGATTACATTTTATCAGCAACTAAGAGACAATTATCCGCTAATGCGGCAGCAGTTGGATCAACTTCAGCAGCAGTATGAAGCAAATCAGTATGAGTATGAAGAATTAAAAAGGCAATACCCAAATGAACGGTGCGAGAATCGCAACGAGGCCTTATACTACCACTTACGGGAACAGTATAATCATCCTACGGGCGAATATCTTGAAGGCGTGCTATATTATTTTATTAATAAAACGGCTTACTCGGGTATGATACGGTATAACAGCCACGGAGAATACAATGTCCCGTTTGGCCGGTACAGACATTTTAATACAAAAGTTATTACAGAAGAACATCATAACTTGTTGCAGCGTTCAACCGTTTTGCGTTCTGATTATCGTGCACTTTTCGAAATGGCATCAGAAGACGATTTTATGTTTTTAGACCCACCATATGATTGTGTTTTTAATGATTATGGGAACATCGACATGATGAATGGGTTTGATGAAAATGAACATCGGAGGTTAGCCGCAGATTTCCGAAATCTAAATTGTCAAGCACTAATGATTATTGGAAAGACACGATTGACCGAGGAGTTATACGCACCCTATATTCGAGGGGAGTATCAAAAGAGATATGCTGTGAACATCCGAAATCGCTTTCAATCAAATGCAGTTCACATTATTGTACAGAATTATGATTAAAAAGTAGAGGTGGAGCTGTGGCTCCACCTCTACTTATCTATTAAAGGGTTTTATAAAATCATTGAAAACACTAATATCGGAAATGTGATTGTCATGCAAACAGGCATTCAAAAGCTGCGTAGGGTCAACTTGGTAAATCAAGACGCGGTCAGTGGGGGAAGCATTTGCAGACGGTTTTGACAAAGAGGCCTTTTTTGCAATGTCATCATGCCAATCCGTGTTTGGTACCGCATACCCTACACAGCGATACATGGTGCTGTCAGAACAACAAGGAATTAAAAATGCGTTACTGAATAGTGCGGTAGGGTATTGGCTTTTGAGAGAATAGTAGTACTGAATTTGTTTTGCGATGTCTGAATTTGGAGGAGCGGCATAGACACGGGAATTCGTGTCATCAAATATGGGACAATAATATTTGGCATCGAAAATTGCCAAGTATGGGCCAGAAGAGACGCTTGTTCCAGCATTAAGAATATCAGGGATTGCTTCACCACTGCCGATATAGGCATTGACGGATCCATCTAAATAATACTTGGGTGGACTGGAGCGGGTGTGCTCGATATTTCCAAAATACTTTTTGGTTGTAGCTTCCCAAAAATCTTCAAATGAAGTGACACCTAAACGAGTTTGGTTGTATGGCCCCTCTTTGCACCAGCTTCTTAGTGCCCGAAGGAGCCGTAACTCCCGGTCAGAAAAAGTCTGATTCATTTTGCTACTAATGGCGGGCACATAGTGAGAAAGGTCTACATGATCCAGGTTTGGTGCAGCAGGAAGCGTAAGGCTCTGGAAAAGGCCGAGGGGTTGGAGGAGCCGAGCACATTGATTCACAATGTAGGCATGGAGCGGGGTGATAGTGTCAGAATTTTTCCTGATACTTTTTACCGTAAGTGTATGTAGGTATACAGGAGAACGGTCAAAGATCGGAGCTGTATGTTGTATTGTTTGCGTCCAATTGCGTTGTCCGATGCCATCAGTACGAACCTGCCGCTTACGCTCGGTATACAAACCGTTTTCTGCATAGTCTCGCAAAAGAAACACAGCAAGGTCATACGGATTTGAGATACGCGCTGTACGCTGCGGATTAAACGGCTGAAATTGGTTCTCAAACCGAAGGCTGGACTTTGAAAATATCTTTGTAGCAACCCTGCAGATTAAATTGACATGTTCCAATATTTGAGAGGCAGATTGTGTCGAGAGATATTTAGGAAAACCGATTACTACGGTTTCTGTAGAACAAGAGTAATAAATTCCAACGAAGGAAAAAGAGGTGCCGCTAAAGAAACCCTGTTTTGCCAGATCAGCTTTTAATTCCTCCTGAGTAGCGTGAGACAACGCATTCCAACTGGATTTCGACTCGGGTGGAACATCACCGGGAAAGTGATCCCAACTTGTCAATTCCTTTGCAAAAATAATCGCAGTATTGGGCATAGGAATACCTCAACATTAGACAGATCGGGGCGCGTAACTTTTTTCTGGAAGTACGGTCAGCGATTTGATATCAATGGAAGTTCCATTGAATGCGAGGTTTTTTAATGCCTGTCGGAGCTGAGAAAGTGTATGAATATTTTCCTTGAAGAAACTGGCAGGGGTATTGCGGAAAACATCTTGCAAAAGGTAAGCAAACAGTTTGTCCACCAATGGATTTTGCATGGTAGACAGTTCATATGTTCCAGTGCCATTTCGAATTTCCACGGATGCTTTTGTGTACTTTTCGATATCCGTCATCTCATCTTCGCTGAAGAACCAGTATCCGATGCAGCGATCTTCCGCAAAGCCCTCCTTAAGAATCTCCGTGTTAATGGAGTCTCGGAAGGTATTCCAATCAAAAGTTGAGGCAATATAGGAATTAGTGGAACTATCAAGCACAGGCAAACAGATATGGGGGCGAAATGCAGCTTTAGAATCAACTTCTGCAACATCTCGATAAATACAGGACCAGCGTCGCTTGAATGCCGAATCCAATGGGAATACACCTTGGTCTGCACTGTTCAGCGTAGTCCAGATATACAGGTTATCCGGAAGTTTAATTTCATTAAAAGCATCCTCGGGCAATTCTATCGTTTTGTCTGTAAGTTTCTGTGAAACCGCAGAGTGGAGGTAGCGTGCGAACTCAGATCTTGTGGTAATTTTGTAAATACTGGTTCCCTGTTTGCGATCCAGAAGTTGGAAGATGTCGCCGAAGACACTGGCTGCGTTAGCGCGATTTAATTCTTCAATAATTAGAATATACTTCATGGGGGACTTATTTAGTTTTGCAGCATAGCAATCGGCTAAGAATTCGGCTAAGGGTCCAGGGGAAAAGCGGTATGTGATATGTTCTCCGGAGATTGTACCGGAGACTGGCTTTCCGGCATAGTCTAAGGCTACGATTTCGGCACAGTCTTCTTGGGGAACGGGCATATATTCGCCGACAAACTGTCCGTAGGAATAGTCTTCATAGAATGTGACACGCCGATACTTGGCCTGATCTGCTGCCACGAGATCTTTGGCGGCGCTGTCCAGGAAGTGACTTTTGCCTGTGCCGGGAGCGCCGTGAACCAGCAAATTGTGGGGCAGCTCTAAGGGAGAGGGATCAGGATTGTAAAGTGCAGAAGGGTTAAATACCACACGATATCCACCTGACAAATCTGTCATATATGGTCTGGAGTCAAAATATTGGAGATAGTTTTCCAGTTGGCTTATAGTGAACGAGCCAGAAAAGTCGCAAATGCGAATGAAGCAGCTTTGTGTCAAGCTGGGGCAACTATGTTCTGCGGGTGGAATCCGGAAAAACGGTCTGGTTTCAGGAGAAGACATATTATCATACATGCTGCGAATGTCCAAACGCCCCGGTGTGGTCGGAAGAATCTTACTTTCTATGGATACAAGATATTCTGAGGGTTCAATTCCCGCAGAGAATTTAAGACTGGCTGAAGGCGTCACACAGTAAGCAAAGAAAAAGTAGCGAAGGTTCTTATGCTTTGCATAAAGATATGCAAGCTGTGCGTTGTCTGTAAAAACTCGAATTTGAGGTTTTACACGATCACTTCCCGTAAGTGAAGTTTGGCGTAAGGAGACTACCAACTCCTCCCCTGAGGGGGTAGTCCAGAGATAAAACTTCCCAGAGGGGATGGTGCCCAGAACAGCATCACTTATAGATGGATTTTCGGCAAAAGACCAGCCTGGCAGAGCGGCTTTAATATTTTGATATAGTGTATTGCTATCTGCAAACAAGGCCATATATACACCAACTTTCTTTAGAGCTGTTATTACAATTTTATCAAACAAAGAACATTCTTGCAACTACCGGGAGATTGTTTTTAAAAATCATGCAGCTGACGATAGAATTCTCATATTTTCCCAAATAAGCACGGAAATTTAAATCCGCTACAGATTATCATACCTGTAGCGGATTCTTAATGTTAGCAACGCTGATTGTCTCTTTCCCTCTTGTACACTTCACTTCCCCGTAGCGATGTGATTGATCTAATTGAGACGGTCAATGCTATTGTCCTGAACTAAAATTCCAACAAAAAATCCACGAGTTATCGAAGTGATAACTCGTGGATTTTTCCTTGTCCCGTACCAGCGTTATACCCATGGGTCACAATTTGTACCTATGAGAAGTAACACTTCAGGTTCGGGGTTTTCTTTTTTTGGTGATGGGAAAATATTATTGACATAATTAAAGAATTTGCTGTTTACTACTTTGCTTTAATGTGATATAGTTGTAAAGTGCGAAAACGTCCAGAATCAAATGAGGGATCGCAGCAGAAAGGAGTATGGCTATGGCCAAGTCAGAACGCCGGGAGAGAAGTCTGGCATTGTATGAAACCATTATGAATTTAAAGAGTGTGGACGAATGCTGCCGCTTCTTTGATGACCTGTGTACTCCGGCAGAGCTGCGGTCCATGGAACAGCGTTTTGATGTGGCGGTGTATTTACAGCAGGGTCTGGTTTATCTGGATATTCTGGATCGAACCGGCGCCAGCAGCGCTACCATCAGTCGGGTACGGCGCTCTATGCTGGATAACGGTGCGGGCGGTATTATGCAGGAGATCATTGCTCGAGAGGGTTTGAACGAACCAAAAGAGTAAAATATAAAAATTCCCACAGAAAGCATAGCTTTCTGTGGGAATTCAGTCTGTCAAAGAACGCCAGTTCTCAGGTATGATATGATCCTCCCAAAGTAGACTATGGAAATATCCAAAGACCACTTTGGGAGGATATTTTATGTCTAAACCAAAATACACAGCAGAATTTAAGATAGGAGTAGCAAAGTTGTATCTTTCGGGAGAAGGCTCTTATCGGGAGCTTTCAAAAGCATATGGAATAGGCTTTGCAGCATTGAGAG
>JAFYQM010000025.1 GCA_017547085.1 Oscillibacter sp.
CTGTACCTGATCGGTACCTCCGAGCACTCCATGATCGGCCGTTTCATTGACCAGATCATCCCCGAAACCAAGCTGCCCCAGACTCTGACCTCCTATTCTCCCTGCTTCCGTAAGGAAAAGGGTTCTCACGGCATCGAAGAGCGCGGCGTGTATCGTATCCACCAGTTCGAAAAGCAGGAAATGATCGTGGTCTGCAAGCCCGAAGAGTCTGCTGAGTGGTATGAGAAGCTGTGGAAGTACTCCGTGGAACTGTTCCGTTCTCTGGACATTCCCGTCCGTCAGCTGGAGTGCTGCTCCGGCGATCTGGCCGACCTGAAGGTCAAGTCCTGCGACATCGAGGCATGGTCCCCCCGCCAGCAGAAGTTCTTCGAGGTCTGCTCCTGCACCAACATGGGTGACGCGCAGGCCCGCCGTCTGAAGATCCGCTACAAGGACGAGAACGGCAAGATCCAGCTGTGCCACACCCTGAACAACACCTGCGTGGCTCCTCCCCGTATGCTGATCGCCTTCCTGGAGAACAACCTGCAGGAAGACGGCACCGTTTTGATTCCCGAGGTCCTGCAGCCTTACATGGGCGGTACCAAGGTCCTGATCCCCAAGAAATAATCAAAACCCCGCGAAACTATAAACAGATAGTATAAAATCACATAAATATAACGGAGGGTTTTCAAATGAAGAAGTTCTTTGAAGAATTTAAGACCTTTGCGATGCGCGGAAACGTGATCGACATGGCAGTCGGCGTTGTCATCGGCGGTGCATTCGGTAAGATCACCACTTCCATCGTCAACGACATTATCATGCCCCTGATCTCCATGCTCACCGGCGGCATCGATTTCAGCCAGTGGAAGTGGGTACTGAAAGAGGCCGTCCTTAATCCCGACGGCACCGAGGCCGCCGTGGAGGTGGCTGTCAACTTCGGCAATACCATCGCCATCATTCTGGACTTCATCATCATCGCCTTCGCCGTGTTCTGCATGGTCAAAGGTCTGAACAGCCTCCACCGCAAGAAGGAAGAGCCCGCTCCCGAGCCTGAGGCAGAGCCTGCTCCTCCCGCTCCCACCACCGAGGAGCTGCTGGCTGAGATCCGCGACCTGCTGAAGAATCAGTAATGGAACAAATCCTGCAAGCGGGTCTCACAGAGCTGGGGCTGCCCACAGCGGGCATCCCCGCCCTGATCCGGTATTCCGAACTGCTGGTGGAGAAAAACAAGGTGATGAACCTGACCGCCATCACGGAACCTGCCGACATTGCGACCCTTCACTTTTTAGACAGCGCCGCACTGCTGAAGCTGGCAGACTTCAAAGGCAAAACGGTGGCGGATATCGGCACCGGAGCCGGTTTTCCCGGCATGCCGCTGAAAATCGTGGAGCCCTCCATCCGTCTGACGCTGCTGGATTCCCTCAATAAGCGCATCGACTTTCTGAAAGAAGTCTGCGCGGATCTGGCTCTGACGGAGGTGGACTGCGTCCACGGCCGCGCCGAGGAATTTGCTGCCAACCACCGGGAGCATTTTGACATCGTCACCTCCCGTGCCGTGGCAAACCTGCAGATGCTCAGCGAGCTGTGCCTGCCGCTGGTGAAAGAAGGCGGCTACTTCCTGTCCATGAAGTCCGTGGACTCGGAGCAGGAGCTGAACGACGCCAAAACCGCCATCAAAACCCTTGGCGGACAGGTGGAAAAGGTCGTAGACTATACGATTCCGGGCACCGAGGTGTCCCACCGGCTGATTTTTATTAAAAAAATGAAAAAAACGGATAAAAAATATCCCAGAACATTTGCAAAAATCAAGAAGAATCCGTTATAATAATTCTGTTATGCAAATTTAGGAAACAAATGCGGGCGAAAGGAGGCTGCACATGAGCGGACAATGCATTGCCGTGGTGTCCGGTAAGGGCGGCACGGGCAAAACCTCCTTCACCGCCGGCGTCGGTGCAGCCCTCGCCATGAGCGGGAAACGGGTCCTCTGTCTGGACTGCGACATCGGTCTGCGGAATTTGGATCTGGCACTGGGTCTTTCCGACCGGGCGTTGATGGATTTCTCCGATGTGGCGCAGGGCCGCTGCTCTCTGGAAGCAGCCGTGGTGGAGCACCCCCGTATTCCCGGCCTGTTTTTACTGACTGCTCCCGTCCGCAGCCGCAGCCGTCAGGTGACGGAAGCGGAAATGGCCGCCCTGATGCAACAGGTACGCGCCCGCTTTGACTACTGCTTGCTGGACGCGCCTGCCGGTCTTGGCGGCGGCTTCCAGTTGGCTACCGGAGCCGCGGACCGCGCCATCGTCGTCACCAATACGGACGCCTCCTCCCTGCGGGATGCCCAGCATACCGTCATGGAGCTGAACCACTTCGGCCGCGGCACACTGCATCTGGTGGTCAACCGCGTCCGGAAAAAGCTGCTGCGCAGCATGCATGCCACCATTGACGATGCCATTGACAAGGCAGGCCTGCCGCTGATTGGCGTGGTTCCGGAGGACGATTCCCTCCCACTGAGCCTGAACGTCGGCGTCCCCCTGCTGCTGTCTGCCAGCTATGGTCCCGCCGCAGCAGCCTATCGTAACATTGCCAAACGTCTGCAGGGCGTAAAAGCGCCCCTGCTCCGTATCAAATAAACGGAAAGGAGATCTTCCCCATGAATATCGCCCTGATGTCTCACGACAACAAAAAAGAACTGATGGTTCAGTTCTGCACCGCTTACGCAGGTATTCTGTCCCAGCATCAGATCTACGCCACCAACACCACCGGCCACATGGTCGCGGATGCCACCGGATTGAATGTGCATTGCTTCTTCTCTTACAGCCACGGCGGCAGCCAGCAGATCGGCGCCCGTATCTCCTATAACGAGTTTGACATGGTCCTCTTCTTCAACGATCCCACCAACGAGAAGATGGCCGGAGAGATCTCCTATATTTCCCGTTTGTGCGACCAGAACAACATCCCCTTTGCCAGCAATATCGCTACCGCCGAAATGCTGGTGCTGGGTCTGGCCCGGGGTGATCTGGACTGGCGCAGTATTGTAAACCCCTCCACCCGTCCCATTGCTTGACATTTCTCCAAAAACCGCATACAATTGCATAGCTACCGCGCAGATGCCGCAGCAGTACTCTGACTTCCGATCCACAGAGAGGGCCACACCGCTGAAAGTGACCCGTTCGGCTCAGACGAAGGACAGCGGCGGAGCGGGGACGGAAACGTCCACGGCACCCTCCCCGTAACAGGAGGCCAAAGGGAGTAGCCTGCCCTCCGCAGACATGCTCCGAATTTGGGTGGCACCACGAAGCGTTTATCGCTCTCGTCCCAAACCGCTGGGATGAGAGCGCTTTTTTTGCCCGTTTTTTTGCTCATCCCAAAAAACAAACCCGAAATTAAACACCATTTACAAATAAAGGAGACCACGCACATGGCAAAAATGACTCCCCGGACCCTGTCCGGCTTCATGGAGCTCCTGCCTGCTCCCCAGCAGCAGATGGAGCGCATCATGGAGGCTCTGCGCAACACCTATTCCCTCTACGGCTTCACCCCGTTGGACACCCCCGTCATCGAATCCAGCGACGTTCTGCTGGCCAAGGGCGGCGGCGAGACCGAAAAGCAGATCTACCGCTTCCAGAAGGGCGACGCCGACATTGCTCTGCGCTTTGACCTGACGGTGCCTCTGGCCAAGTATGTGGCCCTGCACTACAACGACCTGACCTTCCCCTTCCGCCGCTACCAGATTGGCAAGGTCTACCGCGGCGAGCGTGCCCAGCGCGGCCGTTTCCGCGAGTTCTATCAGGCCGACATTGACATCATCGGCGACGGCAAGCTGGACATCACCAACGAGGCGGAAATTCCCGCCATCATCTACAAGACCTTCTCCACTCTGGGCCTGAAGCGCTTCCAGATCCGCGTCAACAACCGCAAGATCCTCAACGGCTTCTATGCCATGCTGGGCCTCACCGAAAAGTCCGGCGATATTATGCGCACTGTGGACAAGCTGGACAAGATCGGCGCAGAGAAAGTCAAGGTCATCCTGATGGGCGAAGAAATTGCCCTGACTGAGGAGCAGGCCGACGAGATTCTGAAGTTTATTGCCATCACCGGCAGCAACGAGGAAGTCCTCGCTGCACTGGAGGGCTATCAGGGCCGCAACGAGATCTTCGATACCGGCCTTGCCGAGTTGAACACCGTGGTAAAGTATCTGGCCGCCTTCGGCGTGCCCGCGGAAAACTTTGCCGTGGACCTGACCATTGCCCGCGGTCTGGACTACTACACCGGCACCGTGTACGAGACCACTCTTCTGGATCATCCCGAGATCGGCTCCGTCTGCTCCGGCGGCCGCTACGACAATCTGGCGGAGTACTACACCGACAAGCAGCTGCCCGGCGTGGGCATTTCCATCGGCCTGACCCGCCTGTTTTATGTGCTCGGCGAGCAGGGGATGCTGAATCCCGAACTGCCCACCGCTCCCGCCGATGTGCTGATCCTGCCCATGACCGACGACCTGTCTGCCGCCATCTCTCTGGCGACTCGCCTGCGCGAGGTGGGCATCCGCACCCAGATCCATGCGGAACAGAAGAAGTTTAAGCAGAAGATCGGCTATGCGGACAAGCTGGGCATCCCCTACGTCATCTTCCTCGGCGAGGACGAGATCAACGCCGGCGTGGTGGCCTGCAAGGATATGAAGACCGGCGAGCAGACCAAGCTGGATCCCGCCGCCACCATCTACCGCATCAAGGCCGGCCTTGCTGAGTTGGACAAGGGCGCTGTCATTCTGGGCTGATCAACAAATAAAAAGGAGGATCTTATGACTGTTAAAACACGCCGTACCATTCTCCTGCTGCTGGCACTTGCCGTGCTTGCCTTTTTCGTGTGGTATACCGCTCCCCGCACCGCGGAGGAACTGTTCCCTGATCTCAACTGGGATCAGGTCACCGGAATACAAGGCGCCTATGAACGTTACGAAGACAGCGGACATCCTGCCATGGCTCCCATCTGGATTACCGGAAAAACAGCAGAAGTCATTGCGTGGGACAGCGAAACCGGACAAAAAATTCTAACGCTTTTACAGAACGTGGAATATCGCCGTTCTCTGAAAAATTTGATCCCCGACAAAGGCGGCCGCAGTTATGGCCCTCTCCGCGCCGATGATCTGGATATCTACGTTCGTTTTCTGATCGACGGCACGCCCGGTTACCTCTCCGTCCGCTATTACTACGATGAGGAAATCATCGTCCACACTGGCGAAAGCAAAGAATATACTTGCTCCGCCGCCGGACAGAAGGATTTGGCGCAGCAACTGTTTGCTTTGCTACAGCCCTACACCATCGAAAAAAACCCTTAAATGCGTCTTCATTCCATGCAATTTGAATACTAAACGGAATATTAAATCAAAATATTACTAATTGGAGTTGATTTTTATGGATAATCTGCAGAATTTCAAGCGCAGTCATTACTGCGGCGACCTGCGCCTTGCCGATGCCGGCAAGACAGTTCAGCTGTGCGGCTGGGTTCAGCGCCAGCGCGATCTGGGCGGCCTGATCTTCGTGGACCTGCGTGACCGCACCGGCCTCGTCCAGCTGTCCTTCGACGATTCCACCGACAAGGCCATTTTTGAAAAGGCCGCTTCTCTCCGCGCCGAGTTCGTGGTGGCCGCTACCGGCCTCGTCCGCGAGCGCGAGAGCAAGACCAACAAGATTGCCACCGGCGACATCGAGGTGTACGTCACCGAGCTGCGCCTGCTGGCTAAGTCCGAAACCCCTCCCTTCGAGATCGTGGAAAACTCCAACGCCAACGACATGCTGCGTCTGAAGTACCGCTATCTGGACCTGCGCCGTCCCGACATGCAGCACGCCATCATCACCCGTCACAAGATTTGCAAGATCGCCCGTGACTACTTCGACGAGAACGGCTTCCTTGAGATCGAGACCCCCATTCTGACCAAGTCTACCCCCGAGGGTGCCCGCGACTATCTGGTTCCCTCCCGTGTCCATCCCGGCAAGTTCTATGCCCTGCCCCAGTCCCCCCAGCAGTACAAGCAGCTGCTGATGCTCTCCGGCTTTGACCGTTATTTCCAGATCGCCCGCTGCTTCCGCGATGAGGATCTGCGTGCTGACCGCCAGCCTGAGTTCACCCAGATCGACCTGGAGATGAGCTTCATCAACGAGGACGACATCATGGGCATTCAGGAAGGCTTCATGAAGCGCGTCTTTAAGGAAGTGCTGAACGTGGACATCCAGACTCCCTTCCAGCGGATGCCCTGGCAGGAGGCTATGGACCGCTTCGGCTCCGACAAGCCCGACCTGCGTTTCGGCTTTGAGCTGAAGGACATCTCCGACATCGTAAAGGACTGCGGCTTCGGCGTGTTCTCCGGCCCCGTGGCCGCCGGCGGCTCTGTGCGCCTGATCAACATTGAGGGCGGCGCCGCTGCATTCCCCCGCAAGAAGATCGACAAGCTGGTGGACTTTGCCAAGACCTATCACGCAAAGGGTCTGGCCTGGGCCCGCCTGCACGAGGGCAACACCACTTCCTCCTACGGCAAGTTCCTGACCGAGGAAGAAAACGCCGCCATTCTGGAGCGTGCCGGCGCCAAGGACGGCGACCTGGTGCTGATCGTGGGCGACGAGAAGAACTCCACCGTTTGGGCCGCTCTGGGCGCTCTGCGCTGCGAGATCGCCAAGCAGATGGGTCTGATCGATCCCATGGACTTCAAGTTCCTGTGGGTCACCGAGTTCCCCATGTTCGAGTACTCCGAGGAAGAGGGCCGCTA
>JAFYQM010000026.1 GCA_017547085.1 Oscillibacter sp.
ATCTTCTGCTCGGTTTCCTTGTCGAGACCGTAAGCAAGAGCAGCTGCGGTGGGCTCGTTGATGATACGCTTTACGTCCAGACCTGCGATGCGGCCTGCGTCCTTGGTTGCCTGACGCTGAGCGTCGGTGAAGTAAGCGGGAACAGTGATAACAGCCTCGGTGACGGTGGTGCCGAGGTAGGCCTCAGCATCAGCCTTCAGCTTCTGAAGCACCATGGCGCTGATCTCCTGCGGGGTGTAGTTCTTGCCGTCCACGGCCACCTTGTAATCGCTGCCCATCTCACGCTTGATGGATGCGATGGTGCGGTCGGGGTTGGTGATAGCCTGACGCTTGGCGACCTGACCTACCATACGCTCGCCGGTCTTGGAGAAAGCCACGACAGAGGGGGTGGTACGGTTGCCTTCTGCGTTTGCAATAACGACTGCCTCGCCGCCTTCCATAACGGCCACGCAGGAATTGGTTGTACCGAGGTCGATACCGATCACTTTAGACATAATTGTTTCCTCCAGAATCTATTAAAATTTTATTATCTGCAAATTCAATTGGCCACCTGCACGATGGCGTAGCGGATGACCTTGTCACCCATTTCGAAGCCCGCCTGAAACACCTGCGCCACTTCGTTTTCGCCGAATGCCTCATCATCGATGTGCATGACGGCGTTCATCTTCTCAGGATCAAAGGGCTGGCCCTTGGCTTCGATCTCCTTGACGCCCAGCTTTTCAAGAATGGTCTTGTACTGTTGGAAGATCATTTCCAGACCCTTTTTGTGGGGAGAGTCCTCACCGCCCTCGGCAGCTGCAGCACGCTCCAGATTATCATATACATCAAGGAACGCTTTAATGGTATCTGCCTTGGCGTCCTGATAAATATTGTCCTTTTCCTTGGTGGTGCGCTTGCGGTAGTTGTCATATTCCGCGCTCAGCCGCACGAACTGGTCTTTTACGGAATCCAGCTGCTTGACGGCCAGCTCCATCTGCTCCACCTGTTCACGGGTGAAGGTATAGCCCTTCTCCTTTTTCTTCTTGCCCTTGGCAGGCTTTTCAGCGCCCTCGGCGCTTTCTTCCTGAGGGGCTTCCTGCTCAGCAGTCTCCGGCGTTTCCTCCGCCATCGGCTGCTTGTTCTCTTCGCTCATTGGTCGATATCCTCCTTCGGGGGTAATCCCTGTTTTCCAAACAGCCGCGTCAGCCCGTCGGCAAATCCGCTCAGTCGGGCGGCGACTGTTGCATAATCCATTCTCGTGGGGCCGACCACGCCGATCAGGCCTCTCATATCGTCCCCGATATCATAGCTTGCGACCACCACACTGGTGTCTTTCAATGCATCGTTGACGTTCTCCGGCCCGATCAGGATCTTCATGGCTCCCTCATCCGGCACGGGAAGGTTTTCCTTGCTATCCGCTAAAAAGCTCATCAGTTCGTGAGCCTTGTCGGCATCCCGGAACTCCGGCAGCTTCAGCAGTTCTCTGGCGCCGGCGGTGTAGATCTCCCGGTGTCCGGCATCCTCAAGCTGCTCCACCGCGTATCCCACGGTCTGGGACAGCAGCAAAAACACCTGCGGCGGGACCTGTTCTGCCACATCCATCAGCCGCAAATTCATCTCCTCGGTGGAAATACCGGTAAAATGGGTGTTCAGCAGGGTGACCAGCACGGGCATCTGCTCCAGGTCCACCTTCAGCTGCATACGCAGCAGCTGGCTCTTCACTCGGTTGCCGTCCATCATCATCACGACGATGCAGCTATGTTCGTCTACCGGCAGCAGCTCAAAGCGTCTGGCAGCAATACTCTTTTTACGGGCAGCCGCCATGTAGGTGGGGTAATTCACGTAGGAAGAAACCGCGCGGCCTGCCTGAGAAATCACCCGGTCCATCTCCTCCATCTTGATCTGGAGGGACTGGTTGATCTTCTCCGTTTCAGCAATGGACAATTTCTGCTGTTCCATCAGCTCATTGACGTACAGGCGGTAACCCTTGGGGGACGGGATGCGGCCCGCGGAAGTGTGGGGCTGCTCCAGATATCCCAGATCCACCAGATCCGCCAGCTCATTGCGGATGGTGGCGGAGCTGACCTTCCCAGCCATACGGGCTGCAATGGTTTTGGAACCCACCGGTTCAGCCGTGTGGATATAATCATCCACCACGATTTTCAATATTTGCTTTTTTCGACCTGTCAGTTCCACAAAGGCTCCTTTTTTCTCAGTTCGCGAGACTTTAGCACTCGCTTTCCCTGAGTGCTAAGCGCAGTTTACCACCATAGTCAAACAATGTCAATGGGATGGCTAATAAACAATTTGTGAACAAAACGCAGAATTTACCTGCCCTACCGCAAAAAGCAAAAAGGGGCCGCTTTTCAGCGGTCCCTCCTTGTCATTTTCTTCATTCTTTCAATTCCCGTTCCATAGCCGCGACTGCTTCTTTGATCGCGCCGGACAGGTACAAAGAGCCGACGGCGCAAACCGGTTCTCCGGTTTCCACCGCGCTTCGTACCGCCTGCTGCACCGTTTCGCAGGGAATAGCCTTCACGTTTCGCTCCCGCAGCATGGCACAAAGGGTCTCCACATCCAAGGCGCGGGGGCTGTCCGGCCGGATCACAAACACCCTTTCCGTCAGCGGTGCCAGCAGGTCCAGCATGTCCGGCACATCCTTATCCGCCAAGATCCCCAGCACCATCACCGGCTTCTGCCCCGGAAGCAGTGCGCGAAGACTTTCTGCCGCGGCTTTCATGCCATGGGCATTATGGGCACCATCCAGCAAAAACAGCGGCTCCCGCCGCAGCACCTCAAACCGGCCCGGCCAGCGAGCAGCTGCAAGGCCGCGGGCAATGCTTTCCTCCGAAATGGCCCATCCTTTTTCCCGCAGCACCTCCAACGCAGTGATCGCCGTGGCTGCATTGCGCGTCTGATAAACGCCCGCAAGCGAGATCCGCAGCGGCTGATAAGGTACAAACGTAAACTCCGCTCCGGCCAATGCGGGGGCCACCTGCTGCAGTCTGGAAAAATCCACTTCCTGCAAGGATGCGCATCTCTCTGCGCAGGTCGTTCGGAACACGGCATCTGCTTCTGCGCAGCCGCCATAGCTGACCACAGCGCTACCGTGCTTGATGATGCCCGCCTTAGCCCGGGCCACATCGGTCATGGTAGGTCCGAGAATGGCGGTATGGTCCCGTCCCATGGCTGTCAGGACAGCCACCTCCGGACAGTCGATGACATTGGAGGCGTCCAATTCCCCGCCAAGTCCCACTTCCAGCACCACGATGTCGCAGTTCTGCTCCTTGAAATACAGCATGGCAATGGCAGTGATCAGTTCAAACTCCGTTGGGTGCTCCGCCATAGCCTCTGCAGCCGGCCGCACCCGTTCCACCAGGTCCGAGAGCGCCTGATTGGAAATCATGTGGCCATTGACCTGAATCCGCTCGTGAAATGTGACGATATAAGGGGAAGTATTCAGGCCCACGCGGTAGCCTGCCGCCTGCAAAACAGCCGCCAGCATGGCACAGGTACTGCCTTTGCCATTGGTGCCTGCCACATGGACAAATTTCAATCCCTGCTGCGGATCTCCCAGCGCATGCAGCAATTCCCGCATCCGATGCAGGCCGGGTTCATGCTTCTCCCACTGAAAGGAATGAATATATGCAATGGCTTCCTGTCCGGTCATAGCAATCTCTCACTTCATAAAATTCTGCCGGCGCAGCAGCTTTACCAGCGGCATGGCCACCGTGGCAACCAGCACTGCTGCAACGATTCCGGTCACAAAGCGGATGGCAGCCGCTCCAAACACCAGTGCAAAGGAATAGTAGCCGTAAATCACGCTGTCCAACCAGATCACCGCTGTGTTGGCGGTTGTCCGCACCAGCGCCGCCAGAATACAGACCACATAGCAGGCCGCCGGACGGCATTCCAGCGTGCCCTTGCCCTGCCGCTTTGCAGTCAGACCAATGATCACCGCATAGATCACCGGAGGCATCACCCACAGCAGCGTGGTAGCAGTAATGCCGTAGGGGCTGATGATCTGATTCAGCAATTCACCGAAAAAAGCGACCAGCGCCGCATCCAGCGGTCCCACCAGCAGCGCACTGACCATCACGGGCAGCGCATCGAAGGTGACATGCAGATTACCCGGTGTCCGGATCTCCAACAGGTTCAGCACATAGTACATGGCCGCCAGCAGAGCAATGTAGCAAATCCGTCTGGCATTGAGTTTAGACATAAAAAGACCTCCTTTTGTGGTTCGGCAGTCCGAAACGGAACGCCGCACAAAGGAAGTCACTTATCCATCCCATATGCGGCAGCGGGATGCGGAACACATACTGCGGGCCCAGCCCTTTCGTCCGGAAAACAACTCCCCGTTTTTCCGGCACTTCCTCCGGCGCGGTGCGCCGAAGATACACATGTATTCCTACTCTGCCTTCATTGCTTACATGATAGCCCTTTCTTCGCCAAAAGGCAATAGGAAAAACGCCCGAATCCTAAGATTCGGGCGTTTTTAAGAAATTGGAAATTACTCAGCCTTGGGAGCTTCAGCAGCCTTTGCAGCCTCGGCAGCGGCCTTGGCCTTCTCGGCCTGAGCCTTCTTGATCTCCTTGTACTTGGCCTTCTCCTCAGCGGTCGCGATGGGGAGGATGGCATCGCGGGGGCAGACCTTGGTGCACAGCTTGCAGCCGATGCACTTGTCATAGTCAACCACAGCAACACCGTTCACCACATGGATGGCGTCCTTCTTGCACTCCTTCTCGCACAGGCCGCAGCCGATGCAGGAAGAGGAGCAGACATTCATGGCAGCCTTACCCTTGTCCAGGTTTGCACAAGCCACATGGACCTTCTTGGGGTTGGCAGGAACGGACACGATCAGCTTGCGGGGGCAAGCCTTCATGCAGGCACCGCAGTTGGTGCACTTCTCGGGATCGACCACGGCAGAGCCGTTCTCGCCGATGGAGATGGCGCCGAACTGGCAGGCGGCCACGCAGGAGCCGAAGCCCAGGCAGCCGAACTGGCACTCCAGGTTACCGGCGGCAACCTTGGTGGCAGACAGGCAGTCCTGCACGCCCACATACTCGAAGCGCTTCTTAGCATTGGTGCCGCCGTTGCAGCGGACAAATGCCACCTGACGCTCACCAGTAGGCGCAGCCATGCCCATGATCTCAGCGATCTTGGCAGCATTCTCAGCGCCGGCAGGAGCACAGCCATTGACGGGAGCCTCGCCAGCCACGATGGCAGCAGCCAAACCGGCACAGCCGGGGAAACCGCAGCCGCCGCAGTTGGCGCCGGCCAGGCAGCCCAGAACAGCCTCTTCACGGGGATCCTTCTTGACCTCGAAAATCTTGGAGGCAACTGCCAGGATCAGGCCGAACACAGCGCCCAGCACACCCAGCACAACGATAGCAAAAACAATATTCATCTAACGCGCCTCCTTACCAGATCTTCAGGCCGGAGAAGCCCATAAATGCCAGGGCCATCAGACCAGCAGTAACCAGAGCGATGGGGAAACCTTCGAAGGACTTGGGATAATCAGCAAAGACCAGCTTCTCGCGGATACTTGCAAACAGCACGATAGCAACCAGGAAGCCAATACCGCCGGTGATACCATAGACCACGGAGGAAATGAAGTTATAGTTGTTCTGGACGTTCAGCAGAACGACACCCAGCACAGCGCAGTTGGTGGTGATCAGAGGCAGATACACACCCAGTGCGGTGTACAGGGAGGGCATGGACTTCTGCAGGAACATCTCGATGAACTGCACCAGAGATGCAATGACCAGAATGAAGGCCACAGTCTGCATGTAACCCAGACCCAGAGGAACCAGAACGAAGTTGTTCACGGCAAAGCAAACGGCGGAAGCCAGACCCATAACAAAGGTAACGGCGAGACCCATGCCGATTGCGGTGTCAACCTTCTTGGAAACGCCCAGGAAGGGGCAGATACCCAGGAACTGAGAGAAGATAAAGTTATTTGCCAGAATGGCGCCCAGCGTAATCGCCAGGAGTTCAAAAATCTGATCCATTATTTCCTCTCCTCCTTATTTCTTAGTCTTGGCCAGGGCCCACTGCATAGCAGCAATCAGCACGCCCAGCACGAGGAAGCCGCCCACGGGCAGAGTCATGACGCCGATGCCAAACTCTGCGGGAATGATCTGGATACCCTTACCGTCAATACCCAGCAGGCCGCCACCAAAGGTGCCGTTGCCCAGGAACTCACGGATGATGCACATCGCCAGCAGAACAACGGTATAACCGAAGCCCTGGAAAATGCCGTCCCAGAAAGAAGCAGCAACGCTGTTCTTATAGGAGAAGCCTTCTGCGCGACCCAGAATGATGCAGTTAACAACGATCAGGGGAATGAACACACCCAGAGATTCGGCCAGTGCAGGAATGAATGCCTGCAGCAGCAGGTCGACCATGGTCACGAAGCCGGCGATGACGACGATGAACATGGCAATACGAATCTTATCGGGAATGATCTTGCGGATTGCAGCGATGATGATGTTGGACAGGGTCAGGATCACCAGAACGGCAACGCCCATACCCAAGCCATTGAAGAAGGAAGTGGTAATTGCCATGGTGGAGCACATACCCAGGACCTGGACCAGAACGGGGTTCTGGGTCAGGAGGCCTTCCATAAACTGTTTCTTCAGATTCATAAGTCAGCTCCTCCTTTCTCAGCCCATAACACCGGCAACAGCCAGTGCAGCATTCACGCCAGCGGTCACGCCCTTGGAGGACACGGTTGCACCGGTAATTGCATCCACGTTGGAGCCAACGTTCAGCACGCCGTCAGCAGCGCTCTTGCCGATGAACTGATCCAGAACGGGCACGCCCTTGTTGTTGGGTTCATTACCCATGACCTTGGTACCGATACCAGCGGTCTCGGAATGCTTAACCACGGAAACGCCGGTAACAGCGCCATCGGCATCCAGACCCACCATCATGGTGATGATGCCCTGAGAACCGGAAGCGTCGATCTTCAGTGCATAGCCGGCATCAGCGCCGCCGACCTGAACGGCATAAGCCTCGACCAGAGAACCGCCGCCTGCCTGAGCTGCTGCAGTCATCTCGTCAGTCAGAGCCAGAGGGTCAGAGAAAGTGCTGTTGTCGGGATCGGCCACGACCGCCTTCATGGCAGCCTCGGTCTTTGCCTTGTTAATAGCAAGAATATTGGGAGCGGTCACTTTATTGACAACACCCAGCAGGCCGGCAACGATCAGGCAGGTTGCACACAGCTTGAGAGTCAGCTCAATAATGTACTTAGGATCCATCTTTTTCATTTCGCAGCTGCCTCCTTCTTGTCGGACTTCACGACGCCGAAACGAGTGGGCTTCGTGTACTTGTCAATCAGGGCGACCAGCAGGTTCATGACCATGATGGAGTAGCAAACGCCCTCATTGTAAGAGCCGAAGTAACGGATCAGCACGGTGAACAGGCCGCAGCCGATACCGAAGATCAGCTGGCCCTTCTTGGTAACGGGAGAGGTGGCATAGTCGGTAGCCATGAAGAAGGCACCCAGGAACAGGCCGCCGCCAAAGATGCTGTACAGCATCCACTCCAGACCGGTACCGGCCTTGGGGAACAGGAAGCTGAGGACAGCCACGGTTGCGATGTAAGCCACGGGGATCTGCCAGTTGATGACCTTGCGCCACAGCAGGTAGATACCGCCCAGCAGCAGAGCCACAGCGGAGACTTCGCCCACAGAGCCGGGGATCTGGCCCAGGAACATAGCGGGCACATCATAGGTGGCCAGCAGAGCGTCGAAGTTGCCGCCCTTCATCATAGCCAGAGGAGTAGCGGTGGTGATCAGGTCAGGCGTTGCACCGAACAGGGCAGCCTTGGGACCTGCGGGATCAGCCCAGCTGGTCATGGTGCCGGCATAGCTGGCAACCAGCATGGCACGGCCCACCAGAGCGGGGTTGATGAAGTTCTTGCCAATGCCGCCGAAGAGCTGCTTGGCCAGAATGATAGCGAAGAAGTCGCCGATCAGGATCATCCAATAGGGCATCTGCACGGGGCAGGTCAGAGCCAGCAGCATACCGGTGACGACACAGCTGAGGTCGCCCACGCTCTGGGGCTTCTTCATGACCTTGCGGTAGGCCCACTCAAAGAACATACAGCCGATGACGGAGACAGCAGTCAGCGTCAGGGCGCGGAAACCAAAGTTGAAGCATGCGAAAGCCAGTGCGGGCAGCATAGCGATGATCACGTCCAGCATGATGGAACGGGTGGTCTCACTGCTGCGGATATGAGGATTGGAAGTGGCAATGAGCTTCAGATTCTTGTAATCATTCATTTGTTCATGCCTCCTTCTTCTCTTCTGCGGCCTTCTTGGCCTCGGCAGCGGCCTTGTCGGCGGCAGCCTTGTCCTTCACCAGCTGCTTGCCGGTCTTGAACATCTGGGTCAGGTGCATACGGGCGGGGCAGGCGTAAGCGCAGGCGCCGCACTCCATGCAGTCCATGATGTGTGCTTCATTCAGTTCATCCACCATGCCCTTTTCGGCATACTGGTACATGAACAGGGGCTCCAGATGCACGGGGCAGGCAGCAACGCACTTGCCGCAGCGGATGCACTGGGGATTCTCAACGGTCTGCTCCTCGTTCTCGCAGAAGGCCAGCATAGCGCCGGTGCCCTTGCCCACGGGAACTTCAGCAGTGTACTGGGCCATGCCCATCATGGGGCCGCCGGCAACCAGCTTGTAAGTACCGTCCTTCAGACCGCCGCAGGCGTCGAACAGGCAGGAAACGGGAGTACCAATGGGGCACTCGAGGTTCTTGGGCTCCACAACGCCGCTGCCGGACACGGTGACGATCTTATTCACCACGGGCATACCGGTAGTGATGGCGCGATAGATAGCGCAGGTGGTGTTGATGTTGAACACAGCGCAGCCGATGTTGCTGGGCAGGCCGCCGGGAGGCACCTGCTTGCCGGTCAGAGCCTGGCACAGCTGCTTTTCACCGCCCTGGGGGTAACGGCAGTGCAGGGGCACCACTTCCACAGGAGCGTTCTGCTCGGCGATCACCTTGTTCATGGCATCGATGCCGTTCTGCTTGTTGTCCTCAACGCCGATGGTGACCTTGTCCACACCGAACATCTTGGCCAGATACTTGCAGCCGCCGATGATCTCCTCGGGGCGCTCCAGCATGGTGCGGTGGTCGCCGGTGATGTAGGGCTCACACTCAGCGCCGTTGATCAGGACGTTATCGACCTTGCCGATACCGCCGGAGATCTTGACGTGGGTGGGGAAGGTTGCGCCGCCCATACCAACGATACCGGCCTGCTTGACGATCTCGATCATCTCTTCCACAGACAGTGCGTTGGGATCAGCGGGAGCCTGAACTTCTTCGGAAACAGTGTCCTGGAAATCGTTTTCGATAACCACAGACATCATGTTGCCGCCCATGGAATAGGGACGGGGCTCCACAGCCTTGACTTTGCCGGAAACACTTGCATGGATCGGTGCGCCCAGACCGCGGAACTCACCAATCTTCTGACCCACCTTTACGAGGTCGCCCGCCTTGACCAGCGGAGTGCAAGGTGCGCCAAAGTGCATCGACATGGGAATGACCACCTCTGCCGGGGGTGCCAGCTGTTCGATGGCCTTTTCATTGGTCGCGGCTTTCATATCATTGGGATGAACGCCGCCAAAGAAAGCTTGTGCCATTGTCTTTCACCTCATTTTTACTCCTGACAGCTTTCGGAACATGAGCGAACCCCGCACGCCGTAGCGACGGGGACACACACTTTCCGGATACTATCACATACTGTGTTTCATTTTACACCCAAAAATAACGATTGTCCAGCCTATGAACGACGTTTTTTGCGAAATTTCGGCTTTTACCGAAATTTCACACTTTTTAACAGATATCGTTTTGTCTTGCGCCTCTCCGCCATCTACTTGCCGCAGCCCTTGTCAAGTCCATCGAAATATGATAAACTGGCATATACTTTTTATTGTATGAACCCATATATCTGACATCTTATCCTTTGTTCGGAGGTTTCTGCCATGATGGCTTCCCTGATCAACCGCAAACAGCTGAAAGCTGAAACCAAAGCCATGCTGCAGAGCGCGCAGGTCTCTCCCAAGGCCATGACCGCCCTGTACTTAGGCATCACACTTGTTTTGAATCTGCTCTCCTCGTTCAGCGGGGGTTCCGGCATTCTCTCCCTGTTCGTTTCCGTCCTGATCTCCCTGATGTCCATGGTCCTGACCGGTGGCTTTATCCTGTACTGCATGGCCATCCGCCGCGGCGAACGGGCAGAGTTTCTGACGCTGTTTGATGGCTTCTCCTTTGCAGGAAAGCTGATCGCACTTCATTTTGTCATGTATCTCTTTATCATGCTGTGGACCATGCTGTTTATCGTGCCCGGCATTATCGCCGCATACCGCTACCGCTTCGCCCAGTACAACCTGTTTGAAAATCCCGGCATCAGCGTCATGGAAGCGCTGAACATGAGCAAAAAGCAGACCATGGGCTACAAGAGCCAGCTGTTTACGCTGGACCTCAGCTACCTCGGCTGGGCTTTGCTGGCAACCATTCCTTCCGGCTTTGAGACGTTTCATGCAACCTACGAAACCCTACAGTTTGCCGGAGGCTTTGCAGGCGCACAACTGACCTACTCCTCCCTTCTGCCCGTCTGGGGATGGGTCCTGCTCTCCGGCGCATGGTCCCTGTTCATCAGCCTGTTCTTCCTGCCCAATTACCAATGCGTGGAGTTGGGTTATTTTGAAATTGCAAAATCCACCTCCGGCATCGGTAGCGCACCGCAGCAGGACAGCTGGTCCGATCCCACCCCCTATTAACCCCATTCTAACCTATCACGCCCCTGCGGTCTTTAGAACCGCAGGGGCGCTTTTATCGTTTCTTTTACAATTTACAGGTGGGGAAACAGTTTGCAGACATATCCACTCTTTCTCAAAGCAGAAACCAGCAGTGCCGCTGCCGCCATACCGAAAGCCGCCTGCGCCAAATTGGCCGGGATCCCCACAGCACTTCCTGCAAGGCTCTTCATCAGCAATCCATCATACAGCCAGTATCCCACCACCATGATAGACTCGGCTGCCACGCCGCATACCGCTACAGCCCATGGTTTTTCCTTGAGTTTTTGATACAGGCAGCCTGCCAGCAGCCCCATTCCCGCCTTGATGATGAGCGTGGCCGGAACGTACACCGGAAACCCTGCCAACAGGTCGGCCAGCGCCGCACCGACACCGCCCGCCAGTGCGCCGTATACAGGGCCCAACAGGCAGGCACCCAACAGCACCACCGCATCTCCTAAATTCATGTACCCACCGCTGGGAGACGGGATCACCAAAACCATCGTTGCCACACAGGTCAGTGCGCAAAGCAACGCCGTCAACACCCATACTTTATTTTTCTCTTGCCTCGTCATACAGCCTACCTCCATCGCAGAAACATTGTCTTCTATATTGTTGTTGTCAGCATACCCGTTTTATGGTATGATTGAAATATCCAAAATTAAACTTTTTTATAAGGTCAGATTGGAGGCTGCCATGCTGACATATACACTGGAGAATCGAAAAGGACTGCCCCTGTATGAGGCCCTTTACCGCCACATCCGGCAGGATATTCTGGACGGCACCCTGCTGGAAGGCGAGCGGCTGCCCTCCAAGCGGGCACTGGCAGAGCATCTGCACCTGTCCGTCATCACCGTGGAAAGCGCCTACCAGCAACTGGAGGCAGAGGGCTATGTCTACACCCTGCCCCGGCGGGGATTTTTTGTCTCCCGCGTGGAACGGAGTTCCGTGCCCACCATGGCCGCACCCGTCTCCCCGTCTCCGGCCTCTCCGGTCTGGCGGCTGGACCTGCGCAGCAATCAGGTAGACCACTCCCGCTTTCCCGCGGCCACATGGGCGCGGCTGACGCGGCAGGTCCTTTCAGAGGGCGGCAGCGCATTTCTCTCCCCTATCCCCCATCAGGGACTGCCCGCCCTGCGACAGGCCATTGCTGATAACCTGCGGGACTTTCGGGGTATGTCTGTCTCTCCCGAGCAGATCGTCATCGGCGCAGGCGCGGAATATCTCTACATGCTGCTGGCCCAGCTGTTGGGCCGTGACGCCGTGTTTGCGCTGGAAGACCCCGGCTATTCCAAGATCCGGCAGGTCTATACCCGCTGCGGCGCGGCTTGCCTTCCCATTCCGTTAGACGGGCAAGGTCTGGATATCACCGCTCTGTCCAAATCCACTGCAACCGTGGCTCACATCTCCCCTTCTCACCACTATCCTACCGGCGTGGTGACCTCCATCGGACGGCGGCAGGGGCTGCTGCGTTGGGCGGAATCCGTGGGAGGCACCATCATCGAGGACGATTACGACAGCGAATTCCGCTTCTCCGGCCGCCCCATCCCCACGCTGCAAAGCATCGACCGCAGCGGACGGGTCATTTACATGAACACCTTCTCTCAGACCATTTCTCCGTCCATGCGTGTGGGCTTCATGGTTCTACCACCGCGGCTGCTGGAGCAATACCGGGCCGAGCTGGATTTTTACGCCTGTACCGTCCCCGCATTGGAGCAGCATGTGCTGGCCCGTTTCCTCTCGGGCGGCCATTACGAACAGCACCTCTCCCGCATGCGGAAGGAATACCGCATCCGCCGCGCAGGTGTACTGGAAGCATTCCGAAACAGTTCCTTTGCCCACCGCATCACGCTGAACGAACAAGGGGCCGGCCTTCATTTTCTGCTGCGGCTGGACACCATCCAAAGTGACGAAGCCCTGCGGCGCAAAGCAGAATCGCTGGGCGTTCGGCTGGGGTTCCTCTCTGAATACGCCGCCATCCCCTCCTCCGGTTATGACCACACACTGGTCATCAACTACGCCAGCTTGAATGCAGACCGGCTGCCCGAAGCCATAGGCCTGTTGGAAACAATTTTTGCCGAATAAAAAGGGAGACGTTCCAAAAGGAACGTCTCCCTTTTTATTTACAGATTCTTGTCCAACACATCCGTGAAGGCCTGCGGGGGCATCACGCCCACCTTGCGGTCAAATTCCCGGCCGTTTTTCAGGAAGACCACCGTAGGGATGCTCATCACGCCGAACTGGCGGGCCAGTTCCGGCTCCTCGTCCACATTGACCTTGCCGATGAGGGCCTTGCCCTCATACTGTGCGCCGATCTCCTCCACCAGCGGAGAGAGCATCTTGCAGGGGCCGCACCAGCTGGCCCAGAAGTCCACCATGGCCAGAGGGGCCTGCTCCATCAGAGCGTTGAATTCTTCCGTTTTCAAATGCTTCACTGCCATATCTCATGTCTCCTTTATTTTTTATTATTTCATTGTTTTTCTCTGCAGCGCCGCCACATAGGCTGCGGCGCTCTGTCCGGCGATCAGGCCTTCACCTGCCGCCACTGAAACCTGTAATGCTCCGCCGGTGCAGTCGCCTGCCGCAAACACACCGGGCAGGTTCGTCTCCATCTTCCGGCCGGTGCGGACATAGCCGTTCTCCAGTTCCAGCCCGGGGAACAGGTCCGTAGGTGCCATGGCGGGCCGCAGCAGGAAGACACAATCTGTGCGTACCGTCACGCCGTCGCAGGTGACCTTTTCCACCCGTTCCCCGCCGGAGATGCCGCACTGCTTCGGCCGCTCGAAATAGGTGACCTCACAGCCGATGCCCTGCAGGAACTCCGCCTCGCGGCGGGCTGTTTCACTGTATCCCAGCACCGCCACCGGCTTTCCCCGGTACAGCATCCCATCGCAGGTGGCACAGTAGCTGACGCCGCGGCCGAGAAATTCCGCCTCACCGGGGAACTTGTTTCCCCGCACCACCCCGGAGGCAAGGACCAGCGCCTTTGCGTTTTCCATCTCCGTGCCGATGCTGACATACCACGTTTCACTCATATACATGGTGTTCAGCACCTTTCCCTCCTGCAGCACCACACCTGCACGCTCCGCGTGGCGACGAAAGGCCGTCAGCATTTGCGGGCCGGTCATGTCGGGCAGGCCCAGATAGTTGTCCACTTTTTCCGCGCGCCACAGCGCGTTTTCCTCCGGCGGGTTGGAGACTACCAGCACGCTGCGGCCTCTCGCTCTGACATTCACTGCTGCGCTGAGTCCCGCGGGACCGCCGCCGATCACCAGCACGTCATACGACATAGGCTGTCGCCTCCTCTTCCATCAATGCCGCCACCAGTGCCGCCACCTCACGGCTGGCTGCACGGTAATACACTTCGTTGCCCACGCGGTCCGCAACCACCACGCCCGCTGCCCGCAGGCGCTGCAAATGCTGGGAAATGCAGGACTGCGAAACGCCCGTATGACTTTCCATACAGCGTACATTGCGGCAGCCAACGGATAGAAGCCCGTGGACAATCTCCAGCCGGACGGGATGCGCCAGCGATTTCAATAACTCCGCATGTTTTTGATAGTCTATGCGGTTTTCCATGGCTTCACCTCCTATTTTTGATATTAGCATATCATAATATTCCCGGCAAGCGGGTCGTTTTTGCAACAGTCCGAAAATTTCGTGCCCTTGGTTGCTTTTGCCCGCGGAGTTTGATACACTGAAGACAACGCAAACAGGAGCCGACAGGACTTCCCATCGGCTCCCTATTCCAAAAAGCGGCGGCACCGTTCCTGTGGGGCAGACGCTGCGCAGAACGTTGATGGCAGGCGCTCAGCCGCTTGCAACATCCTATGCGCTGTCAGGGCGAAGCGCCACAGGACGGAAAACGGCATGTTTCTTCTCCAAAGCCGCCAAACTTACAGAAAAGAGGGCTTTCATATGATCAAAATTGCTCCTTCCATCCTCTCCGCCGATTTTGCAAATCTGGAGCGGGACATCAACCGCATTTCTGCCGCCGACTACGTCCATGTGGACGTGATGGACGGCGTGTTCGTGCCCAACATCTCCATCGGCATCCCCGTGGTGCAGTCCATCCGCAAGGTGACCGACATGTTCCTGGACGTTCACCTGATGATCGTGGAGCCCGTGCGCTATGTAGAGCAGTTCTGCGACGCCGGCGCCGATCTGGTGACCGTCCATGTGGAATCCGACACCGAAGAGAATATCCACGCTGCCATCGATAAGATCCACGCCAAGGGCAAGAAGGCCGGCATCGTCCTCAAGCCCAAGACCCCCGCCGAGGCTGCCCTGCCCTTTATCGAGAAGGTGGAGCTGATCCTGGTCATGACCGTGGAGCCCGGCTTCGGCGGTCAGAAGTTCATGGCCGACATGATGCCCAAGGTTACCGCCCTGCGCAAGATGATCGACGAGAAGAACCCCACCTGCGAGCTGGAAGTGGACGGCGGCGTGGCTCCCGACACCTGCAAGACCTGCATCGAGGCAGGCGCCAACGTGCTGGTGGCGGGCAGCGCCGTGTATAAGGCAGAGGACATCCCCGCCCGCATCGCGGAGCTGAGAGGCTGAGATGAAGCAGCTAAGCGACTTGGCCAGACTGCCGCTGGGCGTGTATCCCACGCCGCTTTACAAATTGGAAAACATCAGCGCCAGATACGGCAGGAACATCTGGATCAAACGGGATGACCTGTGCGGTGTGGCGCTGGGCGGCAACAAAGTCCGCAAGCTGGAATTTCTGCTGGCAGATGCGAAGGCACAGGGCTGCGACACGGTGTTCACCACCGGCGGAGCCCAGTCCAACCACGCCATGCTGACCGCCGCCTGTGCAGCACGCCTCGGTATGCGGTGCATCCTCATCCTGAAAAAGCGGGGCGTGACCGACCGCAGGGGCAACCTGATCCTTGACGAGATCTACGGTGCCGATGTCCGCTTCATGGACACCGACAGCTATGACGACATCTATGCTGAAATGCATCGGGTGGCGGAAGAGCTGGCTGTAGAAGGTCACACATCCTACTTCATTCCCTGCGGCGGCTCCAATGCGTTGGGCGCACTGGGTTACGCTGCCTGCGTAGAGGAAGTGACCGCACAGGCTGATGCACTGGGCGTACATTTCGGACACATCGTATCCGCCACCGGCTCCGGCGGCACCACAGCCGGACTGCTGCTGGGCGCGAAGCTGTTCTACCCGGATGCCAAAGTCACCGGCATCGGCGTGGATGACGACCCCTTCGGCGAGATCGTCCCCGCACTGGCCGCGGAAGCGGCATCGCTGCTGGACGGCACACTGGAACGCCGTGCAGATGATTTCGAAATGGTGTTCCATCTGGGTGATGGCTATGCCATCCCCAATCCGGAGGACACCCCTTACATCGAGGAACTGGCCCGCAGCGAAGGCATCCTGCTGGATCCGGTCTATACCGGCAAGGCATGGGCAGGCATGCTGAAGCTGCTGCAAAGCGGTTATTTTGAAGGACAGGAGGACATTCTCTTTGTCCACACCGGCGGCGCAGCCGCCCTCTTTGCAATGGACTTGCCTTAAGAGGGGCGCAGACTCCCCTCTTAGACTCCCCACCACCAGTGACATCGGTCACTGGTGAACGCCGCCCAAGGCGGCTAAGTCAACGTATTTTCGCCACATACATGCTGCGGCGAAAATCATTTCACTTCATTTGTTTGCTATGCAAACAAATTGTTCAAGGAGTATCAGCGCTATGGAATACTTCCCCGCACCTCTTGAAAAACTGGTGGAGCAGTTCGCCCGTCTGCCCGGCATCGGCAGCAAGTCCGCCCAGCGGCTGGCGTTCCACGTGTTAGGTCTGCCGGAGACGGAGGCGCAGGAATTTGCCGACGCGATTTTGGACGCCAAGCGCTCGGTCACCTGCTGTCCGGTCTGTCAGAACTTTACCGCAGGCGGCCTGTGCCCCATCTGTTCCTCTCCCAAACGGGACGGCGCCACCATCTGCGTGGTGGCAGACCCGCGGGATGTGGTGGCGGTGGAACGAAGCCGGGAATACAATGGCCACTATCATGTGCTCCACGGCGTGATCTCCCCTATGAATCATGTGGGGCCGGACGACCTTTCCATCAAGTCTCTGGTGGAGCGGGTCGCCAAGGGAGGTGTGGCGGAAGTCATCATGGCCACCAATCCCGACACCGAGGGCGAAGCCACCGCCATGTATATCGCGCGGCTGCTGCGGCCCTTTGATGTGCGCATCACCCGTCTGGCCTACGGCATCCCCGTGGGCGGACATCTGGAGTTTGCCGACGACGCCACGCTGATGCGGGCACTGGAAGGCAGACGGGACATTCTGTGAGCATTCCACAAAACTCTCTGTACGCTTTCAAAACGCACAGAGAGTTTTACTTTTTTCTGAAACAGGCCTTTTCTTTTGAACAGGAGAAGAGTAAACTGTTTGGGATATTAAAGAAAGAGAACGGTGTGCCATGAACCAGAAATATAAAGGGATCCTGTTGATCATCACATCAGCCCTGTGCTTTGCGGGCATGAATTTCTTTATTCGCCTTTCCGGTGACCTCCCCACCATGCAAAAAAGCTTTTTTCGCAACCTGATCGCCCTGCTGGTGGCAGCGCTGATGATCCTGCGGGAGGGCAAGGGGTTTCGTCCGGCCGACAAGAAAAACCTGCCGTTCCTTCTAGGCCGCGCCATCTTCGGAACCGTGGGTATTTTGGCGAATTTCTACGCGGTGGACCATCTGCTGCTCTCGGATGCCTCCATGCTGAATAAAATGTCCCCCTTCTTCGCCGTACTGGCCAGCATTTTTATTCTAAAAGAAAAGCTGTCGTCCGTGCAGGGCGTTGCCCTGATCGGCGCATTCACAGGCGCGCTGTTTATCATCAAGCCCACCTTCAGCAATCTGGACCTGATCCCGGCGCTGATCGGTTTTGCCGGCGGGCTCTGTGCCGGCATTGCCTATTCACTGGTGCGGCTATTAGGGCAGCGGGGCGAACGAAGCAGCTTCATCGTGTTTTTCTTCTCCACCTTTTCCTGTCTGGTGGTTCTGCCCCAGGTCCTGTTTCACTACACCCCCATGACCGTGCAGCAGGCTCTGTGTCTGCTGGCTGGCGGACTCTGCGCCGCAGGCGGCCAGTTTTCCATCACCGGTGCCTACAAGCACGCGCCTGCCCGCGAAATTTCCGTCTACGACTATTCTCAGGTCATCTTTTCCGCCATTTTGGGTTTCTTTGTCTTCGGTGACGTTCCCGATGGGTTCAGTATTCTCGGCTACTGCATCATCTGCGGTATGGCCATTCTCAATTTTCTCCACAACACAGGCCGCTTGTCCCGGCGTTAAACAAACCAACAAAAAAAGGAGACGAACGGTTCGTTCGTCTCCTTTTCATTCTGCTTCCGCAGTTACATCAGGTTATACAGGATCTTTGCCATCTGGCCTCGGGTAATGTTGTTGTGGGGTTTAAACGTCCCGTCCGCATAGCCGTTAATGATCCCCTGTGCCGCCATAGTCTGAATATAATAGGTGGCATATGCGGGGATCCTTGCCGCATCACTGAAGGCCAGTTCCACCGTGGCATAGCCCTTCTCCTGCGTGCGGCCGATCATGGTGGCCGCCTGCGCACGGGTCAAGGGATTGTTGGGGTTGAAATACAGCTTCCCGTCACTGCCCGTGGAGCCGTTGATGATGCCCTCGGTGTAAAGCGCGCGGATGGCAGGAATGGCATACTCCGCGATCTTGCCGTTGTCCGCAAAAGGCAGTTCCACTTCCGCATACTTACTCTCGTCCAGTCCCAGATAGCGGTAGAGCATCACGGCGAACTGGGCACGGGTGATGTTCTGATTGGGCCGGAAGCTGCCGTCGGCGTAGCCGGTGGTCACGCCTGAGTGATACAGGAAATCCACATAGGTGGCTCCCCAGTACTCGGAAATGTCGGTGAACTTATGCTCCATACCCAGCGCATCCACATCCACACTGGCGCGGCCAATATTGCCGGAGGCATCTCTGGCCGTGACCGTCACCCGCATAGCCTCGTAGCTTTCACCGGGCCCGGGCAGATCAAATTTCACACTGCCGCTTTCTTTCTGATATGTGAACTCCACCGGCTGGCCGTTGAAGGCAACGGTAATAAATTCCTTGCTCAGCATGCCGTCTACCGCATCGAAGACCTTGGCCGCCACCGTCCAGTTCTCCTGATCCAGTTCCGCCGTCACCACAGGAGCCTCCTGATCCACTGTACCGTCAAAGGCAGAGACAAGCTGGTCGATATAAACCGTTCCGCTACATGCCGTCTCAGGATAAAGCGGCATGAGGCCGCCCAGACCGTCATCGATATAGGTCATCTCACCAGAGGAGATCCGCAGGCCCAGAATGGAGAAATACTCGTCCGCCAGCGGTACAGTCACCTGTTTCCACCCGGTAAAGTCCAGTACGGCAATCTCCTTTGTCAGGAAACCCTTGGTGCCGTTGCTATACAGGAAGGAAAGGATATTGCCGCTTCCGTCACCGTAGACCCACACATTCAGGCTGGGATACACAGAATTGTTGATATCCGTCAGTGCGGACGTCCGCCACTCTGCCGTAAAGCCATTCTGCATACTCAGCTCATAGTCCAGTTTACCGGCCTGTCTGCCCCGCATCACAAAGTCGCCCGCGTTGGTGAGGCTGTACTGCATGCCGTTGCCGGTTCCGTCAAAGACCGTGGATGCAGCCTCAAAGTCCTCTACCATCTTCAGGGGGATGCGGGAGACCTGTACCTCCACCGTCGCGCTCTTTCCTCCGGCGGAGACTGTGATGGTCCCGCTGCCGGGACTGCCCGCGGTGAATTTGCCGGTTTCATCAATCGTGCCGATATTTCCGGATACCGTCCATGTGAACAGCTCCGGATCGGCATGCAGAGGCAGGTGGTTGTAAGCCGCCGAAGCGGAGAGCTTGGTCACAGACCCGGGCGTGGCCGTCAATTCGGAAATAATGGTACCGCTGCTGTTGCGGACCGCCACATGGTCTGGCTCTGCAATGGCATGCACGGTGGTGCTGCCGCTCTTGCCGCTGCCCTGCGCCGTCACGGTGACCTCACCGCCCGCAAGGGGAGTTGTCAGCACGTTTCCGTCCAGCTCACCGGAAGACGCCCGCAGGGTATAGCCGCGGTTCATGGGGATATAGTTGCTGTCCACCGCGGAGGCGGAAATGTTCACCTTGCTGCCGGCCAGCACATAATCGTGATCGGCCTCCACATAGAAATGGGACAAGTGGCTGCTGCTTTCCGCGCTTGCCACGAGGAAAATGCGGTTGCTCACCGCCCGTTCCGCGCCGGAGGGGGTGTTCACCACTTCCGCCGCCGTGGAATCCGGCATGGTAACAGACAGTGTGGTGGAACCGCCGCCGTCCAGACAGACTGCCGTGGTGCAGCCCAGTTCAATCAGCCGCTCTGCTACCTGCGTCAGTGAGGCACCGACGGAGTGGCCAGTTCTCCGTCCGTCAATGGTATAGAAAATCAGCGTGCCGTCCGGCTTCTGTCCCACCGCCGTGCGGGGGCTGGCTCCGGCAGCAAGTCCGGACACCACTTCTCCCCGTTCCACGAGAGAATACAGGGCGCCTACGGCATACTCCACATCGTTCCACGCCTGATCCGCCGCTTCAGCGGTCAAGGTAATGGTGGTGCCCACGGGAATGTTCCGCAGGGCGTCCACATAATAGCTATTGGACTTTAAGTTGACGGACAGTACCACCTGATTTTTGCCCACCGGCGTGGCGGATGCCTGATCCAGCACCTGCTCTACCGTCAAATGCAGCGTATCTCCGATGGCCAGTTCTCCATCCGCAATGCTGCAAACCACATCCACGCCGGGTTCTGTAGTGCCGTTGGTATGGGCAGCGTTGAAATCATGAGTATAGAGGTAAATGCCGCCGTCGGACACACGGGATTTGTTGACGGCTGTGATCTGGCGGATCAGCTGCGTATAGTTTCCAAATCCGTCATCCACTCCATAGCCCAAATCCGCTGTCAGTTTTACGGCAGGCTTGCCCAGCACTGCCGTTCCGTCTGCGCGGAAACCCACAGCGTAATGGCCGGCATCGCTGCTGCGCAGTTGCCCCTCCGTTACCACAATGCCGATGGGCAGACCGGTAGTGGTGTTGTAGAAATCGCCGTTGATGCCTGCCACCACCCGGTAGCCTGCGGCCTCCACCTTTTTCGCAGAAGCAGAAACGGTGGTCTGCTCCCGCAGCACTTCGCCATAGGTGACGATGGGGGTCACCTTGTTACTGGGTTCATATGTAATATAATGCTCCGTCCGCAGATCGGAATATGCACTGCTCCAAAATACGCCGCGGGTCAGCTGCGTGTAGCGGTGCAGTTCCACCTCCTGCTGCGTCAGATCCTCGCCCAGCGCCTCCGATGCCGCGGCAGGCAGCGTCAGGCCGCTCACCAGCGCCAACGCCAACAGCAATGAGATACTCTTTCGAACGATTTGCTTCATCGGGTCCCTCCATTTGTTGCGCGGTATACATAACACCTCAATAATGGCATACAGGATACCATACTCCCTTTGTAAAGTAAACGCGAAATTGTAAACAATTTTCCTCATTTTTCCCTTTGGGTGCTGCCGCGTCAGTGCAAACCGCAAAAATGTTCTTGGCGAATCGGAAAACTCATATTACAATGGTAGCAGAACACAAAGGAGGACTTTTTCCATGAACGTAAGCATTGACACCTCCCGCTGCATCGGCTGCGGCATGTGCGAATACACCGCTCCCGGTGTGTTCCGAATCGTAGGCCGCTTTTCCACCGCGCTGCCCGATCCGGATGAGGCGCAGTACAGACGGGCCCGTGATGCTGCCAACGGCTGCCCCGTCAACGCCATCAGCGTGAAAAAATAAAGGATCACCCTCATTTCCCTATGACAAAAGAATTTCTGAAACTTCAGATGGCAGAAATGGGCCTTTTGCCTTCTGACACCGTGGTCATTCATACATCGCTTCGGGCTGTGGGCCACTTAGAAAACGGCGCAGACACCCTTCTGGACGCATTCTGCGAATACCTGAAGGACGGCCTTTTTCTGGTCCCTACCCATACCTGGGCAAGCGTCAACGCCCAAGCCTCCATGTATGACGCTGCCTGCACCTTCCCCTGTCTGGGCGCAGTGCCTGCGGCGGCAGCCTTCCGGCGTGACGGCCTGCGCTCCTTGCATCCCACCCATTCCATGTGGGCCCACGGCAAGAATGCTGCCCTCTACATTCAGGGCGAGGAAACGGCCACGACCCCTGCACCTCCCCAAGGCTGCTGGGGCAGGCTTGCCGATGTGGGCGCAAAGATTCTACTCATCGGGGTGGACAATAGCAAAAACACCTTTATCCACGCGCTGGACGAACTGGCCGGTCTGCCCGACCGCCTCGGCACGCCCTACGAAACCACACTTGCTTCTCCCGACGGTCAGATTTTCCACGGGCAGATGACGCCCCATTTCTGCTCACGCTGTCCGGATGTATCCAAAAACTATGTAAATTTTGAAGATGCCCTGACTGCTACCGGCGCCCAGCGGTTCGGCACACTGGGCCGCGCACAGGTGCGCGTTGTGGATGCCGCCGCCTGTCGGGATACCATTCTGCGCACTTACCGCCGCGCAGACCACGATGTCTGTGTCGGCCCGGAAATCATTCCGGAAGCATGGTATCTGCCCTGATATCGAAAAAAGTTCCCCGGTCAAATAGACCGGGGAACTTTTTTGTGTTTGATGTTTGATCGCAGCTTGGAAGCGATTAGCACTTCTCGACCACGATGGCAGTGCCCTGACCGCCGCCGATGCACAGGGTAGCCAGACCCTTCTTGGCATCCTCACGCTTCTACAGCTCATGCACCAGAGTGACGATGATACGAGCACCGGAAGCGCCGACGGGGTGGCCCAGAGCGATAGCGCCGCCGTTGACGTTGACCTTCTCCATGTCGAAGCCCAGCTCACGGCCCACAGCGATGGACTGAGCAGCGAAAGCCTCGTTAGCCTCGATCAGGTCGATTTCGTCGATGGTGACGCCGGCCTTGGCCATAGCAGCGCGGGAAGCGGGAACGGGACCAACGCCCATGATCTTGGGATCGACGCCGCCCTGGCCCCAGCCGATCAGCTTGGCCATGGGCTTCAGGCCGTACTTCTCAACGGCTTCGCCGGAAGCAAGGATGATAGCAGCAGCGCCGTCGTTGATACCGGAAGCGTTGGCAGCAGTCACGCGCTGGACGTGCTTGTTGGTGTCTTCCTCATGGATACCGGTGACCTCGAAAGTGTGGACAACATCCACGGTCTCGGGCAGAACGGGGAATGCGCCGCGCAGCTTGGCAACGCTCTGAGCGGTAACGCCAGCCTTGGGATACTCATCCTTCTTGAACTCAACGATCTCCTTCTTCACCTTCACGGGAACGGCAACGATCTCATCGTCGAAACGGCCGGCAGCCTGAGCGGCCTCAGCCTTCTGCTGGGAAGCAGCTGCGAAAGCGTCCTGCTCTTCGCGGGTGATGCCCCAGATGTCGTTGATGTTCTCAGCGGTGGTGCCCATGTGATAGTTGTTGAACACGTCCCACAGACCCTCGTTGATCATGGTGTCGATCATCTTGGTGTGGCCCATGCGAGCGCCGTAACGACCGGTGGGAACAGCATAGGGAGCAGCGCTCATGTTCTCGGTACCGCCGCAGACGACCACGTCAGCGTCGCCGGCCAGAATGGAGCGGGCGCCTTCGATGACAGTCTTCATACCGGAGCCGCAAACCATGCCCACAGTGTAAGCGGGGATCGCATAGGGGATGCCTGCCTTAACAGCGACCTGACGGGCAACGTTCTGGCCGATACCAGCGGTCAGGATGCAGCCGAACATAACTTCGTCAACCTGCTCGGGCTTCACGCCGGCGCGGTTCAGAGCTTCCTTGACGACGATTGCGCCCATCTCGGCAGCGGGGGTATCCTTCAGGGAGCCGCCAAAGGAGCCAATTGCGGTTCTGCAGCAATTTACAATGTAGAGATCTTTCATGGTGTTCCTCCGTTTTGTATGTTTTCTTGACAGCACAAACTGTCTGTTTTCCGTTGGCAGCCGTGTACCTTTCCGATACGATTCCGGGAAAATCCCACAGTTGCCTACCTTAACGATATTGATTATAGAGAGTTTTTCTGTGCTCGTCAATGTAAATCTAACTTTTGACAAGCTCTCGTTAATTTTTTGTCAATACGCACAAACGAAACCGTTTTCTTTGTTAACTTTTTAGCAATCCATTCTTTTGTTTGGACAAGCACGCCATCACATCTTTATTTTTCGCCCTTTGCCGCCCCTTGTTGCTGAATTTTTCGGTTAAATTCTGCAACATCCAGCTCCTCATAGGCCTTTGCACATTGCACATGTGCTTCATCCGCTGCTTTCTGCAGCAGCGCATCGAAATATGCTTCCCTCGCCACCGCCGCGTCCAGCTTCAGCCGCCGAAGAATGCAGAATCCCTCGTCCGTCTCCAGAATACCGGAGTATTGTCCTTCTTCCAATGACTCAAGGGCATCCTCCTCCACAGCAGACAGCATTTCGTCTCCCAATCTGACGGTCCGGGCTTCGGCAGGCGATCCGGTTTCTGCCGCAAGGGCGCCAAATTCCGCCATCCGGTCTGCCGCTGCATTCAGCCGGGAAAAAAGTTCCGCTGCCTTTGCGGAAGCCGCGGTGCTGTCCTCACCCAGTGACACAAGAATGCAATCATAAGTTACCCATCCCTGCTCCTCTGCGAAGGCCGCCAGTTCGTCCGCTGCCGGAGCAAGGGCGCTTCCCTCCGTGCAGAACAGCTCATAAAGCTGGGCGTACATCCGTCCGGTGGCCGCCAGTTCGTCCGCCTGCTCCTGCGTCATGCCCATGTCCGGCGCAGCCTGTGATTCTGCGTTCTCTGCTGTGCAGCCATACTGCTCTGCCCAATTCTCCACCGTGGCGTACAGCACCGTGTCGGACAAAGCCTGCTGCTTCACATATTCCGCCAGCGTCTCTGTCCCGGCCGCCGCCGTCCAGTCCGGCTCCAGCCCTGCCGCCTCATATTCTGCGCGGATGGCGGTGCAGGCACGGGAGAGCCAGTACAGATACCGCCATGAAGGCACCTCCCGGCCGTCCACCACAAGCCAAATGTCCGTCTCCTCCGTCTGCGCAGCATCCTGAAAAGAAGGTGCCTGACGCGGGCCGTCCCCACCGCTGCCACAGGCGGACAGCAGCAGGCACAGCACCAGCGTCAGGCACCAGACCATACGTTTCATGCAGTTCACTCCTCCCCATGGGTTGTCCTCTTCCATATATATGAGAACACGCGGGGATTCATTCCTAAAAAATCAAGGCTTTTGGGCAGCAGCCTTCTCTTCCGTGGCCAGCCGCAGATCCTCCACCAGCGTCAGCGCCGTTTCCAGCACATCCTCGCCCGGCTTCAGCTTCAGCGACAGCGCGGGGATCTCGCCCGCCGCCAGCGTCAGGCGGAACTTGTACTTACTCAACCCGCACACCGCCACCAGCGCCTCCGGTCGGAACACGCCCAGCGTGAAGCGCAGCACATCCTTTTTCTGTGTGATGTCGGACACCCCCGCCTTGGATGCCGCCGCACGCAGCAGCGCCACATCCAACAGCGCCAGCACCGATCTCGGCGCCTCGCCGTAGCGGTCCAGCAGTTCGTCCAGCAGATCGGATGCCTCGTCGTTGGTGCGAATGGCAGCAATGCGCCGGTAGAGGTCCATCCGCTGTTCAGCAGAGGGCACATAGCGTTCGGGAATGTTGGCGTTCACCGTCAGGTCAGCGGAGCACTCCGTCTCGATCTGCTTTTCTTCGCCGCGCTCCTCCAGCACGGCCTCCTCCAGCAGCTTCAGATACAGGTCGTAGCCCACGCTCATCAGATAGCCGGACTGCTCCGGTCCCAGCAGGTTACCGGCGCCGCGAATCTCCAGATCGCGCATGGCGATTTTAAAGCCGGAGCCGAACTCCACGTACTCGCGAATGGCGGCCATCCGCTTGGCGGCAGTCTCCTGCAGGATCTTGCCCTTGCGGAACGTCAGGTAGGCATAGGCACGGCGGGAACTGCGGCCGATGCGGCCGCGGATCTGGTGCAGCTGGGCAAGGCCCATTTTATCCGCATCCTCAATGATGAGGGTGTTGACATTGGGAATATCGATGCCGGTTTCGATGATGGTGGTGCACACCAGCACATCCGCCTCGCCGTCCACCATGGCCTGCATGACGGAAGACAGCTCCTGCTCGCCCATTTTGCCGTGGCCCACCACAATACGGGCCTCCTCGCCCAGCATTTTCTGGATACGGGATGCCGTCAGATCGATGCTCTCCACGCGGTTGTGGAGATAGTAGACCTGTCCGCCGCGGGAAAGTTCCTTGCGCATGGCGTCCTCAATGATACCCCAATCGTGTTCCAGCACATAGGTCTGCACCGGCTGGCGGTCGGCAGGCGGCTCCTCGATGGTGCTCATGTCGCGCAATCCAGAGAGCGCCATGTTGAGCGTACGGGGAATGGGCGTTGCAGACAGCGTCAGCACATCCACCTGACGGCTCATCTCCTTCAGCCGTTCCTTGTGGGTCACGCCGAAGCGCTGTTCCTCGTCAATGACCAGAAGCCCCAGCTGCTTGAATTCCACGCCTTTTTGCAGCAGCTTGTGGGTGCCGATCAGTAGATCAATCGCCCCCCGTTTCGCCGCGTCCAGAATCCGTTTGGCCTCTTTTGTAGTGGTGAAGCGGGAAAGCACCTCGATCTTCACGGGAAAATCCTTGAAGCGGCTCATGGCCGTGGCGTAATGTTGCTGGGCCAGCACGGTGGTGGGCACCAGAATGGCGGCCTGTTTGCCGTCCAGAATACACTTCATAATGGCGCGCAGCGCCACTTCCGTCTTGCCGTAGCCCACATCGCCACACAGCAGGCGGTCCATGGGCCGGGGCTTTTCCATATCCCGTTTGATATCAGCGATGGCCTGCAGCTGGTCGTCCGTCTCCGCGTAGGGGAAGGCCTCCTCGAATTCCAGCTGCCACGGGGAATCCGGCGAGAAGGCAAAGCCGGGACGGCGCTGCCGCTCGGCATACAGGGCGGTCAAGCCCTTGGCCAGATCCTTGGCCGCCTTTTTGGCACGGGTCTTCTGTCTGGCCCACTCGGTACCGCCCAGCTTGTTCAGCTTCTGGCGGTCCTGATCCTCTCCGCCGCCGATATATTTGCTCACCAGATCCAGCTGCGTCACCGGCACATACAGGCAGTCGCCGCCGGCATAGTCGATCTTGATATAGTCCTTTTCCACACCGTCCACCGGTAAACGCTGGATGCCCGCGAAGCGGCCCACACCGTGATGCACATGCACCACCAGATCGCCTACCGTCAAATCGGTGTAGGACTGGATCTTCTGGCGGTTGCTGTCCTTTTTCAACTTCGCCCGCCTCTGGGCAACAGTGGTCAGCTGACCTTCCGTCAGCACCGCCAGCCGCAGCGCCGGCCACTCACAGCCGGCAGACAGCGCGCCGAGGCTGATGCGTACCTCGCCTGCACGGGGCATGGCCGTTCCCTGCAGGTCCGGCGTGGCAGGAATGCCCCGCTCTTCCAACAGCCGGTGCAGGTTTTTCGCCCGGTTCTCTCCGGCACAGAGCACCAGCACCGCGCTGCCGTTCTTTCGGTAGTGATCCAGATCGGTGACCGCCGTCTCCAGACTACCGCCATAAGAACTGAGCTGGCGTGCGTTCATGGTCAGCAGGCCTCTGGGCCTCAGCGGATGGCGGGAAGTGGGCAGGGAATCTGCCATGATGACCGGAAACTCCTCCAGCGCGGCATACACTTCCTCCGCAGAAAGCAGCAATTCCGCGTACTCGCCAGCCATGATGCCAGCCTCCAGCAGCACTTCCACATCCTGCTTGTGCTGCAGCAGCGCACTTTTGACCCGTTCATCCACCCGTCCGCTCTCACAGAGGAGCAAAATGCTGTCCACAGGCAGATAGTGAATGCCTGCCGTTTTTTCCGGATAGATGGCCGCCAGATAGCGATCCATGCCGCCGGGCTCGCTGCCGTGGAGCAGCCGTTCGCCGTCCTCCCGCAGCCTGATGGCCGTCTGCTCCGTTTTCTGCTTCTTTGTCAGTTTTTCCGCCAAAAGCAGCAGCTTCCGGCCCAAACCTTCCATGCCGCCCTCAGCACAGTGAGGCAGCACCTCCGCCGCAGGCAGCAGCAGACAGGAGGAGACATTGGCGGTGCGTCGCTGATTGGCTGGGTCGAAAGAACCCATGGAATCGATCTCGTCATCGAAAAACTCGCAGCGCACCGGCTGCTCCATCAGCGGGGAAAACACATCCAGAATGCCGCCGCGCAGGGCGAACTGGCCCACGCCTTCCACCTGCGTGCAGCGGGTATATCCGGCAGAGAGCAATTGCTGCGTCAGCTGCTGCAAATCCACCTGCTGTCCCACGGACAGCTTCACCGCCAGTGCCTGCAACGTTTCCGGCGGCAGGGTGCGGGCCATCAGCGCGTCCGCCGTGGTCACCACAATCTTCGCCTCGCCGCAGGCGAGGGCATACAGCGCCGCCAACCGCCCCTGCTCCCACTCACGGGAGGAGATGGCACCGGGCCGCAGCTGCCACTCCCGGTGTACCAGCACCACGGGTTTGACACCGCTCAGGGTTTCCAGATCGGCACTCAGCTGCCGTACTTCCCGCTCGTCGCCGCAGACGAACACCGCAGGCCGCTCTGTAGCCTGCGCCACAGCAGCGCCGACACAGGCCCGCTGCACCTGCTGCAAGCCGCTGATGGCGGCGGGACAGCCGCCGTCCTCCACACGGCGCACCAGTTCCGCCACTTCGGGAAGCGTATTCAGTTGCCGCAGAAACTGTTCCATATTGATCTCCTGTAAAAATCTGGAAATTTTAAGGCGCACTGCCCCCTCGCCGCCGCAGGCGGGAGGGGGTGTTGTTCTGTTTTATTGTGTGGATTTCCGGTTTATGACACAGTCTGTCAGTTAAAGCCGTTCATAGCTTTCTGACAGCCGTGGCGGATGATGCACTCGGCAGCCTCGATGGCCTTTTCAAAGGATTCGGCCAGGATTTTCCGCTCTGCCTGAGAGGGAGCACCAATCACCCAGTCCACCATGTCCTTGTCCGTTCCCTCCGGCGCACCCACGCCGATCTTCACGCGAGGGAAGTCCTGCGTGCCTAAATGGGCGATGATGTTCTTGATGCCGTTGTGGCCTCCGGCACTGCCGCTGGGCCGGACCCGCAGCTTGCCCACAGGCAGGGAGATGTCATCGTAAATCACCAGCACATGGTCGGCCGGGATCTTGTAAAACTGGGCTGCCTCCCGCACGGCTTCGCCGGAGAGGTTCATATAGGTCTGGGGTTTCATCACCAGACATTTACAGCCCGCAAAATTCATAATATTATATGCAGACTTGAACTTCACCTTATTCAGCTTCACGCCTGCTTTCTCCGCCAGCAGCTCCACGGTGAGAAAGCCCATATTATGGCGGGTATGCTCATACTTCTGACCGGGGTTGCCAAGGCCCACCACCAGCCAGTCCACAGCAGACGATTTGTTTCCAAACAGCATATACTTTCTCCTTCGGAAAGACTACAAGGGCGGGAAAGTTGCCTTTCCCGCCTTGTTGAAATACATGATGAAGAGAATTAACGGAACAGCTTGGAGACAGAAACTTCCTGGAAGATGCGCTCAATCGCCTCGCTGAACATGGGAGCGACGGTCAGATACTTGATCTTGTCGCTCAGGCCGGCCTCGATGGCGGGGATGGTGTCCAGCAGCGCCAGCTCGGTAATGTCGCTGTTGTTGATGCGGTCGATGGCAGGGCCGGACAGCACGCCGTGGGATGCGCAGGCGTAGACATGCTTGGCGCCGCCCACTTCGACGATGGCCTTGGCGGCATTGCACAGGGAGCCGGCGGTATCCACCATGTCGTCAAACAGGATGCAGTCCTTGCCTTCCACGTCGCCGATCACGTTCATGACCTCGCACTGGTTGGCCTTCTGACGGCGCTTGTCCACGATGGCCAGCTGCATGTGCAGCTTCTGTGCAAAGGCACGGGCACGAGCCACGCTGCCCACGTCGGGAGACACAACGACCATATCGTCGCAGCGCTCGCCGAACTTCTTGGCGTAATAATCCACAAAGATGGGATTGCCCAGCATATTGTCAACAGGGATGTCAAAGAAGCCCTGGATCTGTGCGGCATGCAGATCCATGGTCAGCACACGGTCAGCGCCTGCGGCGGTGATCATATTGGCCACCAGCTTGGCGGAGATGGGATCGCGGGCCTTGGCCTTGCGGTCCTGACGGGCATAGCCGAAATAGGGGATGACCGCGGTGATGCGGCCGGCGGATGCGCGGCGCAGCGCATCGATCATGACCAGCATTTCCATCAGGTGGTCGTTGACGGGCTTGCAGGTGGACTGCACCACGAACACGTCGCTGCCACGCACCGTCTCGTAAATGGAGACAGAAGCCTCGCCGTCTGCAAAACGCTTCACTTCAGAGTCGCCCAGTTTCGTTCCCATCAGAGAACAGATATCCTGTGCAAGTTTCGGGTTGGAATTACCGCAAAACACTTTGATATCCTTGCCGTGTGCAATCATTTTTTATGCCCTCTTTTCTTTTTCTATATCAAAAAAATAATTTGAATTCGATCAGCTATCGCTGGCCTGAGGAGGCTGCATGCCTCGTTCCTGCATGGCAGGCTCCAGCTCCGCAATGGTCTCAGGCCCATAAACCGGCAGCCAGCCGGGAATCAGGGTGGCACCCTGCACCGCGTTGGTCATCTTAGTCTCCCAAGTGTCCTGCAGCTCATAGCCGGGAGCGGCATAGACAAAACCCGCACCCGCTTCAGCAAAGGGGATCGCACCTCTGACAAACACCAGCACCGGATCCGGCGTCTTCAAGAAACTCATCAGGTCAGATTGCTGCTCGGACACGGTCACGTCCGCGTCCGCCGGGAAGCATTTCCGGGCCTCTTCCGCAAAGCGGGGGCTACAGACAACAAAAAACCGCTGCACGCCATCGGCCAGCAACTGACTGCTCATCCATTTCAAGATCGGGCAAGAGAGAACTGCTTCCAGCATCAGCGGTTTAGACCCCGCGGAAATCGCGGCATCCTCTTCCATGAAAAAAATACTGCTTTTGGGGAAATCCATGACAATTCCCTCCTTTCGAAAATTCCAGCTTCATTATATCAAACTTTTCTTAGAAATCCAGCCTTTCCGGAGAAATTGTCTTGAAATTTTTCCGAATTTTTTTGTTTTTCCATCGGTCTTTTTGTCCAAATGCCCATATCCGGAAAAAACGTCAGGTTTTCTGAAACTTTTTCGGCATTTTGCAAAAAATAACCGTGCATCCCTGTCTTTTTCCATAAAAAGTGTTGATTTTTTGCAAAAATGGTTGAATTTACAAAGGTAAAGGATTACAATATGTTCCGTTCGTATGAAAAGGAGGTGACCTCATGCTGAACATCGTATTAGTGGAACCGGAGATCCCGCAGAACTGCGGTAATATTGCCCGCACCTGCGCCGCCACCGGCAGCCGCCTGCATCTGGTCCGCCCACTGGGGTTTGACATCTCCGAGAAGGCCGTCAAGCGCGCCGGACTGGACTACTGGCATCTGGTGGAGGTTTTCGACTACGAAAATCTGGACGACTTATTTCAAAAGCATCCGGAAGCCGCCGACGAAGCATGGCTGACCACCACCAAGGCACCCCGTTCCTATCAGGAAGCCTGCTTCACTACAGACAGCTGGCTGTTCTTCGGCAAGGAGACCGCAGGCCTGCCCATGGATTTCCGGGAGCGATTTCGGGAACGCTGTATTCGCCTGCCCATGGTCTCGGAGGCCCGCAGTCTGAATCTCAGCAACACCGTGGCCGTCTGCGTGTACGAAGCGCTGCGGCAAACCGGCTTCCCCGGCCTGCTGGACACCGGCGAAATGGGAGACATTTGAATTTCCGGCGCAGCCGCGCCGACACTTTCTATTTTATGGAGGATCCTATGAATTACAACAAGAAGACGGTTCGCGACGTGGAGGTCACCGGCAAGAAGGTTCTGCTGCGCTGCGATTTCAACGTTCCTATGGCCAAGGACGGCAGCGGCGTCATTACCGATGACAAGCGCATCCGTGCCGCCCTGCCCACCATTCAGTATTTGCTGGAGCAGAACGCCGCTGTGATCGCCTGCTCTCACATGGGAAAGCCCCAGCCCAGCTTTGAAAAATGGGTACAGAAGCAGACTGAAAAGGGCAAGGACCCCGCCTCCCTCACCGAGGAGAAGTGGAAGAAATCTCTGGCCGAACTGAGCCTGAAGCCCGTAGCCCAGCGCCTCGGCGAACTGCTGGGCAAGGACGTCTCTATGGCTGACGACGTGGTGGGCGCCGACGCACAGGCCAAGGCCGCCGCACTGCAGCCCGGCCAGATCCTGCTGCTGGAAAACACCCGCTTTGAAAAGGGCGAGACCAAGAACGATCCCGCACTGGCCAAGGCCATGGCCAACATGGCGGAGTTGTATGTGTCCGATGCCTTTGGCGCCGTGCACCGTGCCCACGCCTCCACCGCCGGTGTGGCAGAATATCTGCCTGCCGTTTCCGGCTTCCTGATCCAGAAGGAGCTGGACTTCATCGGCGGCGCACTGGCCAATCCCAAGCGTCCTCTGGTCGCCATTCTGGGCGGTTCCAAAGTCAGCTCCAAGATCGGTGTCATCAACAACCTGCTGGAGATCGCCGACACCATCATCATTGGCGGCGGCATGGCCTACACCTTCTCCGCCGCACAGGGCGGCAAGGTGGGCAACAGCCTGCTGGAAACCGACTGGATGGACTACTCTCTGGAAATGGTCGCCAAGGCAAAGGCCAAGGGCGTGAAGCTGCTGCTGCCCGTGGACACCGTCTGCGCTGACAAGTTCGCCCCCGACGCCAACAGCCAGATCGTGGCCGCTGGAGAAATCCCCGACGGTTGGGAGGGTCTGGACATCGGCCCCAAGACTGTGGAGCTGTACTGCGCTGCCGTGCAGGATGCCGGCACCGTGATCTGGAACGGCCCCATGGGCGTGTTTGAATTCCCCGCCTTCGCCAAGGGCACCGAGGCTGTGGCAGAAGCCCTCAGCAAGACCGACGCCATCACCATCATCGGCGGCGGCGACAGCGCGGCTGCCGTGCAGCAGCTGGGCTATGCCAACAAGATGACCCACATCTCCACCGGTGGCGGCGCTTCCCTCGAGTTCATGGAAGGCAAAGAGCTACCCGGCGTTGCCTGCCTGCTGGACGCCTAAGAATGTCTCATCTTTTTTACAAGTAAAAATCTTTCAAAAAGTTCGGTTTTTCTCGCAAAACACTTGACAAACGCCGTTATTTCCGCTATAAATTAATAGGTTTTGCATTTGTAACTACCGTTTTAAGAAAACGCGCATATAAACAGACATAAAGGAGATAGAAATTATGAATCGCAGATATCGCAAGACTGTCATCGCCGGTAACTGGAAGATGAACATGACCGCTACCGAGACCAAGAAGTTTGCCGAAGAGATCAAGAAGATCATGCCCCGCGCCAAGTGGTGCGAGACCCTGATCTGCGTCCCCGCCTGCAACATCTCCGTTGCCATGAAGGCCCTGAAGGATGCCCGCATCTCCGTCGGCGCCGAGAACGTCTACTTCGAGGAGAAGGGCGCTTACACCGGCGAGGTTTCCGCCGACATGCTGAAGGATCTGGGCGTGAAGTACGTCATCGTGGGCCACAGCGAGCGCCGCGAGTACTTCTGCGAG
>JAFYQM010000027.1 GCA_017547085.1 Oscillibacter sp.
ACCGACGAGACCGTCAACAAGAAGGTCCACGCCGTTCTGAACGCAGGCATGAACCCCATCATCTGCGTGGGCGAGAGCCTGGAGCAGCGTGAGACCGGCATCACCAACGAGTGGATCGCTCTGCAGGTGAAGGCCGCCCTGTACGGCGTGCCCGCCGACAAGATGCGCCGCTGCATCATCGCCTATGAGCCCATCTGGGCCATCGGCACCGGCAAGACCGCCACCGCCGAGCAGGCAGGCGAGGTCTGCTCCAACATCCGCGCCACCATCCGCACCCTGTACGGTGCCCGCGTGGCCCGCAGCGTCACCATTCAGTACGGCGGCTCCATGAATCCCAAGAACGCAGCAGAGCTGCTGGCCCAGCCCGACATCGACGGTGGCCTGATCGGCGGCGCTTCCCTGAAGCCCGAGCAGTTTGTTGACATCATCAACGCTGCCAACCAGGAGTAATGTTTTTTTCGAGGGGGAAGCGACTTCCCCCTCGAAGTTCCCTTTGGGAACCGTGACCGTCTGGCTCAGCCAGCGAGAGGATTTTCTATGAACAAAACACCAACTACCCTGATCATTATGGACGGCTTTGCCGCCGGTACTCCCGGTGCCGGCAACGCCGTGCAGGCCGCCCAGACGCCCTGCATTGACCGGCTGTTTCAGGAATATGCCCACACCCAGCTGAACGCCTCTGGCCTGAACGTGGGCCTGCCCGACGGCCAGATGGGCAACAGCGAAGTGGGCCACACCAACATCGGCGCTGGCCGCGTGGTATTCCAGGACCTGCCCCGCATCACCAAGTCCATTACCGACGGTGATTTCTTCCAGAACCCCGCCTACAATCATGCCATGGACGCCTGTCTGGAAAAGGACTCTGCCCTGCACCTGATGGGTCTGCTCAGTGACGGCGGCGTCCACTCCCATCTGACCCACCTGTTTGCCCTGCTGCAGATGGCAAAGGAGAAAGGTCTGGAGCGCGTATACATCCACGCATTCCTGGATGGCCGCGACGTTTCCCCCACCTCCGGCGCGGACTTTGTCACCCAGACAGTGGAAAAGTGCCGCGAGATCGGCGTGGGTAAAATTGCCACCGTGATGGGCCGTTATTACGCCATGGACCGCGATAAGCGCTGGGACCGCGTGGAGCAGGCCTATGACGCTATGGTCTACGGCGAGAGCGCCCACTACAATCCCATCCCTGTAGCTGCCGTGAAGGATTCCTACCAGCTGGGCATCACCGACGAGTTTGTGGAGCCCGTGGTCTGCGACCAGGATGGCACCATTTCCGACAACGACAGCATCATCTTCTTCAACTTCCGTCCCGACCGCGCCCGCGAGATTACCCGCACGCTGGTGGACCCCGATTTCGACGGCTTTACCCGCCAGTTCTTCCCTGTGACCTTTGTGTGCAACACGGAGTATGACGCCACCATGCCCAACGTGGAGGTAGCCTTCCCCCGCATCACCGTGCGCAACGGTCTGGGCGAATACCTCAGCCAGATGGGCATGACCCAGCTGCGTATTGCCGAGACGGAAAAGTACGCCCATGTGACGTTCTTCTTCAACGGCGGCAGCGAGACCGTGTTCCCCGGCGAGGATCGCGTGCTGATCGCCTCTCCCAAGGTCGCCACCTACGACCTGCAGCCGGAGATGAGCGCCATTGAGGTGTGCGACAAGTGCGTGGAGCGTATCGAATCCGGCGCTTACGATGTCATTATCCTGAACTTCGCCAACTGCGACATGGTGGGCCACACCGGCGTCTTTGACGCCGCCGTGAAGGCCGTGGAAACCGTGGACGCCTGCGTGGGCCGTGTGGTGGAAGCTACCCTCAAGATGGGCGGCATCGCCATGGTCACCGCCGACCACGGCAACGCCGAGCAGATGACGGAAGCCGACGGCAGCCCCATGACTGCCCACACCACCAATCCCGTTCCCTTCATCCTCTGCGGCGCCGGCACCGAGCTGCGTGCTGACGGCCGTCTGGCCGACATTGCCCCCACCATGCTGGACGTGATGGGTCTGGCCTGTCCCGAGGAGATGGACGGCAAAACACTGATCCTGAAATAAACAAACGAAGCGGATGGCTTATCAGCCATCCGCTTTTTGTGCCATTGTATAATTTTTTCCGCTTTTGTCCATACTTTCCTCCGGACCCAAAACTTTGAGGGAGGTATGATACATGAAAGAAAAATGGGACGCCTTCATGGGGCGGTTCGGCTTTGCGGTGACCATGGCCATCTGCCTGTTGGTAGTAGGCATCAGCGGATACTTTTTGCTGTTTGACCGGGAGGAATCGGCACAGCAGGAAAAACCCGCCCCCGTCAGCGGAGACTTGTCTACACCAGTTACGGAGATCTCCGTCCCCGAACACCCCGCAGAAAGCGGAATGCAACCCATTCCGGAAGTACTCTCTCCGGAACCGGACATTCCCGCGTCCGCACCTATGCCGGAAATCGCCGTGGACGACACGCCGGTAATTGCGGAAGCCCCGCAGCTGATTGTTCCCCCGCTGAAGGGCGACGTGCTGGCCGTCTTTTCCATGGATACGCTGGTATACAGCGAAACGCTGGGCGACTGGCGCACCCATGACGGCGTGGACATTTCCGCCAAGCCCGGCACCACCGTGCAGGCTGCCTCCGCAGGCACCGTGCGTACGGTGACAGATGACGTTCTGATGGGCACCACCGTGGTCATCGGACACAAGGACGGATATGAAACCACCTATGCCAACCTGCAGGCCTCACCCACCGTCAAGGCGGGCGACACCGTCACAGCGGGACAGGTGATCGGCGCGGTAGGTACCACGGCTGCCGCGGAATCATCCCGCAGCCCCCACCTTCATTTCTCTGTGACGCAGGATGGTATCCCGGTCGACCCCAACGAATATCTGAACCGATAAAAAAACCGCTCCGATTATCTCGGAGCGGCTTTTTTCGTTGCTGTTACTTTTGATTGGCCGCAGCCATGTGCGCATTGGCCGTACGCATCGTCTTGCGCAGGAAGATGGAACTCATCAGCAGGCTCATCAATTCCGCAATGGGGAAAGCCAACCATACCAGTTCCAACCGGCCGGTCTGCGCCAGCAGCCATGCAGCCGGCAGCAACACCACCAGCTGGCGGCAGATGGAGTTGATCAGGCTATATACCGGATTTCCGATGGCCTGGAACACGCTACCGGCGATGATACAGAAGCCTGCAATAGGGAAGTGAACACCGATGATCCGCAGCGCCACTACGCCGATGTCCAGCATCTCCTGAGAGGGGGAGAAGAAGCCCAGCAGCACATGGGGAACCGCTTCAAAGAGAACCGTACCCACGGTCATGATGCACACAGCTACCACAATGGTCAGCTTGATCGTGCGCTTGACACGCTCGGGTCGGGCTGCGCCGTAGTTATAGGACACGATGGGCACCATGGCGTTGTTCAGGCCGAAAATGGGCATGAAAATGAAGCTCTGCAGCTTGAAATAGGCGCCGAACACGGCGGTGGCCGCCTCGGTGAAGCCGATGAGGATCTGGTTCATGGTGAAGGTCATCACGGAACCAATGGACTGCATGAAGATGGAGGGCAGACCCACGCGGTAGATCTCCTTCGCCGTGGTGCTGTGCCAGCGGATGTGCTTCGCGCGGATATGAATGTCCTTGTTGTACTTCAGATTCATCACCAGACCCACACAGGCAGCCACCAGCTGACCTGCCACGGTGGCAACGGCAGCACCGGCCACCTCCAGACGGGGGAATCCGAACAAGCCGAAGATCATAATGGGGTCAAGGATGATGTTGGTGATGGCACCCGTGAGTTGGGTGATGGTGGCAAGACCCGTGCGGCCCGTGGACTGCAGCAGCCGCTCAAAGCAGAACTGGCTGAAAATACCAACGGAGAAAATCAGGCAGATGGAGAGATAGTCCGTGCCGTATTCCACGATGGCCATATTCTCCGTCTGCGCCAGAAAGAAGGGTCTGGAAACCGTTAGGCCAATCACCGCGAAAAAGACGGCGCTGCACAAAAACAGGAAGATGCCCGTATTGGCGGCGCGGTCTGCCGCATCCTGCCGCTTTTCACCCAGCGAGCGGGAAAGCAGGGCATTCATACCCACGCCGGTGCCGCCGCCGAGGGCAATGGTCAGCATCTGCAGGGGGAACGCCAGAGAAACCGCATTCATGGCGTCCTGGCTGATCATGGCGACAAAGACACTGTCTACCACATTGTAGAGCGCCTGAAATAGCATGGAGATCATCATAGGGACCGCCATATTGGCCAGAAGCTTGCCTACGGGCATAACGCCCATCTTGTTTTCCTGCGGTGCCGCAGGGATCTTGTTTTCCATTCCTGATCCTTCTTTCTTTTGTAGCGGAAGCTTTGCAATCTGCGCAAAACAAGGTCGCCCTCCAAGGGGCGACTTTGTCGTTATTTCTTCAGTTCGCCGGTGGCCAGCTGGGTCAGATAGGCATTCAGGAATCCGTCCAGATCGCCGTCCATGACGCCGTCAATGTTGCTGGTTTCAAAGCCGGTACGGGTGTCCTTGACCATCTGATAGGGCATGAAGACATAGGAGCGGATCTGGCTGCCCCACTCGATCTTCAGCTGAACACCCTTGATGTCGGAGATCTTCTCCGCGTGCTGCTGTGCTTTCAGCTCCAGCAGCTTGGCCCGCAGCATCTTCATACAGTTGTCCTTGTTCTGAAACTGGCTGCGTTCCTGCTGGGAGGCCACCACAATGCCAGTAGGCTTGTGGATCAGACGAACGGCAGAGGAGGTCTTATTAACGTGCTGGCCGCCTGCGCCGGAAGCGCGGTAGACCTGCATCTCAATATCCTCTTCGCGAATCTCGATAGAATCGTCATTCTCGATCTCGGGCATGACTTCGATGGCAGCAAAGGAGGTCTGACGGCGGGCGTTTGCGTCAAAGGGAGACACACGCACCAGACGGTGCACACCGTTTTCGCTCTTCAGCAGGCCGTAGGCATTTTCGCCCTCGATGGCGATGGCCGCAGACTTGATGCCGGCTTCATCGCCGTCTTCATAGTCCAGAATCTTGTAGTTGAAGCCGTGGCGCTCCACCCAGCGGGTGTACATGCGGTACAGCATCTGGGTCCAGTCCTGTGCCTCGGTGCCGCCTGCACCGGCGTGGAACTGCATAATGACATTGGCGCCGTCATACTCACCGGAGAGCAGGGTGGTCATGCGGGTCTCCTCCACACGCTCTTCCAGATCGGCATACTCCGCCTTCAGTTCCTCCAGAATGTCGGCGTCATCCGCCTCCTGACCCATTTCACACAGGACGGTCAGGTCCTCCCAGGAGGAGACCAGCTTATCCTGCCGCTGGATCTTATTCTGCAGCTGCTTCAGGCGCATCTGCACCTTCTGGGAGCGCTCCAAATTGTTCCAGAAGCCGTCCATTGCAGTCTCGGCCTCCAGACGCTCAGCCTCCTGCTTGGCGCTTTCAATGTCCAGTGCGGCAGAAAGCTTCTCCAGCTCCGGCTCCAGTTCCCGTAGCTTCTGCTTATAAACGTCATATTCAATCAAAGCCATGGCACACTTCTCCATTTTAAAATTCATTAGCCATAATATTATATAGGAGCAAGGTTTATTTGTAAAGAAAAACCTACTTTTTTGAGGCCTCCAGTACGATTTGAATGGATTGTTCCAATACTTCCTCGGTAATGGCTCCCCGGTAACCGCCTGCCAGCGAGCCGTCTGCCAGCACAAACACGGTTAAGGGGATGGAAGATGCGCCGTAAGCCATGGCGCCGGAATAGTCTGTATCATAAAACACCGGGAAGGTATATCCGTTTTCCTCTAAAAAAGATTGAACCCCCTCCACGGTCTCCCGCTGGCCGTCCGTAAGGTTTACCATGAGGAACTGGATCTCCTCACCGTAGGCGGCATGCATTCGATCAAAGGCGGGCAGTTCCGACCTGCAGGGCCCGCACCAGGTGGCCCAGAAATTGATGACCACCGGTTTCCCCGCATAATCCGACAGATGAATCTCCTCTCCGTCGGCGGTGAATACTGTGAAGTCCGGTGCCGCCACGAATTCTTCCTCCGGCACCTCCTCCGTGGTTTCTTCCTGCACCGTCACCTGCGGCTGCTCTGGCTCATACTGCTGCGACAAATAGCGGTATCCCACAGCTGCCAGCACCAAAACTACTGCCAACACGCAGGCCAATATCAACAAACTCTTCTTTTCTTTCATAAACACCTCACGAGAAAAGGGCCAAGACGCGGTTCATCCAGCCCAGTGCCATCATCACGCCCACAACGATCAAAAAGATGCCGCAAACGAGATTAATCACGCGGTAATGCCGCTTGATCCAGTCGAAGGCGGTCTTCAGCTGGCCGATCAAAACGGCCGACAGCAGGAACGGCACGCCCAGTCCCAGTGAATAGGCCAGCAGAAGCAGCGCCCCCTCCGCAGCCCCTCCGGCTGTGGAGGCCATCATCAGCGCCGAGCCGAGAAAGGCTCCCACACAGGGTGTCAGGCTGACGGAATAAATCACACCGAACAAAAAGGCGGAAAACACGCTTTTCACCGCAAATCCGCCCTTCATCCCCTTGAAAAACGGAATGTGGATCACATCCAGATAACTCAGGCCAAACAGCACCACGACGCCGCCGCCCACAATATTGACCACTGTGCGATATCGGGTGAGAAATGCGCCCAACGTGCCCGCGAACAAGCCCAGCGCCGTGAATACCGCGGTGAAGCCCAGCATGAAGGCCATCGCCCGCAGCAGCGTATATCCCCGCTTGTCCGCATTGCCCGCAAAGTAGGACAGGTACAGTGGAAGCATGGGCAGCATACAGGGAGAAATGAAGGATATCACGCCTTCCAGAAACGTAATGAGATATTGCATACCGGTTCCTTTCTTTTCTCTGCGCATCATCTGCCGGAAAATTTTTTCCTGTTGCACATTCTCGTGCAATTCTGACGCGGCAAATGCATATACTGGGGAAGATAGCCTAAACGCAAAGGAGGATTTTATGCGCAGAGAGATGTTTCATGCGGGAGATGTGGATGATTTGATCTTTCAGGATCCCTGGTTCACCAGTGAGCGGTGAACGGGAATGACCGGACGCCGTTTGCACGGCGTCCTCAGCGGGTTGAAAATTTTTTCACCCCGCTGAGCAAGTTTTCAGAACATTTTCAAAGTTCTGAAAACTTATGATTTCAATCGCGCAGGACACCCTTCTTGGGTTTCCCGCGCACACCCTTCCTTACCGTTTCCAAAGCTTTATGCTTCATTGAGAATCTGCGGGCGCCGTTTGCACGGCGTCCTTTTTGCATATCCTCACCGCTTCATTCGCAGATGGTGCCGCCGCCGACGACAAGTTCCCCGTCGTACAGCACCGCTGCCTGACCGGCAGTGACAGCCCGCTGCGGCTCGTCAAACACCACGCGGACGCGGCCCTCTGCCAACGGCTCCACAACCGCAGCAGATTCCCGATGACTGTATCGGGTCTTGGCTGTCACGCGGATAGGCTCCGTCAAAGCAGGGATGGAGATCCAGTTCATCTCCTCCGCCACCAATTCGTTCGTCCACAGGTCGCTGTCCGGCCCCAGACAGATCGCACAGCTGTCCGGATCTTTCCGAAGCACATACAGCGGCTCCGCCGTGGGCAGGCCCAGTCCCTTGTGCTGGCCCTTGGTATAGCGGATAAAGCCTTTATGCCGGCCCAGCACGCGTCCTTCCGCATCCAGAAAATCGCCCGTGGGCGACACCTTCCCCGTGGTTCGTTCAATGAAAGCAGCATAGTCCCCATCCGGCACAAAGCAGATGTCCTGACTGTCCCGCTTGTTTGCATTGATCAGTCCGTTTTCCTCCGCAATGCGGCGCACCTGCTCCTTTTCCAATCCACCCAGCGGAAACAGCGTGCGCGACAACTGCTCCTGCGTCAGCCGGTAGAGGAAATAGCTCTGGTCCTTCCGGCGGTCCGCACCGCGCTTCAGCAGCCAGCGGCCCGTCTCCGGGTCCTGCATGACCTGCGCATAATGGCCGGTGGCGACGCAGTCACCGCCCAGCTTCCAGATCTCATCCAGCATGGCGCCGAACTTGATGGTGCGGTTGCACAGGATACAGGGGTTGGGCGTACGGCCCGCCTCGTATTCCTCGATAAAATTCCGGATTACGGTCTCCCGGAACTGTTCTGAAAGTTCCACCGTATGAAATGGGATCCCCAGTCGTGCAGCCACCGCGCGGGCATCCTCCGCATCGGCGGTGCCGCTGCGATCTTCCGCGCACTCCGACCGCCGGAGCAGGCACAAATTGATGCCGGAGAGCTGATAGCCCTCCCGCTGCAGCAGCAGTGCGGCCACCGAGCTGTCCACACCGCCGCTCATTCCCACAAATACATGCGCCATAATCTTCCTCCAAATAACAGCGGCTGTGCCGCAATGGATCTTGCCCCATTGTACCACAGCCGCTCTCTTTCGTCTATTCTCTGTATCAATCCTGATTGCGCACCAAAAACGCCTTGGCCGGCAGTGCATCCGCCAGCGCCAGCAGCGTGCGGTTGAAGCCGCCCGCGTAATCAAAGGGCACATCGGACACGCTTCCGCCTACCTGCTTATCCGGTAAAAACAGGGTAAACCGGCTGCCCTCTCCCTCCCGGGACTCCGCCAGCAGCATACCGCCCTGCCGTTTTGCAATGCACTGGCACAGCGGCAGGCCCAATCCCAGGCCGTGAGGCGCGGGATCCATCTTCTCCGCACGGTGCTTGCGGTCAAACAGGGTATCCATTTTCTCCCGTGCAATACCGCAGCCTGTATCCGTGACAGACAGGCGGATCTGCCCGCCCTTGACCTGCAGTTCGACCGTCACAGTTCCGCCCGCAGGCGTAAATTTGAAGGCATTGGACAGCAGATGGTACAGCAGCTGCTCCGTGGCATCCGGTGCAACGGCACAGATATGGCTCTCCTTCACACAGGCAAACCGCAGCTGCAGTCCCAGCAGCGGCGCCAGATCACCGGCTTTGTCGCACACATCGCCCACCAGATCCACCAAATCCCGGTCCTGCAGCGGCAGCGGACCGTCATCCAGCAGCCACGCTGCCATGGACATGCTGTTAATCAGCCGGAGCATCTGGTAATAGCTCTGATCCATCACAGCCGCTCTGGCATCCAGCTGCGAATCCTGTTCGCGGGCCGAGGAAGGCACCAGCTGCGCAGCGGACAAATAGAGGTTCCCCAAGGGACCCCGCAGCTGTGCGGCCACTTCCGGAAACAGCCCCGCTAACTCGTTGTGTTTTAAATCCACAGCAAACTCCTTCCCCGTGCCCAACGCACCGCTCGTAGCATTTGCGGCAGACAGGACAGAAACCCATGGAAATGCCTGCCTGCGCTGCCTTCAGCATACCAAAAGCCTCTGGTAAAAACAAGGAATTTGTCGAATTTTGTCGAAAGCACAGCCACAAACGCGGCGCTCTGACCATCTAAGTAAAAATTAACAAGAAAACCTAAAAAAATATCTGCGCAATTTTGCGTAAATATAGATGATTTTTATTGCGTAACGTGTTACAATGCTGGCATCTAAACTGAAATACCGGGGAGTGCAACACGGGAGGGCAAATATCATGGCCATTAAAGTAGGAATCAACGGCTTCGGACGCATCGGACGCATTGCGCTGCGCATCATGGTGGAGCGCGGCTGCAACAGTTATCAGATCTGCGGCATCAATTTGCGGAACGCAGATCTGGATTACATGGTTTATCAGGTAAAATACGACACCGTATTCAAAACCTTTCAGGGCACGGTGGAGCGGGATGACCGTCACCTGATCATCAACGGCAAGAAGATCCGCGTATACAGCGAGTCCGACCCCAGTCTCATCCCCTGGGATGATTGCGGTGCGGAGTACATCATTGAATCCACCGGCGCTTTCAACACCACGGAGAAGGCCTCCGCTCATCTGCTTCACGGCGCGAAGAAGGTCATTCTCTCGGCCCCCTCCAAGGATGATATCACCCCCACCTTTGTCATGGGCGTAAACCACAGGAATTACACCTCTGACATGCATGTGGTCTCCAATGCCTCCTGCACCACCAACTGCCT
>JAFYQM010000028.1 GCA_017547085.1 Oscillibacter sp.
CAGCAGGAAGTTGCTCAGACGCAGTTCGCCGCTGGGGCGGATGATCAGCTCGGGGTCGGGAATGCCCGCCGAGTCCATATAGGTGGAAAACAGGGCGTCATCCAGTTCCTCGGGCCGCTTCTCCCCTGCCGCGCACTCCGCTGCAAACTTGCGGGCAGCGCGCAGAATCTCATCCCGTCCGCCGTAGTTGAGGCAGATGTTGGCCTGAAAGTCACCGGGAGCCAGCTGGTCGCTGATCTCATCCGTTTTGTGGGCCAGCGCCTGCAATTCCGGCGCGATAGGCGTCATGTCACCGAAAAAGCGCAGACGAATATGGTCTTTTTCCATGGTGTCCACTGCTTCCAGCAGATACCGCTTCAAAAGGCCCATAATCGCGCCCACCTCATCAGCGGAACGTTTCCAGTTTTCCGTGGAAAAGGCGTAGACCGTCAGGTACTGCACGCCAATGTCCTTGCAATAGGTGGCAATGCGGCGGAAGGTCTCCGCTCCCGCCTTGTGCCCGGCGGTGCGGGGCAGGCCCCGCTTCGTGGCCCAACGGCCGTTGCCATCCATGATAATAGCGATGTGGCGAGGCGGGTTTGGTACCCGCCCCGCCTGTTCGTTGGTTTTAACCATATCTGCCATCAAACCGCCATCAATTCCTTTTCCTTCTTGGCCAGCAGCTCGTCCAGCTTCTTGCAGCTGTCGTCAGTCAGCTTCTGCAGGTCCTTTTCCACCTGTTTCAGTTCGTCCTCGGTGATCTCAGACTTCTTCTCCTGCTTCTTGAAGTTATCCATGGCGTCACGACGGATATTACGGACAGCCACCTTGCCGTTTTCGGCGTACTTGCGGATCTGCTTGACCAGTTCCTTACGACGCTCCTCGGTCAGCTGGGGGAAGTTCAGGCGGATAGCACGGCCATCGTTCTGGGGATTGATGCCCAGATCGGAGTTCTGGATAGCCTTCTCAATGCTCTTCAGGGCGCTGCCATCCCAAGGGGTGATCAGCAGGGTGCGGGCATCGGGAGAGGAAATGGCAGCGATCTGCTGGATGGGGGTAGGACTGCCATAGTAGTCCACCATGATGCGGTCCAGCACGCCTGCATTGGCGCGGCCTGCTCGCACAGCAGTAAAGTCAGCTGCAACGGAATCGATGCTCTTCTGCATCTTTTCTTCGTAAATCTTGTATTCGTCCTTCAACATAATGGGGTCCTTCCTTTCACGTATGTGTTATTGGAAACGCAGATGCGTGGTTTTACGATTTATTCCTTGACAACGGTACCCACGTTCTCGCCGCACAGGGCGCGGACGATGTTCTTGGGGTCCTTCAGAGCGAAGACCAGAACAGGAATGTGGTTGTCCATGGAGAGAGAGGTTGCGGTGGTGTCCATCACCATCAGGTGCTGTGCCAGCACATCGTCATAGCTGATGGTATCATACTTCACGGCAGTGGGATCCTTGGCGGGGTCAGCATTGTAAACACCGTCAATGTTCTTGGCCAGCAGGATCACTTCCGCATTGATCTCCGCGGCACGCAGGACGGCTGCGGTGTCAGTGGAGAAATAGGGGTTGCCGGTGCCTGCGCCGAAGATGACCACGCGGCCCTTTTCCAGATGGCGGATGGCCTTGGAGCGGATGTACGGTTCGGCAACAGAACGCATCTCAATGGCGGTCTGCACGCGGACGGGGATGCCCTTCTGCTCGCAAACGTCAGCCACAGCCAGACAGTTCATCACAGTGGCCAGCATACCGATGTGGTCTGCACGGGTGCGCTCCATCTTGCCGCCGCCGCTGTTCTTTGCGCCGCGCCAGAAGTTGCCGCCACCAACGACCAGGCCCACCTGAACGCCCATATCGAGGCATTCCTTGATCACATCGCAGACGCTGCCGATCATCTCAAAATCCAGACCGGAGCCCTTGCCGCCGGCCAGCGCCTCGCCGCTGATCTTCAGCAGAACGCGCTTATACACAGGTTTTGCCATGTCCAAAAACCTCCAGATTTTTTTGCAAAATATAACGCGTATATTGTAACTTATTTTTCCGGTTTTGCATAGGGGGTTCCAAAGATTTTAAAGAAAATTCACAGTGCAACCGATAGTTGACACACAGGTGGTAGCGCTCCGGACAAAGATATGTCATAATAGAGCCATGAAAGGCGGTGAGTACATGACGCTGGGACAGCGCATTTATGAACATCGAAAGAAGCTGGGCATTTCCCAGGAAATGCTGGGCGAACGGCTCGGCGTCAGCCGACAGGCCGTCAGTAAGTGGGAGACAGACGCCGCCTCGCCGGATATGGAAAACCTGCTGGCACTGGCGCGGGAATTCGACATCTCTGTTGCGGAATTGACTGCAACACCGGAGCCGCCGCAGGCCACGGAACCGGAAACGCAGCCGGAGCAGTCCGAGTCGCAGCCCTCCCTCTCAAAAAGGCATCTGCGTTGGCCTCTGATCGCTGCAGCATTGGCAGTGGTCTTCGGCACACTGCTTCGCCTCGGGATCTGGCACCACAACGCCGCCAAAGAGCCGACTTCCGATCTCACAACTCCGGAGATAGAACAGACACCGTCTCTTTCGGATCATCCAACCCCCGATTCGGAGGCATCCGAATCACATGAAAGCCCTCTCCCCTCTCCCGCTCCCAAAACAGAGTTTGCCCTCCTTTGGTACGGCACAAACGGCGAGGAGGAATTTTTGGAACTGGGCGAACAGGAAACCTTCTTCCCCTTCGGCACCACCTTGGAATTGACAGCCCCCGCAGAACGTATGGACACGGACTTTGGAAGCATGACTGCCCATCGGGCGGACTGCGGCGCCATTGATATCGGTTATTACCACATTGCAGAAGAACCGGAGCAGGAGAACATCTGGTGCCTCTCCACCATGGTTTCCGGTGTCCGCACGCCTCGCGGTGTCCATCCCGGCAGCACCAAGGCGCAGGTTCTTGACGCCTATGGCGATGATCTGGTGTACTGCATGAAGGAAGAGGGCGGCTATACCCTTGTTAGTCACGACTATTATTACGCCTTGCAAACCCCGGAGACTTTCGGTGCCAGCCTGCAGTTTTTCATGCAGGACGGGATCGTGGCCGGTATCCGCGTGGAACACATGGCAGAACTGGGCAGCGAAGCATTCGCTCCGAACCTTCTCACCCGTTTCCCTCTGAAAGACGGCGAACCGGATTATTCCCAGCGGCAGGAACCGGAACAGGAAGTGCTCTCCGATACCCGCAAGGTTTACATCGCATGGAATCAGCTGGTCACGAACAACAATCTCTCCGCGGAAGAGCAGTACGCATACCGGCGGGATGTCTTTGGTCTACTGCCCTACATGGATTGGAATGAACTTCGCACCATGGGCACTGCGGAGCATCCGGATGACGTTTTGTTTGCCCTGATGGCGTGGCTTGCCGGTCAGAAAACCTATTCTGATTCTGAAATCCTGTTCATTCAGATGGGCTGCACCGCCAAGGGGATCGATGGAGCCTATGCCGAAGCCTATGGCAGCATTCTCTCCAACACGCTCTTTTACAATCCAGCCGCCTTTGTGAAAGCCCTCGCCACGGAGGGTATCGACGAAACCGCAAAATGGCACGCCATGCTGTCCGCATCTTTTGATACCGTTTGGGATCAGAATCGGTGCGCACAGGTAATCGACACATTGGAATCCGCACTATCAGCTGGCACTTTCACAGAGATACAAGCCGATTGGTGCCGCCTGCTTCTGTTGTATCTGAACACACCGGAAAATGAAATGGGAACACTCCCTCACTCTCCGGAAGAACAATAATCAACAAAAAAGGAACGGCGATGCCGTTCCTTTTTATTATTCGCAGGCCTGATTCAAAAGGCCGATCAGTTCATCCTTGCCGATGCCCTTTTCCGCGGAGAACGGCACGAGAATATCCTCCTCCGTCAGTTCCAGCGTCTCGCGGATCAGCTGCAGTGCAGGCTCCACCTGACTCTTCTTCAGCTTATCCAGCTTGTTTGCCACGATGATCTCCGGGCAGCCGGTCTGGCGGAACCAATTGTGCATGATGAGGTCGTTCTGGGTAGGCTTGTGGCGGATGTCGACGATCAGCACGCCGATAGTGATCAATTCGCCGCCATCTTCAAAATAACTCTCCATCAGACGGCCCCAGCGTTCCTTCTCCGCCTTGGAGACCTTGGCGTAGCCGTAACCGGGCAGGTCTACCAGATAGGCCTTCTGGTCGATGAGGAAGTAGTTGATCTGGGTGGTCTTGCCGGGGCTGGCACCTACATAGGCCAGATTCTTCCGCCCCACCAGACGGTTGATAACCGAAGACTTTCCCACATTGGAGCGGCCCGCAAAGGCAAACTGGGGCATACCGTCCCGCACAAAGCCGCTTTGGTTAGCGGCGGAACGGACAAACTCCGCTTTTGCAAAATTGATCGCCATACGTCCTCCTTTACTGCCGCAGGGCAGCGTCACTGCCGCTCTCCCGCGCCACCGGCGCGAAGGCTGTCAGCGCGGGCATTTCCTCCCGCACGGCAGGCTGTTCCGGACAGAGCGCCGCGGCAAATACCTCATCCACCGTGGAAACAGGGATGAATTTCAGCGCAGCACGCACTGTCTGGTCGATTTCTTCCAGATCACGCACATTGTCCTTGGGGATCAAAACCGTGCCGATGTTGTTGCGCAGGGCGGCCATGGTCTTTTCCTTCAGTCCGCCGATAGCCAGCACGCGGCCCCGCAGGGTGATCTCGCCGGTCATGGCAATGCCAGCCTTGATTTTCCGGTTCGTCAGAGCGGACAGCATGGCCAGTGCCATGGCGATACCAGCAGAGGGACCGTCCTTGGGCACGGCACCCTCAGGGAAATGCACATGGATGTCCTTTGTCTTGTAGAAATCGGCCTCGATGCCCAACACGGCGGCGCGGCTGCGCAGGCAGCTGAGTGCCGCATGGGCGGATTCTTTCATCACATCGCCCAAATTACCGGTCAGCTCCAACTTACCGGAGCCATCCATCACATTGACTTCCACTTCGAGGATCTCGCCGCCTGCTTCCGTCCATGCAAGGCCGTTCACCACGCCAATCTCCTCCTTCTCCGTGTGGAGCGTAGGAGCAAAGGGCTGGGTATCCAGCAGTTTCGGCAGCATTTCTTCTGTAACGGTTAATCGCTTTACAGAACCTGAAATAATCTGCATATCCGCTTTTCGGCACACAGCAGCCAAGCGACGCTCCAGCTGACGGACGCCGGACTCGCGGGTGAAGTCGCGAATGATGGCGCGGATGACGTCATCGCTGATCCGCAGGGCGGTTTTCTTCAATCCGTGCTCCTCCATCTGCTTGGGCAGCAGGTGACGGCGCGCAATCTGCACCTTTTCCTCATCGGTATAGCTGGGCAGACGGATCAGCTCCATGCGGTCCAGCAGCGGACGAGGAATGGTGTCGGTGGTGTTGGCGGTGGTGATAAACATGACCTTGGACAGATCCACAGGGATCTCCAGGAAATGGTCACGGAAAGCATAGTTCTGCTCACTGTCCAGCACTTCCAGCAGCGCCGCAGCGGGATCGCCACGGTGGTCGCTGCCAAGCTTATCAATCTCGTCCAGCAGCAGCAAAGGATTCATGGAACCGCTGCGGCTGATGGCCTCGATGATGCGGCCGGGCATGGCGCCTATGTACGTCTTGCGGTGGCCGCGGATATCCGCTTCGTCCCGTACACCGCCCAGAGAGATACGGGAAAGCTTGCGGTTCAGCGCCTTGGCCACGGAAATAGCAATGGAAGTCTTGCCCACACCCGGAGGGCCGACGAGGCAGATAATCTGTCCCTTCCCTTCCGGATTCATCTGACGGACAGCCAGTGTTTCGAGGATGCGCTCCTTCACCTTTTCAAGGCCAAAGTGATCCTTTTCCAGCACCTTACGGGCAGCAGCCACATTGATGCGCTCTTTCGTGGTGGTATTCCACGGCATTTCAAGGCACACATCCAGATAATTGCGGATGACGGAGGCCTCCGCACTGCCGAACGGCTGCTTGGAGAGCTTGCGCACCTCTTTCAGCAGGTGCTTTTCTGTATCTTCCTGCAGTTCCAGCGTCTGAATTTTCTGGCGGTAGGTTGCCAGTTCATCATCGTCTTCTTCATCGCCCAGTTCATTCTGCAGCACGCGGATCTGGGTACGGAGGATCTGCTCTTTCTGGGAGGCGGCCAGATGCTCCCGCACCTTGCTCTCCATCTCATGCTCGAAGCCGAGGACGTTGCACTCCCGTGCCAGGAAGCCGTTCAGCTTCCGCAGACGGATGAAGGGTACCATCTCCTCCAGGATCTCCTGCTTATCTGTATGGCGCAGGGCGATGTTCTGGGTAATGAAATCCGCGAGGAAGCCCACGTCACGGCAATCCATGACGGTGGTGATGATCTCCTCGGGAACATTATGGGCCAGTTCGGTGTATTCATTAAAGAGATTCCATGTCTGCCGCAGCAGCGCCTCGGTACGGGGACTGCGCTGGAAAGCCTAGGTCACTTCGATCTCTTCCAGTTCCTCCACGTTGGCCTGCAGGAACGGCTCCGTCTGCCACAGGCGGCGCAGGCGCGCACGGCGGCGGCCCTCCACCATCACCCGCACAGCGGTAGGAGACAGGCGAAGGATCTGGGTGATGTGGGAAATGGTGCCGATCTCATAGAGATCCTTCTCTGCCGGCGCATTTACCGCGATCTCACGCTGGGTGACCAGAAAAATATCCTGATCAGCCTCCATGGCACGCTCCAGCGCAGTGATAGAAATGCGGCGCTCCACATCAAAGGTCAGTGTCATATGGGGAAAAACCGTCAGGCCCCGCAGGGCCAGAACGGGAATGTTCATGGTAATGGGTTCCATAAGTCGGTTCCTTTCTTGGAATAGGAAAACAGGCAAAAGGGACGCCTTGAGGCGTCCCTTTCCTGTGGCTCATTAAGACGCCGATTTGGGATTGGAAGCGGACTTCCCATCCTTACCGGTCTTGAGTTTGGCGGTGTAGCGAACCCTGTCGGGATCGCGGGTCAGTTCCGGCTCACGCTTGCCCTCCACGCAGTCACGGTCAATGATGACTTTGACTACCGTGGGATCAGAGGGAATGTCGTACATAATACCGGTCAACAGCCGCTCCATCACGGCGCGCAGACCACGGGCGCCGATGTTGCGCTCGATGGCCTGATCGGCAATCGCCTCCAGTGCCTCCGGCTCAAACACCAGCTCCACATCATCGTACTCCATCAGCTTGCGGTACTGCTTCACCAGCGCGTTCTTGGGCTCCTGCAGGATCCGCACCAGATCTTCGCGGCGCAGTGCATCCAGCGAAGCGATCATGGGCAGGCGGCCCACCAGTTCGGGGATCAGGCCGAACTTCAGAATGTCGTGAGGCTGCACCTCACGGAGAATCTTGCTGTTGTCCTTCTCCTTCTTGCTCTGAACGTCCGCACCGAAGCCGATGCTCTTCTTATCCAGACGCTGCTCGATGATCTTATCCAGACCTTCGAAGGCACCGCCGCAGATGAAGAGGATGTTCTTTGTGTTAATCTGG
>JAFYQM010000029.1 GCA_017547085.1 Oscillibacter sp.
AGATGACGTACACTTCCATGGTGTCGCCAACCTTGCAGACCTCAGAGGGAGTCTTGATACGGCTCCAGCTCAGCTCGGAGATATGTACCATACCGTCCACGCCGCCGATATCAACGAACACACCGTAGGAAGTCATGGACTTCACGGTACCGGTGTAACGCTTGCCCTCTTCGATGGTGCTCCAGACAGCCTCCTGAGCGGCCTTGCGGCTCTCATCGGCGACAGAGCGGATAGAACCGACCACGCGGCGACGTGCACGGTTCACTTCGGTAACGCGCAGCTGCACCTTCTGACCCTTCATCTCGGACAGGTCGGCGCCGCGGGGCATACCGCTCTGAGAAGCGGGAACGAACACGCGGATGCCCTTGACAGACACCACGATACCGCCCTTGTTCTCCTCGGTGACAGTGCCTTCCAGCACGGTCTTTTCCTCGACAGCAGTCTCGATGTTCTCCCAGATCTTCTGGGCATCCAGACGCTTCTTGGACAGTTCAGCATAACCCTCCACGTCGTTGACGCGGACGATATAGGTCTCGATCTCATCGCCGATCTTGACGATGTCCTCAGCCTTGGCGTTGGGGTCATCGCTCAGCTCGCTCATCTTAATGTAAGCTGCCTGCTTGGCGCCCACATCCACCTGAACCTCGGTGGGAGTGATGGCGATAACGATGCCCGTTACCTTCTCTCCTGTATTTAAAGTTTTGAAAGACTGATTCAGTAATTCCTCGAAGGACTCTTCCTTGCCCTCGGCCACTTTGATTTCTTCGCTCATCGTTGCATATACCTCCTTAATGATGCCCGCAGGTGTGGAGGCGCCGGCCGTAAGGCCCGCAACAGAACAACCATTGAAAAAATCCGGCGAGAGCTCGTCCGCGTGCTCGATCTGGATCACACGGGGGCATCTCTTCGTGCAAATTTCCGTCAAATGTTTGGTGTTGGCGCTTTTACGGTCTCCCACCACAACCATCACGTCCGCCATGGCGGCAATTTCGGCCGCTTCCGACTGGCGCTTATGCGTAGCATTGCATATTGTATCAAAAATTTTTGCGTTTGTACACTCTTTTTTTACGATTTTCTGCGAACTTTCGAAAAGTTCTCTAATGCAAGTGGTCTGTGCCACTACAGTCAGGGATTTTTCGCGGTTTTCCGGTGCGCTGTCCAGCCACTTCTGCAGCGCTTCCGGTCCATCAAAGACCAACGGATGGGCGCACCAGCTGGCAATGCCGATCACTTCGGGATGATGAGGCTCGCCAATGATGACGCTCTGCCGGCCTTCTGCTTCTGCCTGAGCCACCAGCTTCTGGATCCGCACCACGTTGGGACAGGTGGCGTTCACACACTGTACGCCGCGCGCCTCCAAATCATCCAGCACCGTCTTTACCTCTCCGTGGGAGCGGATGATCACGGTATCTCCCGCACTCAAACAGGTGCTGTCAGTTGTCTTTCGAACACCGCGGGCAGCCAGATCCTCCACCACATGGGCATTGTGGATCAGATCCCCCAGCATCCAACACGCACCGACTTCCCCCGCTGTTTTCTGCGCCAGTTCCACTGCCCGCTTCACGCCGTAGCAAAAACCGGCGCTTTCCGCAAGGATCACCTTTTTCACAAGGGCTTCCCTCCTACGGCCTGTCCGCCCAGCGCATAGGCCTGCCGCAGCACCTCATCCGCGATCTGCTGCATCTCCTCGGATGTACCTCTGCGGCCGCTGTAAGTAGGCGTATAAGGCTTTCCAAATACTACACGGGTCTTGTGGAACAGCTTTTTTCCCTGGCTGACGAACACAGGGACAAAGATGGCACCGGTACGCACACCGATCATGGCCACACCGGCCTTGGCGTGGGCGGGCAGGCCGTCTACATGACCGATGCCCTCGGCATTGATGACCGTCCCCTCCGGGAAGATCATCAGATTATGGCCATCCTTGATGACCTGCATAGCAGTTTTGATGGCCTGAATGTCACTGCCGCCTCGGTTAACAGGAAATCCGCCCAGCTTCCGGAAAAACCAGTTGAGAGCCTTATTTTGAAACAGTTCCGCCTTCCCCATAAAGTGCAGGCAGGAATTGACAGGCAGCACCGCAGCGATCACCAGCGGATCCACATCGCTGGTGTGATTGGGACAAAACAGTACACCGCTGGAAGGAACGTTTTCCAGTCCCTCTACCTTGGCAGGGAACAGCAGCCGCACCACCGGCCCCAACAGGCAATAAATGACTGCAAAAAATTTGTTGATAGGCTTCATTGACCAGCTTTCTCCTCAATGATCTTTAAAAGTGCCGCTTCGCTCTCTGCAAACGTCAGCTCCGTGGTATCCAGCAGCGTGGCGTCCTCAGCCTGCTTCAGCGGTGCGGTGGGACGGTGGGAATCATCCCAGTCCCGCTTCTGAATGTCTGCCAGCACCTTTTCAAAAGGCTCCGGCGTACCCCGCTGCTCCAACTCCAGCACACGCCGCTGGGCACGGGCCTCCGGTGCAGCCGTCAGGAAAACCTTCACCTGCGCATCCGGCAGCACCACGGTGCCGATGTCACGGCCATCCATGAGAACATTGTTCTTTCGGGCCAGTTCCCGCTGCATCTCCAGCAGGAATGCACGCACAGGCGGGTGGGCGGACACCGCGGAGGCATACATGGAAATTTCCGGCAGGCGGATTTCCTTCGTCACATCCTGACCGTTCAGCAGCATGTGCTGCAGTCCGTCCTCACCGTAGGTCATCTCCACCTGAATGTCAGGCAGAACAGCCTGTACCGCAGCCTCGTTCTTCGGATCGATGCCCTTGGTAAACACATAGTAGCCAATGGTACGGTACAGCGCGCCGGTATCCACATACAGATATCCCAGCTTGGCGGAAAGGCTGCGTGCCAGCGTACTCTTACCGGCGCCGGAAGGCCCGTCAATGGCAATGCTGATCGTCTTCATATCTTCTTCTCCTTGCTTATTCTTCATTCTGTGCGACAGCGATTCCAGCCGCGCGGCCTGTTGCCCAGGCGATCTGCAGGTTGAACCCGCCGGTATAGGCATCTACATCAATCAATTCACCCGCAAAGTACAATCCCTTTACAAGCTTTGATTCCATTGTAGTTGGGTTAATTTCACTGATTTTCACGCCGCCGGATGTAATGATGGCATCCGTCACCGGACGCAGTCCTGCGATCTCCACAGGGAAATGCTTCAACAGCGTCAAAAGTGTCTTGCGCTGTTCCTTGGTGATGTCATGGACCTTCTGATGTGCCGGAATTCCGCAGTCCTCCACCAGCACCGGGATCAGCTTCTGAGGAAGCAAGTCATTCAGCGCATTGCAGAAATCACTGTTGGCATGCTTTTCAAAATCGCTGAGCAGACGCTTGTCCAGCGTCTGTTCGTCCAGTGCGGGCTTCAGATCGATCTCCAGCCGGTAGGTCTTTTTCTCGAAATGCCGCATATGGGCGGATGCGGAGAGCACCAGCGGTCCACTGACACCAAAGTGGGTAAAGAGCATCTCGCCAAAATCCGTGTGGATCTTTTTATTGTTTTCAAATACCGTCAGCCCCACATTCCGCAGGCTCAAGCCCTGCATGCGGGCGCAGCGGTTTCCCTTCTCCCGCAGCGGCACCAGAGATCCCTGCAGCGACGTCACGGTGTGGCCCACAGCCTGTGCCATTCTGTGTCCCTCGCCGGTAGAGCCGGTGGCGGGATAGGAAACACCGCCTGTTGCGAGAATCACGCTGTCCGCGGGATAGCGCTTCTTTTCGCCCTGCACACCGCAGACCACGCCATCGGCAAGCTCCACCTGCGTGGCACGGTCCCGCACCAGCACAACTTTCAGCTGCTTCAGCCGCCGTTCCAGCGCACCGCTGATATCAAAGGCACGGTCGGAAACAGGAAAGACGCGGTTTCCCCGTTCCGTTTTCAGGGGAACACCCAGTTTTTCAAAAAACGCCATGGCGTCACGGCCATCAAAGCGAGAGAACGCACTGTAAAGAAACTTTCCGTTCTTCGGCGTATTGGCCAGCAGGGTCTCCAAATCTGCATTGTTGGTCACATTGCAGCGGCCTTTTCCGGTAATATTCAGTTTTTTCCCCAACCGCTCGTTGGGCTCCAGCAGGGTGACGCTGCCTCCCTGCTCCGCCGCGCAGATGGCGGCCATCATTCCGGCGGCACCGCCGCCGATCACTACAATCTGTTTATTCATCGTCCACTCTACCAAACACGCCGTACTCGTTCCAAATATCTTCCAACTCCGCGAAGGTCAGGGAAACGTCCATACCGATGCCCTTGGCCAATGCCACCAAAAGGGCATTGAGCAGCGACAGCGGCGCCACCATGGAGTCCACGAAGGAGATCATCTCACAAGGTGCCAGCAGTGCGCCCTTCGACATCTGATAAATCGGAGAGGTCTCGCTGTCTGTCACCGCAATGATGGTAGCCCCCCGGTCCTTGGCAAACTTGACAGTACTGAGTGTCGTCTTGGAATAGCGCGGGAAGCTGATAGCAATCATAACATCACCGGGACCGATGCGGAACATCTGCTCAAAGACCTCGCCCGGAGCAACAGCCTGCACCAGCGTCACGTTCTCAAAGAGAAGATGCATGTAGAAATTCAGATAGCCCGCCACAAAGGAAGAAGACCGCGCGCCAACAATATAAATCCGTTTGGCTTTCAGGATCTCTCCTACAACGCTTTCAAATTCGTCCCCGTCGGCATGGCTTGCCATCTCGCGCAGATTTTCAATATCAGAGTGCAGCACGGTACTCAGAACATCCTGTCCGGAAAAGCGGTCGTCAGCCACCCGAATACGCTGAGTGGAGGTCAGGCGGCTGCGGATCATATCCTGCAGGGCACGCTGCATACCGGGATATCCGTCATATCCCAATTCGGAGGCAAAACGTACCACCGTGGACTCACTGACATCCACCAGTTTGCCCAACTTACTGGCTGTCATAAAGGCTGCTTTGTCGTAATTTTCCAGAATGTAGGCGGCAATCCGCTTCTGTCCCTTGGAAAATCCGGACATATTGCTTTCAATCGTATATAAAATACTCTTAGCCACGTCATTCCCCCCTGTATATCCGACGAAATTCCGTCTTGCAATATCTTGTGTATTGTACCACATTCCCTTGCAGATTGAAACGTTTTTTTGCAGGATTATTTGCATTTTTGTAAAAAATGAAAGACACGGTTCATTCCGTGTCTTTCTGTCATGCTTTTTTCAGCGCAGCCACTTCCGCAGCCGTCAGATACCGCCACTTACCTGCCGGCAGGTCGCCCAGCGTCAGAGAGTGCTCCTGCACCCGCCGCAGCCGTTTCACCGTCAGGCCGCAGGCAGCGCACATTCTGCGGATCTGGCGGTTCTTTCCCTCGTGGATCGTGATAGCCAGATCCGCGGTTTCCGCCGTTCTGCGCAGCACCTTCACCTGGGCGGGACGAATCTTCTCTCCCTCCAGATCGGTAATGGCGGCAAGCCGTGCCGCCGCGCCGTCCACAGAGCCGTAAACGGCGACATGGTATGTCTTGTTAATCTCACCACTGGGATGAAGCAGGTGCTGCATCAGGTCACCGTCATTGGTCATCAGCAGCAGCCCTTCGGAATCCAGATCCAGCCGTCCCACGGGATAGACCCGTGTGCCGCAGTCCACCACCAGATCGGCCACGTTTTTCCGTCCCTTTTCATCAGAAAGGGTAGTCACATAGCCACGAGGCTTGTGCAGCAGCAAATAGACAGGCTCCGCCTTGGGCTGCAGCGGCTTGCCGTCTACGAGGATCTCGTCTTTTTCCGGATCCGCGCGGCAGCCCAATTCCGCAGGTACACCGTTGACGGTGATCCGTCCGGCTATGATGTAGGCTTCCGCTGCGCGGCGGGAACAAACCCCGGCAGCGGAAAGTAGTTTTTGCAGTCGTTCTTCCATATGTGTTCCTCATTGAGGCAAATAGAGTTTCAAGGTGTGCATAGCGGTTGTCACCTTGGGCAGCACATCCACCCCGCAAATCAAACCGACACGGCCAACCTCCTCGCCATGCAGGAAAAAGACGGCCTCGCCTGCGCATCGTCCCGCCGGAACCGGCGCACGCAGCGGCTCCGTCAGCTCCACGCGCATCTCCAGCTTCTCCCCTGCTGCCAGCGGCCACGAAAAGTTGTCCGCCGCCACCAGCGGCACTTCCCCTTCCAGTCCGTTCTCCACGCTATTCCGCGTCACCACCTGTCCTAGCACTGCACCGCGGCAGGCAGGATAAGTGGAGAATCCGTAATCAAACAGCATCTGATGGTCTGCCCAGTCGTTGCCGTCCTGCAACGTCACAGCCACCAACCGCTGCCCGTTTTTCTCCGCACAGCTGACCAGGGTCCGCCCCGCAGCTTTGGTATAGCCGGTTTTCAGGCCAATGCACCCTTCCTGATAGGACAGGAGCTTGTTGTGGTTTGTCATGGTGCGTCCGCCAATGGTAACGCTTTTGGTGGAAACGATCCGACGCAGCGTTTCATTCTCCATGGCCGCACACGCAAGGCGGGCCATATCTCTGGCCGTGGAATAGTGGGTCTCTGCATCCAGTCCGTTGGGATTGGCAAAGGAAGTATCATGCAACCCTAATTCCTTCGCCGTTTCATTCATCCGCTGCACGAACCGTTCCACGCTGCCGCCCACATGCTCCGCCACCGCTACGGCGGCATCGTTTCCGGAGCAGAGCATCAGCCCGTAAAGCAGCGTCTCCAACGTCAGCCTCTCCCCTTCTTTCAGGTACATGGAGGAGCCCTCGGTATAGGCCGCACTCCGGCTGACCTTTACCGTGTCCGACAAATCGCCGTCCCGGATGGCCACCAATGCGGTCATAATTTTTGTGGTGCTGGCAATCAGCATCCGTTTGTCTGCATTCTGCTCGTACAGTACCCGCCCGCTGTCGGCATCCATCAAGATAGCGGATGTGGCAGACGTACTGACCGCCTGCGCGCGGCAGAGCGGAATACCGGTCAAAACCGTCAGTGTCAGCAGAACACAGAAAAGCCGTTTTGCCATGGGGAAACCATCACCTCATTCGTTCACAGTGATGGTAGTATACCCCGCTCAGACGGTTTCTTTTTCGCCCTTTTTGTCAAAATATTTTTCCACTTTATCCATAACATCGGGAACCATGTCCACGATCCGGTCCACGGTGGTTGCGGGAGGCACAGCCACGGGCACCACACGGGTGATACCGTCCTTAATGATCAGGAAGGACACAGGTTCAATCTTCACGCCGGCTGCCGCGCCGCCGCCAAAGCCGTCCTTGGCAGGCTTGCCGTAGTCACCGCCGCCGCTGCCAAAGCCGAAGCTGACCTTGGAAATAGGGATCAGGGTCACGCCGTCAGGGGTGGTGATCGGCTGGCCGACGATGGTGTTGGTGTCCACCATGCCACGCACCTTTTCCATTGCAGCGCTCATCATCTCATTCAGCTTTTCCATACTCATTCATCCTTTCTTATCCAGCAGCCTGCTGCTCCGCAGTCTGCGGCGCAGGGGGTTGTTTCGTTCTCTTTCTCCACTGTAGAATAAAGCGCAATGCGGGAATACCGATGGTCAGCGCTACCCGCAGCAATGTGCCGATGCGGGCGGAGAGCCAGACCTCTCCTTCTACGCTTGTGTCCGGCGCGTCAAAATCAATGCCGATGTGAATGGACGGATCCGGAATCACCAGCAGCCGCTCCAGCAGCGGCATCGCCGTCCAGACACCGGCATGCAGATAGCCATACAGTTCCGCGCCGCCCGCAGGGTCATTGGCTGCGCCTACGGTCAGCGACACCGTCAGCGGATGGATGCGGATGCCGCGGCGGGTACGGTCCAACGCCCGTTTCAGTGGAGGCCACAACGTTTTTACTGCATCCTTGATATCCGCAAAAGTAATTTTGCTTTTTTTCTTTGGTTTTTCTTTAGTAGTCTGTGCAGTCAATTTCTTTTCTTTCTTGCTTGTTTTTTCTTTTTTACGCTGCGAATCCTTGGGGGAATCTTTTTGTTTTCCGGGCAGAATGCGGATGCGGAACCACCCGATCTTTGCGTCCACAGTCAGCACACGACCGCGCATCACTGCATGTATCCCCACGCGGGTCCACAGCAGCAGCAACAGCAGCGCGGCCATGACGCCCAGTATCCATCGCCAGATCAAACGGCTTCACACCTCCTGTCCCTGCCGGAACTGTTCTTACTCCTCGCCGTGAGGGAAATCCGCCTCTTCCGGCGTGTCAGCGCCGAGGATCTCCGTCCCTGCGTCGGGGTCGATGATCTGGCCATCCTCGCCCAGACGCATCTGGCCGTCGCCGCCCAGATCGGGCATTTCGGGCAGGTCGTCCAGACTGGTCAGGTGGAAGGCCCGCAGGAACTGCTTGGTGGTGCGGTACAGATGGGGTCTGCCCGGTACCTGCAGCCGACCACACTCCTCGATCAGCTTGCGCTCCTGCAGCAGTCCCATGGTGTAGGAACTGTCTACACCGCGGATCTGATCCACATAAGCACGGGTGGTGGGCTGGTAATAGGCAATAATGGTCAGCACTTCCAGCGCAGGCTGGCTCAGCTTAGCAGGCTTGCGGATCTCGAAGGCCTTGCGGATCACATCTCCATAATCGGGAGAAGAGCACAGCTGCCAGCTGTCCTCGATCCGCAGCAGGCGGATACCTCGGCGCTCATAGGCGTAATAGTCCATCAGCTTCTGCAGCACCTGTTCCACCGTGGGACGGTCCATCTCCAGCGCCACACAGATGCGGTCCACATGGATGGGTTCCCCGGCGGCAAACAAAATGCCCTCAATGGCAGATTCGATTTCTTTCATCTCCATGGTTTCCATGGCAGTTATCTCCTTGTATATGTTACAGATTCAGGTGTTCCGGCAGTTCGCCCTCCTGACGGACGGTACAGTCTGTCTCGGAGCCGGCCAGATGCAGCACATGGGCGCGGCACAGCTCCAGCACCGCAAGGAAGGTAGCCACGATCTCACTGCGGCTCTTGTTTCCCTTGAACAACAGAAGGAACCGGGTAATGCCCTGCTCCTTCAGGCGACGGATGATCTCCCTCGCCTTACTCTCCACCGGATACGGCTCGTGCTGTACAATGTTCTGAAAAGCCGTCTTAGGCGGCGGCAGCGCCCGCTCCGCGCGGTTGCGGATCTCAGCCATGGCCAGCAGCAGATCAGCCTTTTCCTGATCGTACTCATAGATTTTCCCCCGTTTCACCGGCTCGGGATTACGGGTAATGATATTGCGTCCGAATTCGCTCATGGGCTCCAGCCGCACAGCCAGCGCCTTCACACGGACATAGTTTTCATTTCTGCGGCGCTCTTCCAGCGACTGGATCAGGGCATCCATCTCGCTCTGGGCCTCCTCATCCTCGATGGAGAGCAGCATACGGGTCTTGATATACACCAGATGAGATGCCATGGTGACAAATTCACTGGCCACCTCCAGATCCATCTTCTGGCGCTGTTCCAGCCATACGATGTACTGGTCGCAGATCAGAGAGATGGAGATGTCCTGAATTTCCATCTTATTCTTGCCCAGCAGGAACAAAATCAAGTCCAGCGGGCCCTCAAAGTCCTGCATTTCCTCCTCTTTGGAGCGCACAACTTTTTCCAGTTTAAATACGGGATTTTCCAAAATTCCACCTCAAAAACAAAGGTTAAACAAGCCGTTATAGACGGCCATGATAATGTTGCTGATCAGATTTCCAGTCAGTCCCAACCAACTCAAAAGCAGCAGTACGATGATGCCGTAGCGCTCATAACGCATCAATTTTACATACGCCCGGTCGGGCAGAAACATAGCCAGCACCTTGGAGCCGTCCAGCGGCGGGATGGGCAGCAGATTAAAAAGGCCGAGGCCCACAGACAGCGGCGCCAGCTGCAGCAGCAAAAAGCTCAGCAAGCCGTCCCAGAAGGGCGTGTAGGGCGCATACTCGTAAACCAGCCGCCCCAGCAGCATGGTCACCAGTGCCAAAAGCAGGTTAGACACCGGTCCCGCCAGTGCCGTCAGAGCCATGCCCTGTTTGGGCTTTCGGAAATAGCGGGGATCCACCGGCACCGGTTTCGCCCAGCCAAAGCCCGCCGCAAACATCATCACAAGACCGAACCAGTCGATATGCCGCAGCGGATTGAGAGACAGGCGGTGCATCCGTTTGGCGGTCGGGTCTCCCAGCGCGTAGGCCGCCAGTCCGTGACAGGTCTCATGGACCGTCAGGCACAAGAATACGGCAGCCACCCGCAGGGCAGCATCCCCCATGGACTGAAAGTCCAGCGCCTGAAACAGATTTTGCAGATAATGCAGCATACTTCGCTCCTGAACATAAAAACCCAATATATAGAAGCATTATAACACTTTGCACCACTTAATACAAGGAAAATCCCATTCCGGCGCAAAAAGGCCCCGGTCACCGGACCGGAGCCTTTGCTTTGTATCAACCCAGTAGAACCAGATTGCGATCGGAAATAAAATTCTGCACACTGTAAACTACAGCGATCTCCTCAATTCCGTTCTGCATGGCATATGCGGATGCCGGTGCGCGGTAATAGCGCAGGTCCAGCAGATGCACCTCCGCAAACCGCTGCGCCAAAAACGGTGCCAGTGCATCGGAATAGGAGTCACGGACCAGCAAAAGCTTCCCTGCTTCTGCAGGCAGCTTCTCATTTTTGATGACGCACAGCGGCTGATTACCGCCGAGGAAAGAGGAATACTTGTCCTTGGCCTGCAGATAACTGCGGTCATACATGGGAACCGTCTCCGGTTTTCCCGTACTCCAGGAGGTCACGGTCATGCCATCCTCCGTAACCCAGTATTCCATGGTATCCGGCGTCAGCCAATGGATGCCGGACTGGGAATACAGGGTACCATTGAAGTCTGTACTGGCAATTTCAATTGTAAAGTCCTCTTCCTTTAAAGGTTCTCTGCCAAGCTGTTCCAGCATCGCATTGGCACCGTAAAACGCGCCCAGGGAGGTCCAGTGATGGTCCGTGCGGTAGAAGATCTGCTCGTCAGCGTGTTCTTTCAGCGCAGTGTGAAAATCCACGTTACTCATGCCGAGCAAACCGGTCTGATCCCAGCTCTGCGCACCTGTGGGCAGCTTGTCCTTCCAAACCTCTGCCGCAGAGGGAATGAAGCCCACCGTCACATTGGCATCCGCCTTGTCCTTCAATCGGTCGATATAGCTGAGATTGTTCTCCAACAGCGTGCCGTCCGGCGTCTCCACCTTGGAGATCAGGGTGTCCCCCGCCAGATAGATGTCGTTGAATTCCCGCTTGCCCAACAGTTGCTCTGCACGGGCCTTTAAACCCGTCCAACCGTCCCGCAACGGAAACTGGTCTGCAAAGTAGGTTTCGATGGCCTCGGTATAGGTGCCGTCCTTCAGCGTTTCCCAGGAAAACTCCGGTAGCTTTGCCAGCGTCCGGTTTTCCGTCTCCGACTTCTCCCGGTCCGGCAGGAAGATGTGCACGGTCAGCAGCCCTCCGAGAAAGAGGCAGAAAAAGACGGTCAGAAAACGGCTGTATGCTTTTGTCATGTCTTCCACCTCCTCAGAACCGGAAATACAGGAACGGATTATAGCTGCCGTCCACCAGATAAGCCGTGCAGATCACAAGGGCCAGTGCCATCAGAATCGGCGACAAAATTCTCTCTGCCCGTTCCGGCAGTCGCTGCCAGCAGCGCTTGCCCAGCGTGGTGGATGCCACGATCAGCACAACGAACGTTACTGCATAGCTGCGCAGCAGATAGCCGTCCACTGCACTCCAAATGCTGGCTCCGCCAAAGCAGGAGGCAAAATACCCACCGCAGATGGAAAGATCCTCTATGGCAAACAGCCCCCAGCCCACAAATACGACCACCAACGTATAGATGTGCTTCACCACGGCGGGAGACTTCTCCAACACACCGCGCAGCACATATTTCTCAAGAATCAGCCATAGGGCGAAATACAGTCCCCAAAGAATGAAGTTCCAACTGGCACCGTGCCAGAAGCCAGTGCAGAACCAGACGATCAGAATGTTCCGCAGGGCCTTGAACGTACCGCCGCGGTTACCGCCGAGGGGAATATAAAGATACTCCCGGAACCAGCTGGTCAGAGACATATGCCACCGCCGCCAGAACTCCGACACGCTGCGGGCCATATACGGATAGTCGAAGTTCTCGTTGAAGTGGAAGCCAAAGATCCAGCCAAGGCCGATGGCCATATCGGAATAGCCGGAGAAATCGAAGTAAATCTGGAATCCAAAGGCCAGCAGGCCCATCCAGCCACCCAGCACGCTCATGGTTCCGGCCTGCTGTGCCGCCAGCTGCGTCTCCCACAGCGCACCGATGGAGTTGGCCAGCAGCACCTTCTTGGCAAGGCCTACACAGAACCGCCGGGCGCCAAGGGCAAAATTCTCGCTGCTGTGCGTCCGCTCATTCAGTTCCTCCGCCACCGTCTTGTACTTGACGATAGGACCTGCGATCAGCTGCGGGAACATGGTGACAAAAGCGCCAAAATTGATAATATCCCGCTGCACCGGCGCATCCTTGCGGTAAACATCGATGGTGTAGCTCATGGTCTGGAACGTGAAGAAGGAGATACCGATTGGCAGCGGGATATTCCGCAGCGGAATGGTAATGCCCAGCAGCGTGGCACTCATGGGCAGGTCGATACCGGTAAGCAGGAACAGATTCTCCGCGAAGAAATCAATATACTTGAAAAACCCTAAAAGCAGCAGGTTGAACACCACAGACTGCGCTACAAAATAGCGGGCCTTTTTATCGTTGTCCCGGTACTTCTCCACCAGCAAACCGTGGGTATAGTCGATCAGGATGGAAACGAACATGATGGTGATGTAAACCGGCTCGCCCCAGCCGTAGAAAAACAGGCTGACCAGCAACAATACCAGATTTCTCCACCGTACCGGCGCCAAAAAATAAATTGCCAGCGTCAGTGGCAGATAGGCAAATAAAAATGTCAGGCTACTAAAAATCAAAGGTGTTCTCCCCCTCTATTGATCCGGTTCCAGAAAACAGCCGCAGACGGCTGCGGCTATTTTCCGAAATCGCGGTTTCCATTATAAAAACAGGTTGGTAAAGGCCTCAGCGATCTCGTCCTGATGCTCCGCAGAGGCGATCATCGCCACATAAGTTCCCTGCTGGATCACAATGCCGCGGCGCCATGCCTCCATGGATTCGGGATACCATGCACCGCCCTCTGCCTGCAGGTCAATGCGTTCCTGCAAGATAGCGGCTGCATTCTCCGCATCCTGTTCCGTCTCGCACTCCACAAACACAACTTCATTCACCACGGAACTCATCATGGGCATATGGGCTTCTACCTGCTCAGGGTGCAGGTCCCGCAGTCCGGGATACCAGTCATTCAGCTGCTCGTCCTCCACGTCCACCATATACCCGTTGTCCCACTGATACTCTTTCGCCAGCGACTCGTAAAAATCATCCAGATCCACATCAGGCATTTTCACAGGTTCGTCGCTGCCGCAAGCCGTCAGCAGCAGGATCGCCAGTACCGGCACCATCCACTTTTTCATACAGTTCTCCTTGTTTCCGTTATTCAGACGGGATATTCTCTAAAAAAGTTCCCGCCTCTTTCAGTATTTCCGAAAACAGAAAAAAATAAGGGATATGCCGCACTACTTGCATTTATTTGCAAACTGCGTTATGATTTTACCATATATTTGAACGCATTTCTATGATTTTGCAGAAAGCAGGTATCAAAATGTTATACAGTTTCCGAAATGATTACAGCGAAGGCGCACATCCTCAGGTTCTGCAGGCTCTGACAGACACCAATCTCCAGCAGACGGTGGGTTACGGCATGGACCCTCTCTGCGAGGCTACCCGTGACCTCATTCGCCGCCTGTGCAATGCACCGGACGCTGATGTTCATTTTCTGGTCGGCGGCACTCAGACTAATTTCATCGTGATCGAGTCTCTGCTCCGTCCTTACGAGGCCGTTATCGCGGCTCATACCGGCCATGTGAATGTGCATGAGACCGGCGCCATCGAGTCCACCGGACACAAGGTCTGCACAGCCTACGCCCCCGACGGCAAGCTGACCCCCGCACTGGTGGAATCCGTTGTCAACAGCCACAGCAGCGAACACATGGTCCTGCCTCGTCTGGTCTATATCTCCGACACCACGGAAATCGGCACCATCTACACCAAGGCAGAATTGGAAGCACTGCGTCAGTGCTGCGACAAGCACGGTCTCTTCCTGTTCCTGGACGGCGCCCGCCTCGGCTCCGCCCTCACCTCCCCCGAAAACGATCTGACCCTGGCTGATCTGGCCGCCCTGACTGACGCTTTCTACATCGGCGGCACGAAAAACGGCGCGCTGTTTGGCGAGGCACTGATTATGAATGCACCCAACGAGCACTTCCGCTGGCACATCAAGCAGCGCGGCGCCATGCTTGCTAAGGGCCGCCTGATGGGCGTTCAGTTCCGCGCTCTGCTGGAAAACGGCCTCTATTTTGACATGGCACGCCATGCCAATGAGATGGCTTACCGTCTGCGGGACGGCATCGCCGCCCTGGGTTATCCTTTCCCTGTGCCCTCTCCCTCCAACCAGCAGTTCCCTGTCCTGCCCAACACCGTGGTGGAGCAACTGCAGGCCATGGGCTATGAATTCGAGATCGATCATGCCGAAGGCGACAGCCACACCTGTGTCCGTTTCGTTACCAGCTGGGCTACTCCCGAACACGCCATTGATACTTTCCTGAAGAATCTGGCAACCTGCAAATAAGTAGGTTTTCTACTGAAATATACGAAAACACCCCTTTTCCGCCCCGTTTTTCGGGGCGGAAATTTTTATCGAAAATTTGTTCGATTTTCTCTTGACAAGAACAATTGTTCGAGTTATAGTATGTATAGAACAAGAGTTCGATTAAGGAGGATTTCGATATGCTGACTGGCTGGACTTTATTCTTTGTGATCATGGGTGTTGCTTTCCTGACCTCTCAGGTCTTCCGCGTCATTGACGCTATTGAGCGTCCTGTGCGCCGCTATCGCCGTCGTGCCATGGCCCGCTGAGATCATGCCATGGATGTTCTGGAAAAGCTCAGCATCCTGACCGACGCCGCAAAATACGATGCGGCCTGCACATCCAGCGGCGGTGACCGTACTGCAAAAAAAGGATACATTGGCAACACGTCCGCCTCCTTGGCGGGCTGTTGCCATTCTTTTTCCGCTGACGGCCGCTGCGTCACACTCTTAAAGGTGCTGATGACCAACTGCTGCGTCTATGACTGCAAGTACTGCGTCAACCGCCGCAGCAACGACACGCGGCGAACCGCCTTCACGCCCGAGGAACTGGCGGATCTGACCATCAACTTCTACCGCAGAAACTACATTGAAGGGCTATTTCTCTCCTCCGGTGTGCTGCGCTCTCCGGACTATACCATGGAGCTGATGATCAAATCCCTGCGCCTGCTGCGGGAGAAATACCGTTTCAACGGTTATATCCATGCCAAAGCCATTCCCGGCGCCGCACCGGAACTGGTGGAACAACTGGGGCTTTTGGCTGACCGATTGAGTGTCAACATCGAACTTCCTTCGGAATCCGCCCTGAAAACACTGGCACCGGACAAAACCAAAGGCGCCATTCTGGCACCCATGCGGCAGATTCAGGTACGAAATCAGGAAAACAAGGAAGAACTGGTGAAATACCGTCATGCTCCGAAATTCGCACCTGCGGGGCAAAGCACCCAATTGATTGTTGGCGCCACGGCAGACACGGATTTTCAAATCCTCCGTCTGACGCAAGGCCTTTATGACCGTTACCGGCTGAAGCGGGTCTTCTTTTCCGCCTATGTGCCGGTGGTGGAGCATGCCCTGCTGCCCGCAAAGAACGTCAAACCACCCCTGCTGCGGGAACACCGCCTTTATCAGGCAGACTGGCTACTGCGGTTTTACAAATTCCGCGCAGAAGAATTGCTGGACGAATCCAATCCATCCTTTGACACCCGTGTTGACCCCAAGTGCAGCTGGGCGCTGGCTCATCTGGACTTCTTCCCCGTGGAGGTCAACACGGCAGATTACGAAACACTGCTGCGGGTCCCCGGCATCGGCATCGTTTCTGCCAGACGGATCCTGACAGCACGGCGGGTCGGCCCGCTCCACATCGACGATCTGAAAAAGTTGGGTGTAGTGATGAAACGCGCACAGTACTTTCTCACCGCCTCCGGACGAGTGGCGGACGGGCTGCGCTTCACGCCGGACAGTCTCTTACACAATCTGATCGCCGTGGAGCAGCCCCTGCTCCCGCAGCAGGACATGGTACAGCTGTCGCTCTTTGACAGCGCCGGTTAAGCGAGGTTTTTATGGTGGAAATGGTCTATTATTACGACGGCAGCTTTGACGGCTTCCTGTGCTGCATCTTTGAAAGCTATGCCAACAAAGAAATCCTCACCGCGATCTATCGCGATGAGGATGATATCCCGACCTTATTTGCCTCCCGCAGCATTTCTACGGATAAAAGTCATGCAAATCGTGTATTGAGAAAAGTTGTAAAGTGTTCTACCTGTGCAGCGGAATTGCTGCAAAAAGGCTTTCTGACCTGCCTTCCTGAAAAGGAACTGCACCTCTATCACATGGTAGTAAAGCTGCTGAAGGAGGGCCCTTCCTTCTTGCGGAATGTTTCTGACGATACACTGCATCCGGTTTTTGCCGCCGTCCGGCATCTGCACGGGGAAGCCCATCTTTTGAAAGGCTTTGTCCGCTTTTCGGAACTGGGCGGCGTATTGGGCAGTGAAATCGAACCAAAAAACCGTGTTCTTCCGCTGCTGCGCAGCCATTTCTGTACCCGGTATCAGGGCGAAACCTTCTTCATCTATGACAAAACACATAAAGAGGCGCTGTTTTACGCAGCAGGACGTGCTGTAATCCGTCCGCTGGAAGACTTCCAAATGGCGGCGCCGGATGAAACGGAGGCCCACTACCGTGTGCTGTGGAAACGCTTTTATGATACCATTGCCATCAAGGAGCGGGAAAATCCCCGCTGCCGCATGACCAATATGCCTAAGCGCTACTGGAACACCATGACGGAATTTCAGAGTGAAGATTACTTTAAACCGCAAAGCTCGCCCGCAGCCGGTCCAGCCCTCTCCGCTCCAGACGGGATATCTGTACCTGCGACACCCCCAGCACCCGGGCTGTCTGCTCCTGCGTCATCCCCCTGAAATACCGCAGCAAAATCGTCATCCGTTCCTTTTCCGGCAGACGGTCAATGGCCTCCCGCAGGGCGATCCGCTCCACAATGCTTTCCTCCGGAGCCTCGGTGCCAAGGATCCCCTCCAAGGTCAGCCCCTCTGCTGTTTCCTGCTGCAGCGATTCCGGTGTTTCTGTGGCTAATTCTGTCTGTGCAATCTCCTCCACCGACAGTCCGGTAGCTTCCGCCAGTTCAGAGAGCGCAGGCTCCCGTCCCAGATCATGCCGCAGCCGTTCTCTGGCACTATACAATGTCTGAGCCTGCTCCCGGATCGTGCGGCTCACCTTCACCGCGCCGTCATCCCGCAGGAACCGCCGGATCTCTCCTGCGATTTTCGGTACAGCATAAGTGGAAAAGCAGGTGCCGTAAGAAAAATCAAAACCCTGTACTGCTTTTAAAAAACCGATGCAACCTAATTGGTATAAGTCATCCGGCTCCACGCCGCGTCCGTAATACCGCCGCACAATGCTCCAGATCAGGCCGTTATTGTCCAGCACCGCCCGTTCGCAGGCATCCTGATCTCCCTCCTGCGCAGCCCGCAGCAATTCCAGCGCGGCACTCATCTTGCGTTTCGTCTGGGCGCAAGCTTCTTTTTCATCACCACAGTGGTTCCCCGCCCCGGTACGGAACGCACCGTCAGCTTGTCCATGAAGCTCTCCATAATGGTAAAGCCCATGCCACTGCGTTCTTCCCCGCCTGTGGTAAACATCGGCTCCCGGGCCCGTTCCACATCAGGGATGCCGCGGCCGTGATCCTTTACCGTCAGCTCTAACACATTTCCGGAATACATGCGAGCCTTGACGATCACTTTCCCAATGGAATCCGGATAGGCATGCACGATGGCATTGGTCACGGCCTCGCTGATGGCGGTTTTGATGTCCTCCAACTCATTCAGCGTGGGATCCATCTGGGAAGCAAAGCAGGCCACTGCGCTGCGGATAAAGCCCTCATTGCTGCTGCGGCTCACAAATTCCAGCGTTACCTCGTTGATCGCTTTTGTTTTCATTATGTACTCCTCCTCAGTTGATCGTGACCAGCCGCCCGATCCCGGCGGCATCCAACACCCGTCTTGCCTGCTGCGGCACATGACACACCAGTACGCTGCCGTCCATCAGCTGCATGCGCTGCTGTGCTCGCAAAATCAGTGCGATGCCGGAGCTGTCCATAAAAGTGACCCCTGCAAAATCCAGCACCAGCTTTTTGGGCAGCGCCGCGTCAATGGCCAGTTCCAGTTCCCGCAAGGCCCCCTTTGCCCCGTGGTGATCCAGTTCTCCATGAATTTCCAGCAGCAGATTTCGATCTGCACTTTTCGCGTGAATTTCCATCTTTTCCGCCTCTTTTGTATGATTTTAGTTAAAATGCTGTATTTTCCAAACAAAAAACCGCAAAGCGAATTGCTTTACGGTGATGATAGCACAGCAGTCTTCAGCATTCTGTCGAAAGCGCCAGTACAGTTGTTAATTTTTCCAAATCAATGAATTCCCGCGAAAAGGCCCTGCTTTCCGTTAGTTTTTTAAGGAAACCTACAGTTTACACCATTCTACTCCCCTTCGGTTTCTTTTTTCTCCCGTTCGTGCTATCCTTATTTTAGAAAAACAAATCGTAGGAGGAACACAAATGAAAGAACAGACCATGGGCGAACGGATCGCAGCCCTACGCAAAGAACGCGGATTGACTCAGCGGGAACTGGCAGAACAAATGCATGTTACGGACAAAGCTGTTTCAAAGTGGGAACGTAATCTGGCCTGCCCGGACATCCATTCTCTCTCCCATCTGGCGGACATTCTGAGCGTTTCCGTGGAGGATCTGCTGAAAGCTGCAGCCAAACAGGCTACACCGTCATCGCGGCAGCAAATCTTTCATCTTGTTTTTAAAGCCATTCCGCTGGCCATGGGAGTTGCTGTTGTTGTAACCTCCCTATTAGGGCAACTGGACCCTACCTCTGCGATCTGTATGTTGGGACTGGGCATGATTTGTCTGGGGCTTTTGCAGTTACAAAAGTCCTGACCCACCCTACATATCGAACAAACATTCCGATGCAATCAAAAAATTCCCTCTGCCAAATGGCAGAGGGAATTCTTCATAGATTTCATTTTATGCCTGCATAGCCTTGGCGGATTCCTCCAGCTTGGCAATCAGCTCAGCGTACTTGGCAGCCTTTTCCTTCTCGGCATTGACGACTGCCTCGGGAGCCTTGGAAACAAACTTCTCATTGTTCAGCTTGCCTTCCACGATGCGCAGGCCGTTCTTGGCCTTTTCAATCTCCTTGTTGATGCGGTCCAGCTCAGCCTGAATGTCCACCAACTCTGCCAGAGGCATATAGGCGGTGGCGTTGGCCGTGACCACGGACACCTGACCGGAAATGTCCGCAGGTGCAGCATCAGCGAAGGTCACCTCGCTGGCATAAGCCAGACGCTGCAGGAAGTGCAGACCCTGCTGATAGATTTCCGGCGTGGCAGTGACCAGCAGCACTTCCGCACGCTTGGAAGGAGGCACATTCATCTCCGCACGGCGGGCACGGATGGCCTTGATGGTATCCATAATGGCTTCCATGGCGGCAGCTTCCACGGGGAAGTTCAGTTCTTCACGGTACTCGGGCCACTGGGAGGTCATCAGGAAGTCACCCTTATGAGGCAGAGCCTGGAAAATCTCCTCGGTGATGAAGGGCATGAAGGGATGCAGCAGCTTCAGCAGCTCAATCAGCACATAGCACAGGACATTCTGCGCCACCAGCTTGGCTTCCTCGTCCTCACCGTTCAGACGGGTCTTGGTCAGCTCGATATACCAGTCACAGTAGGTATCCCAGATGAAATCATACACCTTTGCGGAAGCAACGCCGATCTCATACACGTCCAGATTCTGAGTGACTTCCTTCACCAATTCGTTCAGCTGGCTGAGCACCCACTTGTCCTCCTGCTCCAGCTTGTCGGCTGCGGGCAGCTCGTACTTGTCGATGGTCAGGTTCATCATCACGAAACGGCTGGCGTTCCAGATCTTGTTGGCAAAGTTGCGCATCGCCTCGCACTTTTCGGTGTAGAAACGGGTATCGTTGCCGGGAGAGTTGCCAGTGATGAGGTTGAAGCGCAGCGCGTCGGCGCCGTACTGTTCCGCCATCACCAAAGGATCGATGCCGTTGCCCAGAGACTTGGACATCTTGCGGCCCTTGTCATCGCGGACCAGACCGTGGATCAGCACCGTCTCGAAGGGGATCTCCTTCATCTGCTCACAACCGGAGAAAATCATACGGGCAACCCAGAAGAAGATGATGTCATAGCCGGTGACCATGACGGAGTTGGGGTAATAGAAGTCCAGATCGGCATTCTTTTCGGGCCAGCCCAGCGTGGAGAAGGGCCACAGGGCGGAAGAGAACCAGGTATCCAGCACGTCTTCGTCACGGGTCAGCTTCGTGCTGCCGCACTTGGCGCACTTGGTGGGATCCTCACGATCCACATTGATGTGTCCGCACTCGTCGCAGTACCATGCGGGGATCTGGTGCCCCCACCACAGCTGACGGGAAATGCACCAGTCATGGACGTTTTCCATCCAGTTGATATAGGTCTTGGAGAAACGCTCGGGCACGAACTTTACCTCGCCGTCCTTCACCACGCGCAGAGCTTCCTTGGCCAGAGGCTCCATCTTCACGAACCACTGGGCAGAGATCAGGGGCTCCACATCGTTGTGGCAGCGATAGCAAGTGCCAACGTTGTGGCTGTAAGGCTCGGTCTTGACCAGATAGCCCTGCTCCTCCAGATCCTTCACGATCTGCTTGCGGCACTCGTAACGGTCCATACCGTTGTAGGGGCCGCCGTTCTCGTTGATCATGCCATCATCGCCGATGCAGCGGATGACTTCCAGATTGTGGCGCAGGCCCACCTCAAAGTCGTTGGGGTCATGGGCGGGAGTCATCTTAACCGCGCCGGTACCGAAACCCAGCTCCACATAATCGTCGGCAACGATGGGGATCTCGCGGTTCATGATCGGCAGGATGCAGGTCTTGCCCACCAGATGCTTGAAGCGCTCGTCCTCAGGGTTCACAGCCACGCCGGTATCGCCCATCATGGTCTCGGGACGGGTGGTGGCAACCACCAGATCGCCGGAACCGTCAGTCAGAGGATAGCGGATGTGCCACAGGTGACCGGGCTTATCGGTGTATTCCACCTCGGCGTCAGACAGGGCGGTGATGCAGTTGGGGCACCAGTTGATGATGCGGCTGCCCTTGTAGATCAGGCCCTTGTCATACAGGTCGCAGAAGGTCTCACGGACGGCCTTGGCGCAGGTGTCGTCCATGGTGAAGCGGGAACGCTTCCAGTCGCAGGAAACGCCCATCTTCTTCTGCTGCTCCACGATACGGTTGCCGTATTCTTCCTTCCACTTCCACACGCGCTGGAGGAACTTTTCACGGCCCAGGTCATAGCGG
>JAFYQM010000030.1 GCA_017547085.1 Oscillibacter sp.
AAGATGCTGAACGTGGAAAAGGCCCGCGCCGACAAGGTTTACGGCAACGATAAGCTCCAGCCCGTCATCGTGGCGCTGGGCGCCGGCATCGGCGAGGAGTTCGACCCAACGAAGCTCCGCTATCACAAGGTCATCATCATGGCGGATGCCGACGTAGACGGCTCCCATATCCGCACCCTGCTGCTGACCTTCTTCTTCCGCTTCATGCGGCCCCTCATTGAGCAGGGTTATGTCTATTCCGCCGTGCCTCCGCTGTATAAGCTGACGAGCGGCAAGACCACCCGCGTGGCCTTCTCTGATGAGGAACGTGATCAGGTGTCTGCCGAAATGCGCGGCGGCAACCCCAATAAGAAAATTGATATCTCCCGCTTCAAGGGCCTCGGTGAGATGAACCCCCACGAACTGTGGGAGACCACCATGGACCCCGAAAAGCGCACCCTGCGCCGCATCACGCTGGATGACGCCAGCAAGGCGGACGAGACCTTCTCCATCCTGATGGGCGAGAAGGTAGAGCCCCGCAAGGAGTTCATCGAGCGCAACGCCAAATACGCCGTGAATCTGGACTATTAAGGGACAGATGATGAAAAAACAATGGATTTGGCGCGGCGGTATCTATGCCGTGGGAATTTTTACGCTGGCGCTGGGCGCCACATTGGGCACCAAAACGAGACTTGGTATCTCCCCTATCACCTCCGCACCCTTTGCGATTTCCAGCGCATTCGGTATGTCCCTTTCCACAGGTGTGTTCGTCTTTTACAGCGTTTTGATCGCGCTGGAGTTTTTGATCCGCGGAAAGCACCGCCGTTGGCGGGACCTTCTGCAGCTGCCCTTCAGCTTTGTGTTCAGTGCGCTGATGGGCGTATTTGAAAAGGCGCTGCCCATGTGCGGCGAACCTATCTGGCAGCGGCTGTTGGTGCTGATGGTGGCCATCGTTCTGACCGGCGTGGGTATTGCCATGGTGGTCAATATGCAGTTGGTGCCCAATCCGCCGGACGGTATGGTGCAGGCGGTCAGCTGGGCCACCAAAAAGGACATGGGCCTTTGTAAAAACGCCATGGACCTGTTCTGTGTGTCCGTCGCATTCCTGATCGATCTGCTGTTCGGCACACTCTGGACCAGCGTCGGCGTGGGCACGGTGATCTTTTCCCTGCTCTGCGGCCGCGTGGTGTCGGTGTTCAACCGGTGCTGCCGGGAGAAGATGCTGTCTCTGGCAGGATTGCAGGAGTAATTGTCTGTAAGGAAAAGCAAATGAAAAAAGAATGGTTTTGGCGCGGAGGCATTTATCTGTCAGGCATGATGATTATTGCCCTGGGCATTACCTTTAACACGAAAAGCGGATTGGGGATCTCCCCCATGACCTCTGCGCAATACGCCCTTGCATATGCGCTGAACGCCCCGTTTTCCACAACGGTATTTTTCGTGTATATGGTAATGGTGTTCATGCAAATAGCGATCAAAGGAAAAGACAAAAGCTGGTACGATCTGCTGCAGATCCCCAGCAGTATGCTGTTTACATCCTTTCTCCGCTGGTTTGAAACGCTGGTGCATATTCCCTGTCATACGTTTGTGGAGCGGCTCATGATAGCACTCATCGGCAGTATTCTGGTGGGTATCGGCTTTGCTATGATGGTAGATATGAAGCTGGTGCCCAATCCCCCGGACGGACTGATTTTCGTAGTCAGCGAAGCCACAAAAAAAGACCTCGGTCTTTGGAAAAATATATTCGACATTACCTTTGTGATTCTTGCAGGAATGATCGATCTGCTCAGCTGCGGACATTTGCGCAGCATCGGCATCGGAACCATTCTTGCCATGGTTCTCACAGGCCGGGTCGTGGCGCTGACCAACCGGCTGTTTCAGGAAAAAATGCTGCGGAAAGCCGGCATGTGTCCGGCAGGCAGCTGATCCGGCAACTTAAAAATCTGGTATATGTACCTCTATAAGGAGGATAAAATATGGCTAAAAAACCTCAATATGATCCCGAGGAGATCCGGTATCCCGATCAAAAGATTGTGGAATCCCCGCTGGTCCCCGAAATGGAGCGGTCCTACATCGAATACGCTATGAGCGTCATCGTGGGTCGTGCGCTGCCGGATGTGCGTGACGGCTTGAAGCCCGTTCACCGCCGCATCCTGTATGCCATGTACGAGGACAATCTGACTTCCGACCGTCCCTTCAAGAAGTCCGCCACCTGCGTGGGCGACGTGCTGGGCCGGTACCATCCCCATGGCGACGCCTCTGTTTACGATGCGCTGGTGCGTCTGGCGCAGGACTTCTCCATGCGCTACATGCTGGTGGACGGCCACGGTAACTTCGGCTCCGTGGATGGCGATCCCCCGGCAGCCTACCGTTATACCGAGGCCCGCATGAGTAAAATCTCCGACGAGATGCTGCGGGACATTGAAAAAGAGACGGTGGACTGGGACCCCAACTTCGACGAGAGCCGGAAGGAGCCCCGCGTTTTGCCTGCCCGATTCCCCAACCTGTTGGTGAATGGTTCTTCCGGTATTGCCGTCGGTATGGCTACCAACATTCCCCCTCACAATCTCCGTGAGGTCATCGGCGCCTGCATCTGCGTGCTGGACGATCCCGAGGCAACCCTCGGCGATTTGATGCAGCATGTCACCGGCCCTGACTTCCCCACGAAGGGCATCATCATGGGCCGCAGCGGCATCCGCGCTGCCTATGCCACCGGACGCGGCCGTCTGGTGATCCGTGCCCGCCACGAATTTGAGGAGTTCGGCAAGGACCGCACCCGCATCATCATCACCGAGATCCCCTATCAGGTGAATAAGCGGATGCTGATCAAGTCCATGGCCGAGCAGGTGGAGGATAAGCGTCTGGAGGGCATTTCCGATATCCGCGACGAGTCCGACCGCAACGGTATGCGTATCGTGATCGAACTCAAGCGCGATGCCAACCCGCAGGTGGTGCTGAACCGCCTGTTTGCCCAGACCCAGCTGCAGACCACCTTTGCCATCAATATGCTGGCGCTGGTGCAGAACCAGTCCCAGCCGAAGATTTTGTCCCTGCGGCACATCATCGACGAGTATCTGGACTTCCAGAAAGAGATTATCGTCCGCCGTACCCGTTATGACCTGAAGAAGGCACAGGAACGCGCCCACCTGCTGGAGGGCCTGCTGATCGCACAGGATAACATTGATGAGGTCATTAAGATCATCCGCAGCCGCTACGATGATGCAAAGGAAGCTTTGATGGAGCGGTTTGGTCTGGATGTCATTCAGGCGCAGGCCATTCTGGACATGCGTTTGAAGGCACTGCAGGGTCTGGACCGTGAAAAGCTGGAGATTGAGTACAAGGAACTGGAAGAAAAGATCGCGTATTACAACCGCATCCTCTCTGACGAGGGTCTGGTGAAGCAGATCCTGAAGGAAGAGCTGACAGCTATTGCCGATAAGTTTGGCGATGACCGCAAGACGGAGATTCAGGATGTGGAGGACGAGATCGACATCGAGGATCTGATCGAAGAAGAGCAGTGCGTCTTCACCCTCACCAGCGCGGGCTATATCAAGCGCACTCCCGTCAGTGAGTACGCCGCGCAGGGCAAGGGCGGTCAGGGCCGCAAGGGCATCACGACCCGCGATGAGGACCATGTGGTGGATGTGTTCACCGCCTCTACCCACGACTATATCCTCTTCTTCACCGATACCGGCAAGGTCTACCGTAAGAAGGGCTATCAGATCCCCGAATCCGGCAAGGCGGCCAAGGGCAGCAACATCATCAACATCATTCAGGTGGAGCAGGGCGAGCGGGTGCAGGCCATGCTGCACTTCCGTGAGACCAGCGACGAGGAACTGTATCTGGTCATGGTGACCAAGCAGGGCACCGTGAAGCGCCTGCCGGTCTCCGCACTGAAGAACATCCGCCAGAGCGGTATCCGCGCCCTGACGCTGGACGAAGGCGATGCACTGGTCACCGTGCGGGAGACCGACGGTTCCAAGAAGATCATCATTGCTACCCACGATGGTCAGGCCATCTGCTTCGACGAAAACGACGTCCGTCCCATGGGCCGTACGGCTGTGGGCGTCCGCGGCATCAAGCTGCGGGAAGGCGACTATGTGGTGGGTGCTGCCCGCGCCAGAGAGGGTCATGAAGTCCTGTCCATTACGGAAAGAGGCTATGGCAAGCGGACTCCCGTGGAGGAATACCGCATCACCGGCCGTGGCGGTCTGGGCATCCGGAACTACATGGTAACGGAAAAGACGGGCCCCGTGATCGGCATCAAGGTGGTAAGCGGCGAGGAAGATCTGCTGCTGGTCACGCAGGCAGGCATCCTGATCCGCACGCCTGTGGAAAACATCCGCTCCGCCGGACGCTCCACACAGGGCGTCATCGTCATGCGCTTCCGTGAGGAGGGCGACCGCGTCATCTCCATGGCGCTGACGGAGCACGAGGCCGCTGAAGTTTCCACGGAAACGGCAGAGGTTGTGGAAAACACGCCGGAACCTGAGAATGCATAACAACGAAAGAGCGGCATAAGCCGCTCTTCCGTTTTTGAATGAAGCCAAAGGAAAATGGAAGGAGATTGCATGAAAACAGTCACCATTTATACCGACGGCGGAGGTTGCTTCGCAACTCCGAATGATGTCCATTGTCCTCGCCCCTGTTGGGACAACCGGACAATGATGACAATAAGCGCCATTTGAGGAGAGTGCCAATGAAAACCGTAACCGTTTATACCGATGGCGCTTGTTCCGGCAATCCCGGCCCGGGTGGTTGGGGCGCCATCTTGATGTACGGGCAGCACAAAAAGGAACTGTCCGGCGGCGAGGCCATGACGACCAATAACCGCATGGAGCTGACAGCCGTCATCGAAGCGCTGTCCGCACTGAAGGAGCCCTGCACGGTAGAACTGTGGTCGGACTCCAAGTATGTGATTGACGCACTGGAAAAAGGTTGGGCACGAGGCTGGAAAGCGAAAGGCTGGATCAAGTCCGACAAGAAACCGGCGCTGAATCCTGACCTGTGGGAGCAGCTTCTGGCGCTGGCTGACCGGCACACCCTCCGCTACCACTGGGTGAAAGGTCATGCGGACAACGAGTTCAACAATCGCTGTGACCAACTGGCAGTAGCAGAAAGCCAGAAATACAAGTGAGTGGCCATTTGACCTTCTCTTAAGGCAAAAGGATGAAAAACGGAAGAAAATGCCTCATTCTTTACAATTTGTTCACAGGAAACACATAATTCCGCAAAAAATATAGGGTATCTTATCATCAAGCAAAGGGTCCTCCCAGCCCAATGCGTTTTCTCCCTCCTAACAAAAAAACACACACAACAAAAAGAACCGCCAAAGGCGGTTCTTTTTGTTGTGCCGAAGGGAAAAACAAGACCAAAAAAGGACTGCCATTTGGCAGTCCTTTTTACACGTTTATTTATAAAAATCAGTTTCGTCCTCGATCACCATGGGCAGGCCATTGCGATACACGGGAATGGTCTGAAATTTGAAGCGGCTGATGCGGTGCTTGTGGTCGATCTGCTTCTTGATCTCCGGATCCACGATCCCCTTTCGGACGTATTCGTTGACGGCGTGGTAGGTGAAGCCTAAATTGTCCTCGTCCGTCAGGCCGGTCAGACCGTCAGAGGGGGGCTTCATGAGAAAGTGTTCCGGCAGACCCAGCTCCGCACCGAGGGCGATCACTTCTTCCGTGGTATACATGCCCAGCGGAGAAAATGCACCGGCGCTGTCGCCGTAAATGGTGCAGTAGCCCACCCAGTCCTCAGAAAGGTTGGAGGTGTTGATGACGATGCCGCCCTCCACGCTCTGGGCGATGGCGTACAGGGTGGCCATGCGGATGCGGGAGGGGAGATTCACGCGGGTCTGGCGGGAGGCCTCCACGCCGATGCGCTCCATCTCATCCAGAATACCGGCGGTGCCGCCGTGGATATTAAAGGTATAGTGCCGCAGGCCTAAATGAGCCACAAGGCCCTGACTGTAATCAATGTCGGGCTGGATGCCGTCGGGCATCAGCACGCCCACCACGTTTTCCTGTCCGTAGGCCGCCACGCACAGCGCGGCTACCACGCTGCTGTCCTTACCGCCGGAGATGCCTACCACGGCCGTCTTGCCGCCACAGGCGCGCATCTGCTGGCGCATCCAGTCCAAAAGACCGGGCAGCTGCTCTTTTGCGTTGAATTCCATACGCTCACGCTCCTTTTCTTCATCATTATAAGGGAGTACATGCCGTTTTGCAAGGTCAAGCGGTCATGCATATTGATATCGGTTTTTTAGCTTCACAAAGAAGAACCCCGTCACGATGAGCGCCAGCGCCTCTGCCGTCACCACTGCCAGCCACACACCGTCGGCGTTCGGCAGAATCAGCGGCAGCAGGAAAATAGCTGCTGCCTGAAACAGCAGTGTCCGCAAAAAGGAGATGGCTGCCGAGACCGGCCCGTTGCTGAGAGCCGTGAAAAAAGCAGAGCTGAAAATGTTGAAGCCCATCAGAAGAAACGAAAGAGAATACAGCCGGAATCCGCGGGTGGTCAAGGCCAGTAGCTCTGCATCGTAGCCCACAAAGAGACGGGACAGGGACGGGGCCAGCCATAGGCCCAGCGCCAGCATCATCACGCCGCAGACTGCCATCAGGGTCAGGCTCTTGCGGAACAAATTTTTTAGTTCGTCCGTGCTGCCTGCGCCGAAGTGGTATCCTACGATGGGGGCGCTGCCGATGGCATAGCCCACGAAGATGGCTACAAAAATGAAGTTTGCGTACATGATGACGCCGTAGGCAGCCACGCCGTTCTCCCCTGCCAACCGCAGCAGTTGTAGATTATAGAGGGCGTTCACCACGGACATGGAGAGGTTGGTCATCAGCTCGGAGGAGCCGTTCGTGCAGGTCTGCAGCAGGGCTTTGCCGTTCCACTTCGTTTTCCCGAGCTGCAGGAGACTGTTGTTGGGGCGGGAAAAGTAGACAAGAGGGATGATACCGCCCACGAACTGGCTCAATGTGGTGGCCAGTGCCGCACCTTCCACGCCCCAGCGAAAGACCGCGATGAACAGCGCGTCCAGCACCATGTTGGTCAGGCCTGCCAGCACCGTCACCAAAAGGCCCAGTTTCGGCTTTTCCGCCGTAATGAAAAAGGTTTGAAAGGTGGTTTGCAGCATGAAGGGCGTCAGCGCCAGCGCCACGATGCGCCCGTAGCGCACGGCGATGTCCAGCAGCTCTCCTTCCGCGCCCATCAGGGCGGCCACAGGCCGCAGGGTGATCATACCGACGAGGGTCAGGACCAGTCCGATGCCGATGGAGACATACACCAGCAGGGAAAACTCCTCATTGGCCCGCGCCTTCTTCCCCTCACCCAGCGAGCGGGAGATCAGGGCGGTGCCGCCGGAGCCGATCATAAAGCCCACCACCGTCAGGCCCATCAAATAGGGCCAGATCAGGTTGATGGCTGCAAAGGGCGTTTTGCCGATGAGATTGGAGACAAACAGTCCGTCCACCACGCCGTAGATGGAGGTAAAGATCATCATTACAATGGACGGAAATACAAACCGCAGCAGGCGGGGATAGGTGAAGTGGTCGGAAAGCTGAATACGCATAGGGGCTCCTTTTCTGGTGTGTGGGTAAGAGCAGAGTATCCGGACAGGTGCCGCTGCTTCGCTCAGAGATGTTTGGTTTGCAGGCAGCGCATGGCGTTAAGAATGGCAAGGAAGGCCACACCCACGTCTGCAAAGACGGCCAGCCACATGGAGGCATAGCCCAGCGCGCCCAGCACCAGCACCAATCCTTTCACGCCCAGCGCTAATACGATGTTCTGCCGCACGATACGCAGCGTCCGACGGGAAATACGGATGGCGGTGGCCAGCTTGGAGGGCCGGTCATCCATCAGAACCACGTCGGCGGCTTCGATGGCGGCATCGCTGCCCAGCGCACCCATGGCAATGCCCACGTCCGCGCGGGTCAGTACCGGTGCGTCGTTGATGCCGTCCCCTACGAAGACCAGCGTGCCGCCGCCCCTTGCCAGCAGCTGTTCCACGGCCTCCACCTTCTGGTGGGGCAGCAGCTCCGCACGGGACTCGTCCACGCCGAGGGCCTGTGCCGCGTCAGCGGCGGCAGCGGCCGTGTCGCCGGTCAGCAGCACGGTGCGTTTCACCCCCGCGGCCTTCAGAGCGGCGATGGCAGCTGCGGCGTCCGGCTTCAGCTGGTCGGAAAGTTCAATCTGTCCCGCGTAAGCGCCGTCCACCGTCACATAAACGGTGGTGCCGCTGCTTGCAGGAATATCCATGGCCTCCACCAGACGGTGGCTGCCCACGCAGACGGTCCTGCCGTCCACGGTGGCCTGCACGCCGCGGCCTGCCAGCTCCTCCACCTGCGTGACGCGGGATGATTCCAGTGTTTTCCCAAAGGCATCCCGCAGAGAAACGGCAATGGGGTGGTCGGAGTAGCGTTCCGCCAGCGCGGCGGTCTCCAGCAGGGATTCCGCGGAAAAGGGCGCTGCCGGAAGGACTTCCGTGACGGTGAAACGGCCCTGCGTCAGGGTACCGGTTTTGTCAAAGGCCACGGTTTCCACCTTTGCCAGTGCCTCCAAATAGTTTCCACCCTTGATGAGAATGCCGCAGCGGCTGGCGCCGCCGATGCCGCCAAAGAAGCTGAGGGGAACGGAGATCACCAACGCGCAGGGGCAGGACACCACCAGAAAGACCAGCGCCCGGTGAAACCAGTCGCCCCATCCGCCCACAAACAGCGGCGGAATGACTGCCAGTGCTGCGGCGGTAAGGACAACGCAGGGGGTGTAGTAGCGGGCAAAGCGGGTGATGAATGCCTCGCTGACGGATTTTTTCTCGCCGGCGGTTTCTACCATTTCTAAAATCTTAGATACGGTGGATTCCTCGCAGGCACGGGTGACCCGCACCCGCAGCACGCCGGTCAGGTTGACGCAGCCGCTGATGCAGGCGTCGCCGGGGGCTACGTCCCGGGGCAGCGCCTCGCCGGTGAGGGCGGCGGTGTCCAAAGAGGAGCAGCCCTCCAGCACGACGCCGTCCAGCGGCACCCGCTCGCCGGGCTTCACCACGATCACGGTACCCACAGCCACATCCTCAGGGTCGACTTCCTCAGTTTCTCCGTTCTCCCTCTCCAGATTGGCGGTATCGGGGCGGATGTCCATCAGGGCTGCAATGGATGCCCGGGACTTGCCTACGGCGTAATCCTGAAACAGCTCGCCGGTCTGGTAAAACAGCATGACGAACACGGCCTCGGCGTATTCCGCCGTGGCAAAGGCGCCCACAGTGGCAATGGCCATGAGAAAGTTCTCATCAAAGACCTGTCCCCTGCGGATGTTGCGAAGAGCCTTGTAAAGCACATCCCAGCCGATGATCAGATAGACCGCCAGATACCACAGCAGGGATACCGGACGATCCCACGGCAGAAAGGCTGCGGCGATTAGCAGAACGGCCACGATCAGAATCCGCCGCAGCCGCTTCTTTTCTTTTTTGCCCATGGAGAACTCCCTGCGCTCAGCGCTGCAGGACGCAGTCCGGCTCGATTTTCTTGATGATCCGCTCCGCCTCGTCCAAAATCGCGTCCAGCCGGTCGTCCTCCGCGTCCAGCGTCAGCTTCTGGGTCAGGAAATTGACATGGGCGCTGTGCACGCCCTCGATTTTGCGGATGCCCTCCTCCATCTTGGCGGCGCAGTTGGCGCAGCAGAGGTCCTCAATGGTATAACGTTTTTTCACAAAAATCAAATCCTTTCTGTATTATTTGACAGGTAAAGTACAAAGTGGAATCAAAAATTACTCCGCAATGTGGTTCAGACCCTGATCAATGATGGTCTTCACATGGTCATCCGCCAGTGCGTAAAACACGGTTTTCCCCTCCCTGCGGCCCTTGACCAGACGGGCGTTTTTCAATGCCCGCAGCTGGTGGGAAATAGCGGACTGGGTCATGCCCAGCAGGCTGGCAATGTCGCACACGCACATCTCCGCCTCAAAGAGAACGTACAGGATCCGGATGCGGGTAGAATCGCCGAAAATGCGGAACAGCTCCGTCAGGTCGTACAGGGTGTCTTCGTCGGGCATCTTCTGCCGGACGGCCTCCACAATGTCCTCATGAGTGTGGATATAGTCGCAGCAATCAATGGTATCACGGGCGTTCATGCAAAGCCTCCTAATATATGAATGATTGTTCATATGTTCAGTATATATAGAACGAACAATTTGTCAACGGGTTTTTAAAAAGCTGTGGAAAAAGCAATGCCGCCGTGGTATACTAACTCGACACAATCAGATGCGAGGTTCAGAAAGATGGAAGATTTCACTGCAAGCATGCGGAAAAAAGAAGCGGGCAACCAGTTCGCTGTGTATAATCATATTGAAATGGTATCGGTGGAGCAGAATGAGGCGGTGTTCCGGCTGAACATCCGGCCGGAGAGCAAGAACGCCTACGGCATGGTCCACGGCGGCGCCATTTATGCCATGGCGGACAATGCCGCCGGCTTTGCCGTCCATACGGACGGCCGCCACCATGTGACCCAGACCAGCGCCCTCCATTTCCTGCGCAACCAGTCGGAGGGAACGGTGACGGCCACGGCGCGGGTGCGCCACCGGGGCAATACCACCACGCTGGTGATGGTGGATATCGAGGGGGAAAACGGAAAGCTGCTGGCTACCGGCGAGTTTACCTTCTTCTGCATCGATAAGAGCATTATGGACCAAAAAGTGAAGAAATAAAGAAAACAGCTGCTGAAAATGAACAGGTCCAGTAAAAACGGACAATAGACAAAACACCCCCTGATGTAGGAAAATTAGAGTACTACATCAGGGGGTATGATCATGTCAAAACGGGTCTATACACATGTACAGGAATTGTTGCCGGAGATTCAAATTATG
>JAFYQM010000031.1 GCA_017547085.1 Oscillibacter sp.
AGAAGTCGGCCTCGTCCTTGGCGAGATACGCGATGCGGGGCAGGTTGATGGTCACAACGCCGATGGAGCCGGTGGACTCGCCGCTGCCGAAGAAGCCGCCGGATTTCTTGCGCAGCTCGCGCAGGTCCAGACGCAGGCGGCAGCACATAGAGCGAACGTCGGAGGGCTCCATATCGGAGTTGATATAGTTGGAGAAGTAGGGAGTGCCGTACTTGGCGGTCATCTCGAACAGCAGCTTGTTGTTCTCAGTCTCGCTCCAGTCGAAGTCCTTGGTAATGGAGTAGGTGGGGATGGGATACTGGAAGCCGTGGCCCACAGCGTCGCCCTCGGTCATGATCTCGATGAACGCCTTGTTCACCATGTCCATTTCCTTCTTGCAGTCGCCGTAGGTGAAGTCCATCTCCTTGCCGCCTACGATGGCAGGCAGGTCGGCCAGATCCTTGGGCACCGTCCAGTCCAGCGTAATGTTGGAGAAGGGAGCCTGCGTACCCCAGCGGGAGGGGGTGTTCACGCCATAGACGAAAGACTGGATGCACTGCTTGACTTCCTTCTGAGACAGGTTGTCCACCTTGACGAAGGGGGCAAGATAGGTGTCGAAGGAAGAGAAGGCCTGTGCGCCGGCCCACTCATTCTGCATGATGCCCAGGAAGTTGACCATCTGGTTGCAGAGGGTGGAGAGGTGTGCGGCGGGAGAGGAATTGATCTTGCCGGGAATACCCAGACCCTGCTGGATCAGCTGCTTCAGGGACCAGCCTGCGCAGTAACCGGTCAGCATGGAGAGGTCGTGCAGGTGCATATCGCCGCTCTTATGGGCGTTTGCCACTTCGGCGTCATAGATCTCGCTCAGCCAGTAGTTAGCGGTAATGGCGCCGGAGTTGGACAGGATCAGACCACCCACAGAATAGGTGACGGTGGAGTTTTCCTTCACGCGCCAGTCGTTGATCTTCACATAGTTGTCCACCAGCTCCTTGTAGTCCAGCATGGTGGTGTTCAGGTTACGGATTTTCTCGCGCTGCTTGCGGTACAGAATGTAGGCCTTAGCCACATCGTCGTAACCGGCACGGCTCAGCACGGATTCCACGCTGTCCTGAATGTCTTCCACAGTGATCTGGCCGTCGCGGATCTTAGCCTGATAGTCGGCCGTCACCTTCAGAGCAAGAAAATCAACCGTGTCCTGATTGTACTGGGTATTGGTGGCGTCAAATGCTTTGGTAATGGCGATGCTGATCTTGGAAAGATCAAAATCCGCGACCTTGCCGTCGCGCTTGATGACCTGATACATAAGCTCCCTCTTTCTGTTTTGTTGTATATAATAAACTTTTTATTCTTTTACACACATGGCAAGGGCGTCACTAAACCGTGACGCTCTACGGATACCATTCTATCCAAGCGGGCATAGGAAGTCAATTAGAAGAACCCACTATATCTTGTGTTTAATTTCGGGGATTTCGACGAATCTTACAACATTTAGTCGACTCCCCGGATGCCGACTTCCTTGAAAAACGGACGGGCGATCTCCGCAAACGCCTGCAATTCCAAGGGTTCCACGCCGTGGCACCCCTCTGCGATCAGATTTCCGGAGTCCACAAAATTCTGCAGATAGTAGTGGGGGGCGCCCTGACACCATTCGCCGATGGCGCGGATATCATCGGCGGTGTGGAACTCTTTTACAATGGTGGTCCGCAGTTCATAGTCCACGCCGCTTTGCCGCAGCAGCCGGAGACTTTCCTCCACAGGTGTTAAATCGAAGAGCGGAAGGCCAACTGTCAGAGCATATTTTTGGCGGCTGTTTTTGATATCCATGGCCACATAGTCCACAAGACCGCGTTCCAGAATGCCTGCCAGAACCTCGGGATAGCAGCCGTTGGTGTCCAGCTTGACGGCGTATCCCATGTCACGCACAGCCTGCAGGAAGTCTGCAGCGTCGGGCTGCAGCAGCGGCTCACCGCCGGAGAGCACCACGCCGTCCAGCAGGCCTTTCCGGCTTTTCAGAAATGCCAGCACTTCTTCTGCGCTGTGGGATTCCGGATTTTCTGCCAGTTTGGTGACCAACAGGGCGTTGTGACAGAACGGGCAGCGCAGATTGCAGCCTCCGGTAAAGACCGTTGCCGCCAGCTTTCCCGGATAGTCCACCATGGCCAGTTTTTGCAGTCCGCAGATCCGCATGTGCAAGATGCCTCCCCTTGAATACAAGATATTGTTATAATAGGCTCAGAGTACCACAAGTGGTATGGTAAAAGCAACAAAAAATATAAAAGAATAAAAAATTTTCCATACTGAAAAAAATATGCTATAATTTATCATCATATCATGTAAGTTACTTATGACGTGATTGCTGCTGTCCTACGGACAGCAGCAATCACGTCACGGAAAAGGAGCTTTTGTGTTGCAGAAAGTGGAACTTTCAATTTTAGACTGGATCCAGCAAAATCTTCGCGGAGAATGGCTGGATACCATCATGCCCGTTTTTACACAATTCAATGATAACGGCGAGATCTGGATCGCCATGGCGGTGATCCTGTTTTTGCTGAAAAAGCACCGTCAGGCGGGACTGTCCGTGGGAGCCGGACTGCTGGTGGATCTGATGGTATGTAACTGGACAATGAAACCCCTGATCGGCCGCGTTCGGCCTTTCATGGTGAATACGGCGGTGGAACTGCTGGTGAAAGCACCTTCCTCCGCGTCGTTTCCGTCAGGGCATACAGCATCCTCCTTTGCGGTGGTAGGCGCCCTGTGGGCAGTGAAGCACCCCTTATGGAAACCTGCGGCAGTGGTGGCGGCTCTGATGGCATTTTCGCGCCTGTACCTGTATGTCCACTGGCCGACAGATATTTTAGGCGGCATTGTGGTGGGCTGGCTCTGCGGCGTGCTTGGCGCCAAGATCGCGGCATGGGGCAAGGCAGCATTTGAAAAACGAAAGAAGACATAAAAAAGGCCCGACAATTTGTCGGGCCTTTCAGTCTGTCGAGAAACCCGGTTGCGCATCAAGCAGCAACCGGGAATTTCATCATTATGGTGGAAAAGATCAACTTAAGTAAGCTAGGATGTGTGCTCTTCCATTTCCATTTTGCCAGTTTTTTGAGGTTCATGGCAG
>JAFYQM010000005.1 GCA_017547085.1 Oscillibacter sp.
CCATTTTGGACCGCGCCGCCGAAACCCCTTAACGTTGTAAAATCCACGAAAGGAAGAAATATATTATGAAAGAACAGTTAGCAAAAATCCGCACCGAAGCGCTGGCTGCGTTCGATGCCGCCGCTGATAGCGCCGCGCTGGACGCCCTGCGTGTGCAGTATCTGGGCAAGAAGGGCGAGTTGACCGCCGTTCTGAAGCAGATGGGCAAGCTCTCTCCCGAGGAGCGTCCCATCATGGGCCAGATGGCCAACGAGGTCCGCGCCGCACTGGAGACCGCCATCGAGGCACAGTCCACCGTTCTTGCAGAAAAGGCCCTGATCGACCGTCTGGCCGCCGAAACGCTGGATGTCACCATCCCCGGCAAGGAAGTCAAGATCGGCCACAAGCATCCCATGTATATCGCTCTGGACGAAATCAAGGACATCTTCGTGGGCATGGGCTTCACCGTGCTGGATGGCCCCGAAGTGGAATTTGCCGAGCTGAACTTCGACCGCCTGAACGCCGAAGAGGGCCATCCCTCCCGCGACTGGTCCGACACCTTCTATTTTGACGAGGACAGCCGCGTGATGCTGCGCAGCCAGACTTCTCCCATGCAGGTGCGCGCCATGGACACCATGGAACTGCCTATCCGCATCATCGCTCCCGGCCGCGTCTATCGTAAGGACGAGGTGGACGCCACCCACTCCCCTATGTTCCATCAGGTGGAAGGCATGGTCATCGACAAGAATGTTACCATGGCCGACCTGAAGGGCACGCTGAACACCGTGGTGGAAAAGCTGTACGGTGAAGGCACCAAGACCCGCTTCCGTCCCCACCACTTCCCCTTCACCGAACCCTCCTGCGAGATGGACGTGCAGTGCCACAAGTGCGGCGGCGTGGGCTGCCCCACCTGCAAGGGCGAAGGCTGGATCGAACTGCTGGGCGCCGGCATGATCCATCCCCGCGTGCTGGAGATGGCAGGCATCAATCCCAACGAATATTCCGGTTGGGCCTTCGGCATGGGTCTGGAGCGTACCGCTATGCGCCGCTTCAAGATCGCTGACCTGCGTCTGATCTTCGAAAACGATATCCGTTTCCTCGAGCAGTTCTGAGAAAGGAGTGTAGAAACAATGAATCTGAGTAGAAAATGGCTGAATGAATTTGTCACTGTGACTGCCTCCGATCGCGACTTCGCCGAGGCTATGACCCTGTCCGGCTCCAAGGTGGAAGGCACCGAGGATCTGGGCGCTGAAATCTCCAACATCGTTGTCGGTCAGATCGTCGCTCTGGAGCGTCATCCCGACTCTGACCATATGTGGGTTTGCCAGATCAACATCGGCGAGGCAGAACCCGTTCAGATCGTCACCGGCGCATGGAATATTCATGTGGGTGACTTTGTCCCCGTGGCCAAGCACAAGTCCACCCTGCCCGGCGGCAAGAAAATTGAAAAGGGCAAGCTGCGCGGTGTGGTATCCAACGGCATGCTGTGCGGCCTGTATGAACTGAATCTGGACGAGCGTGACTTCCCCTATGCGGAAGTAATCGCCGCCGCCATCCTGAACGACTATAAGCCTCTCGATCCTGAGAAGCCCTCCATTCCCGCAGACATCGCCGCCGGTCACAAGATCTACGGTCCTGTGGTGGCTGCTGAAGTCACCGCTGTAGAAAACGCAGGCGTGAATCTGTGGAAGGTCACCCTGAACGACGGCAAAAATTCCGCAGAAGTGGTCACTCCCTGCATGAACCTCCATGAGGGCGATCTGGTTGCCTACAACACCAAGTCCAACTCCATCTGCACGCTGGCTGATCTCCACGCCGAGCAGAAGGAATTCCCCCACTGCATCCCCGACGGCATCTTCATCCTGCATGAAGAGGGCATGAAGCTGGGCGATGACATTAAGCCCATCATCAATGCCGACGACCATGTGGTGGAGTTTGAGATCACCCCCAACCGTCCCGACTGCCTCAGCGTCATCGGTCTGGCCCGCGAGGCTGCCGCCACCTTCGACGCAGAGCTGCGTTTGCATGATCCCGTGGTCAAGGGCGGCGCTGAGGGCGACCTGATGGAGCTGCTGGATGTGGAAACTCCCGATCCCGACCTGTGCCCCCGCTACACCGCCCGTATGGTGCGCAATGTAAAGATCGCTCCCTCTCCCAAGTGGATGCGCGAGCGCCTGCGCAGCATGGGCGTGCGTCCCATCAACAACATCGTTGATATCACCAACTATGTCATGCTGGAGTATGGCCAGCCCATGCACGCATTCGACTACCGTTATATCAAGGGCGGCAAGATCATCGTCCGCCGCGCTGCCGAGGGCGAAGAAGTCACCACGCTGGACGGCAACGTGCGCAAGCTGACCCACGACCATCTGGTCATCGCCGACGAGACCCGCGCTGTGGGTCTGGCCGGTATCATGGGCGGTCTGAACTCCGAAATCGTGGAAGATACCGTGGACGTGGTCTTCGAGTCCGCCAACTTCAACGGCACCTGCATCCGCAAGGGTGCTCTGGCTCTGGGTATGCGTACCGAGGCTTCCGCCAAGTTCGAAAAGGGTCTGGATATCCTCAACACCCTGCCTGCCGTTGACCGTGCCTGCGAGCTGGTGGAAATGCTGGGCGCCGGTGAAGTGGTTGACGGCGTCATCGACATTCTCAACTACGTTCCCAATCCCACCGTGCTGACCCTTGAGCCCGAGAAGATCAACGCACTGCTGGGCACCGACGTGGCTGCCGACGAGATGGTCCGCATTCTGAAGAGCGTGGGCTTCGGCGTGGAAGGCGATCAGGTCACCGTTCCCTCCTGGCGCGGCGACGTGCTGCGGATGGCAGACCTTGCCGAGGAAGTAGCCCGCTTCTACGGCTACAACAATATTCCCTGCACACTGGTATCCGGTGAGACCACCCAGGGCGGCTACTCCGCTGCACAAAAGCTGGAGCAGACCCTCGGCAGCGTTTGCCGTACCTGCGGCCATGATGAGATCATCACCTACTCCTTCATCTCCCCCACCTATTACGACAAGATCCGCTGGAGCGCTGACGATGCCCGCCGCGAGTCCTTTAAGATCCTGAATCCTCTGGGTGAAGACACCTCCATCATGCGCACCACCGTGCTGCCCTCCATGCTGGAGATCCTGACCCGTAACTACAACTACCGCAACAAGACCGCAAAGCTGTATGAGATCGGCCGCATCTACCTGCCCGGCACCGGCGACGGTCTGGCCACCGAGTCCAAGATGCTCTCCATCGGTGCCTATGGCCCGGGCTATGACTTCTTCGCCATGAAGGGTGTAGTGGAAGCCGTGCTGACCGAGATCCGCGCCAAGGATATCCGCTTCGAGGCCGTCAACGACAACCCCTCCTATCATCCCGGCCGCTGCGCCGCTGTGTGGAGTGGCGACACCTATGTGGGCGTGTTCGGTCAGATCCATCCTCTGGTTGCCCAGAACTACGATGTGGACGCCGAGTTCTACTGCGCAGAGCTGAGCTTTGACGCATTGTTTGCCGCCCGCGGCGAGGATCCCGTCTACCAGCCCCTGCCCAAGTTCCCCGCCGTTACCCGCGACATTGCCGTGGTGTGTGACAAGGCCGTGACCGTGGGTGCACTGGAGGATTGCATCCGCCGCGGCGCCAAAGGCCTGCTGAAGGATGTTGCCCTGTTCGACATCTATACCGGCACCGGCATTCCCGAGGGCAAGAAGAGCGTTGCCTTCAATCTGACCCTCCGTGCCGATGACCGCAGTCTGACTGCGGAAGAAGCCGATGCGGATGTGAAGAGTATCCTCGATCTGCTGGCATCTGAACTCAACGCGGTTCTGCGCTGAATTTTCTAAAATCATGTGATCTGCCCCCTGTAAACTGTCTGGTTTACAGGGGGCAGTAAAAATCTTTGGTAAAATTCCAAGAGAAACGCTTTACAGTTTCTCAAAAAGCGAGTATACTAATGGCATATGAGAATCCCCAGAGATAGAGAAAGGTGGTGTCTGTATGGACGATTTTACCCGTAAATTCCGTATTACCGCTGATAAGGATGCGGAGATCCATCACATCCTGACGACTGTCTATCAGGCATTGGAGGAAAAGGGTTACAACCCCATCAACCAGATCGTAGGATATATTCTGTCCGAAGACCCCACCTATATCACCAACCATTTGGGTGCCCGTACGATGATCCGTAAGATCGACCGCGACGAGCTCCTGCAGGTTCTGGTCCGTAAGTATCTGGGGCAGTAATATGTAATAAACCGGAGAGACTGATGTCTCTCCGGTTTTTCTTTTACAGAACACCCAGATGCTCCAGCAGGATCTTGCAGCCCATCAGCACCAGAATGATACCGCCGGCCATCTCTGCCCGCTTTTTATATCGTGCGCCGAAGAAATTTCCCACAGCGACACCCACCAGCGACAACGCAAAGGTGGTGCAGCCGATCAGGGCTACGGCGGGCGCAATCGACACAGACAGGAATGCAAATGTCACTCCCACAGCCAGCGCATCGATACTGGTGGCAATGGCCATCAGCAGCAGTCTCCTCAGATCCAGCCGGTCAGTAACCGCACAGGCAGTCTCCTCCTCTTCCGGTTCCAGCGCCTCGCGAATCATGTTGCCACCGATCAATCCCAGCAGTACAAAGGCTACCCAATGGTCAACGCTCTGAATATATGCCGAGAACTGGGAACCAAGCAGCCAGCCGATCAACGGCATCAGCGCCTGAAAGCCGCCAAAAAACAGGGCGATCACCGTGCCGTTTTTCCAGTTCATGCGGGGCATACAAAGTCCCTGACAAATCGCCACGGCAAAGGCGTCCATGGAAAGACCGATAGCGATCAAAAATAATGCAAAAAATCCCATCGTGAAACTCCTATTTTATAAAAGCACAGGCAACTGCTGACGAATAGACAGGCTGTCCGGTGTCACTGCGCAGTCCCAGGCGCAGACATGCACCCCTGCCGCCGCAGCCTCCCGCAGTGCGGTGCCAAAGGCCGGATGAGTCACATCATTGGGCGAAACACTGTGCATGTTCTCCATTTGTACCACAAAGAACAGTGTTGCGTCAAGCCCATTCTCCACGGCACGCTGCAGTTCGCGGATATGCTTCACCCCGCGTTCCGTGGGTGCATCCGGAAAACGTGCTTCGCCCTGCTCCTCCAGCGTAACACCTTTCACTTCTACCAGATGAAGCCCCCGTTCTGTCTCCAGGCAGAAATCCAGTCTGGATTCTCCGTAAGTATATTCCCGGCGCAGTGCTTTTACATCCGGCAAAAAGCCGCCCCCCAGCACCCATTCGGCAAATACCTGATTGGGTGCCTGCGCATCCATATTGACCAGTAATCCGTTCTTTTTCACTGCAATCAAATCATATGCTGTTTTTCGGTTTGGATTGCTTCCCTTTGCCAGATACACCTCCGCGCCCGGAATCAACAGTTCCCTGCAGCGTCCCGTATTTTTCACATGGACGGTCTGTACACCATTCTCTGTTTCCACATGGGCAATGAACCGGTTCGGCCGCTCTAAAAAACGGCCGGAAATCACACTATCATATCGCATAGTAATCCCTTTCTTTTTCGGGAAATTTCATCTCATTTGTTCCATTTTCTCCTATAGGCTGAAACCGTTTAAATGCAAGCGGTTAAGCGATTTCCTTATGGATTATACCACACTTCTCTTTGGCATTCAAACCAAAGCAAAACGTTTTCGTACAAGGTATTTTCGTCTTATTTCTACAAGCTAATTCCCCCCTTTTTCACAAAAAATTGATTGTATTCCAATTTTTGAATTGCTATACTATTTAAAATACTTATTGGAGGGAGCATATGGACTATTCCAGCATTTTCGTCTGTCTGATGGGCATGGGCACAGTGTTCTTCGGTCTGATCTGTCTGATCGGCCTGACAGCACTGATGGGCCGTATCATCGGACGCAAGCAGCAAGCTGCGGTGCCGGCAGCTGTTCCTGTAGTTCCGGTTGCGGCAGAACCCAACCGTCAGGAACTGGTAGCCGCTATTTCCGCCGCGATCGCGGAGGAGCTCGGCACGGATATCACCGGAATCCGCATTCATTCCATGAAGAAACTGTAATCGCGCATTAGAGAAGGAGAAAAAAGTATGAAAAAGTACAGAGTCACCGTCAATGGTACCGCATATGAGATCGAACTGGAAGAGCTGACCGGCGCTGCTCCCGCAGCCGCTGCTCCTACCGCTCCTGCTGCTCCCGCCCCCGCTGCAGCCGCTCCTGCCGGCGGTGAACAGATCACCGCTCCCATGCCCGGCAATATTCTGGCCGTCAACGTTACCAAGGGTGCTGCCGTTAAAAAGGGCGACGTACTGATGGTTCTGGAAGCCATGAAGATGGAAAATGAGATCATGTGTCCTTGTGATGGCACGGTCGCTTCCATCCACACCGAAAAGGGCGCTGCCGTGGAGACTGGTGCACTGCTGTGCGTGATCCAGTAACGGACTGGAGGGCTTAACATGCAAGCTATCCTGAATTTTGTCAATGACACCGGCTTTGTAGCCTTTTTCCAGGCCGGTGGCTGGAAGAACGCAGTCATGCTTTGCATTGCCTGCTTCCTCCTGTATCTTGGTATCGGCAAAAAGTTTGAGCCGCTGCTGATGGTCACCATCGCTTTCGGTATGCTGATGACCAACCTGCCCGGTGCCAATATGTTCCACGAGATTTTCTTTGCCGGCGGCCATGTCCATTGGGACTTGATCGGTGGTGCCCCCATCACTCAGGAATTCCTGAACGAGATGGCTACGTTGGGCGTTTCTGCCGATGTGCTGGCTTCGGTCACAGTGGGAGAATCTATTTCCACCGGCCTGATTGATATCCTGTACTTAGGCGTAAAATTGGGCATTTACCCCTGCCTGATCTTCATGGGCGTCGGCGCCATGACCGACTTTGGTCCCCTGATTGCCAACCCCAAGAGCCTGCTGCTGGGAGCTGCCGCACAGGTTGGTATTTTCCTGACCTATGTGGGCTGCCGCTTTATGGGCTTCACCGGTGCTGAGGCATCTTCCATCGGTATCATCGGCGGCGCTGATGGCCCTACCGCCATTTTTGTCACCGCTATGCTGGCTCCCGCTCTGCTGGGCCCCATCGCTGTGGCTGCTTACTCCTATATGGCTCTCGTCCCCGTGATCCAGCCCCCCATCATGAAGCTGCTGACCACCGAGGAAGAGCGCAAGATTGTCATGAAGCCCCTGCGTCAGGTTTCCAAGAAGGAAAAGATCATCTTCCCCATCGTCGTCACCATTTTCGTGGCCCTGTTGGTTCCCTCTGCAGGCCCGCTGATCGCCTGCTTGATGCTGGGCAACCTGTTCCGTGAATGCGGCGTCACCGATCGTCTCAGCAAAACAGTTCAGAACGAACTGATCAAC
>JAFYQM010000032.1 GCA_017547085.1 Oscillibacter sp.
CACGAGCTGGAGATTTTGCCCGTATTCAATAAGATTGACCTGCCTGCCGCTGATCCTCAGATGGCTAAACAGGCGGTGGAGGATATCATCGGTCTGCCCGCTATGGATGCACCGGAGATCTCTGCCAAGATGGGCATCAACATTGATGCCGTGCTGGAGGACATCGTGAAAAACGTGTCCCCTCCCGCCGGTGATGAAACGGCACCGCTGAAGGCTCTGATTTTCGACAGTCAGTACGACAGCTACCGCGGCGTCATCGTCTATATGCGCCTGATGGAGGGATCTCTCCGTCCCGGCCAGCAGGTGAAGATGATGGCTTCCGGTGCCACCTATCAGGTCATCGAGTGCGGCCACCTGCTGCCGCTGGGCATGAAGCCCTGTCAGGAGCTGAAGTCCGGTGAGGTCGGCTATTTTACCGCCTCTATCAAGAACGTGCAGGACACCCGCGTGGGCGACACCGTCACCGATGCGGTGACCCCCGCTGCCGAACCCCTGCCCGGCTACCGTCCCGTGCAGCCCATGGTCTATTGCGGTATCTACACCGAGGACGGCAGTAAGTATCCCGACCTGCGTGATGCACTGGAAAAGCTGCAGCTGAACGATGCATCCCTCTCCTTCGAGCCGGAATCCTCTGTGGCGCTGGGCTTCGGTTTCCGCTGCGGTTTCCTGGGTATGCTGCACATGGAGGTCATCCAGGAGCGTCTGGAGCGGGAATTCAATCTGGATCTGGTAACGACGCTGCCTTCCGTGATCTATCACGTTTACAAAAATGACGGCTCTCTGGTGCGGGTGGATAACCCCCACAACTATCCCGACCCCACCCACATTGAGCACGCCGAGGAGCCTTACGTCAAGGTCTCCATCATCGCGCCCAATGAATATGTGGGCAACATCATGCCCATGTGTCAGGACCGCCGCGGCGAATTCAAGGACATGCAGTATCTGGATACCCGTCTGGTGGAGCTGCACTATGAAATGCCCCTGAATGAGATCATCTATGACTTCTTCGACACCCTGAAAGCCAACACCAAGGGCTATGCTTCTCTCGACTATGAGCTGTCCGGCTACCGCCCCAGCGAACTGGTGAAGGTGGACCTGCGCCTCAACGGCGAGGGCGTGGATGCGCTCAGCTTTATCGCCCACAAGGACAAGGCCTATCCCCGCGCCCGCAAGCTGTGCGAAAAGCTGAAGGAGAACATTCCCAGACAGCTGTTTGAGATCCCCGTGCAGGCGGCCATCGGCGGCAAGGTCATTGCCCGTGAGACCGTTAAGGCCATGCGCAAGGACGTTCTGGCCAAGTGCTACGGCGGCGACATTACCCGTAAGAAGAAGCTGCTGGAAAAGCAGAAAGAGGGCAAAAAGAAGATGCGCAGCCTTGGCAGCGTGCAGCTGCCCACGGAGGCGTTCCTCGCCGTCCTCAAGCTGGACGAATAAACCCACACCGGCCGCAGGAACCCCTGCGGCCGTGTTTGTGTGAGAAAGGAAGAGGTCTATGGACTGGTCCGGCATCGATATGCCTGCGCTGGAGCGGGAGTTGGCCGCTTTGCGGCGGGAGTTTCACCGGTATCCCGAATCCGGTTGGACGGAGTTTCGCACCACCGCCCGTATCATCGAAGAACTGGAACAGCTGGGGCTGGACGTGCGGTACGGACAGGCCATCCATGTGCCGCAGCAGCGGTACGGCCTGCCTTCGGCGGAGAAGCTGGAGGATTGCTGGCAGCGGGCCCATGCAGAAACGAAGCGCCATGACCTGTTAGAGACCATGCGGGGCGGCTACACCGGCTGCCTCGCGGTGATCGAGGGCGAACAATCCGGCCCCACGGTGGCGATTCGCGTGGATATTGACTGTAACGAGGTAGAGGAAGATCGTGATGCTGCGCATCGTCCCGCAGCGGAGGGGTTTCGCTCGGAACATACGGGCTGCATGCACGCCTGTGGACATGATGCACATATTGCCCTCGGCATCGGCGTGGCAAAGCTGCTGTGTGCCCAGCGCCATTTGCTGCGGGGACGGGTACTGCTGCTGTTCCAGCCCGCGGAAGAGGGCCTGCGCGGTGCTGCCAGCTTCGCGGCGGCGGGACATCTGCAAGACTGCGACCGGCTGTTCGGCCTCCATGTAGGACTGATGGATACGCCGGTAGGCACGGTGGCGGCGTCCTGCCGCGGATTCCTCGCCAGCTCCAAATTTGATGTGACCTTCCACGGCGTGGCCGCCCACGCGGCACTGGCACCGGAGCAGGGGAGAAACGCACTGGCAGCCGCAGCCACGGCTGCGCTGCAGCTGCTGGACATTCCCGCGCGGGCCGATGGCCTCTGCCGTGTCAATGTAGGCACGCTGCACGCAGGGTCTGGCCGCAATGTGATTCCCGCCAAGGCGGTCATGCAGGTGGAAACCCGCGGCGCGACCACGGAGATCAACGCCTTTGCAGAGGCGGAGGCAGCGCGCATCTGTGAGGCGGCGGCAAAGCAGTACGGCTGTACCTGCGAAACGGTGTTTATGGGCAGCGCGGGCACGGCGGTGTGTGATGCGCCGCTGGTAGAGCAGGTGCTGCGGATTCTGCCTGCCGTGGAGGGCGTGGAGACCGTGCTGCCAGAGGTGGAGCTTGCCATCGGTGAGGATATCACCACGCTGATGGCAGCGGTACAGGCCCATGGCGGACAGGCCACTGAACTGGTGGTGGGCATGCCGCTGCCCACACCCCATCACAACGGCAGCTTTGATGTTGATGAACGGGTGCTGGGTATTGGTGCCCGCTGCCTTGCGGCGCTGGCGCTGCATGCGCGTTAAAAAACAGATGGGAACCGGAGGCATGAAGTACATGCCTCCGGTTTTTTGAGCCAAAGGTAGCGCAAAAGGTTTACCTTTGAAAAATTGCACAAAAAGTGACCCCATATTTCCCCTGAAAGTCTACCGAAGATTTGCAGTCGAAGCGTTGACTGTTTGGTCAAAAACCATCATAATGACAAGGATAAAGTAAAATAGTGGGAAAATAGGCAAACGCGGGAGGTTGTTATGAAAAAAGGCTATTTGGTATTACAGGACGGCCGGGTTTTTGAAGGCGTCCGCTTCGGTGCCGAGACGGATGCCGCAGGCGAGCTGGTATTTCATACCGGAGCCGGCGGTTTTATTGAAATTATGACCGATCCTGCCTGCGCGGGACAGATCGTGATGCAGACCTATCCTCTGGTCGGTAACTACGGCATCATCCATGCGGACGAGGAAGGCCCCTGTGCGATGCGCGGCTATGTGGTACGGGAGTGCTGTGAAGCCCCTTCCAATTTCCGCACGGACTGCGATCTGGATTCTTACCTGAAAGAACAGGGCGTCCCCGGTCTTGCCGGTGTGGACACCCGTGAACTGACCCGCATTCTGCGGGAGAAAGGCGTGATGAACGCCCTGATCTGCGACGAGGTCCCCGCTGATCTCGCGGTGGTGCAGACCTACGCTGTGGCCGGTGTGGTGGCAGAGGTCACCTGCAAGGAATCTGCCGTTTATCCCGCCGGGGGTGAAGAGAAGTTCCGCGTCACGCTGGTGGACTACGGTGCAAAGCGCAGCACGGTTGCCGCGCTGCAGGCCATGGGCTGCACCGTGACGGTTGTGCCCGCCGATACGGCTGCGGAGGAGATCCTCGCCGCAAAGCCTGACGGTGTGGTGCTGTCTGCCGGCCCCGGCGACCCGATGGAGAATGCCGGCCGCATTGCGGAAGTGAAGAAGCTGCTGGGCAGCGTGCCCGTGTTCGGCATGGGTCTGGGCCACCAGCTGGCCGCGCTGGCCGCAGGCGCCAAAACCGTGAAGCTGAAGTACGGCCACCACGGCGCTAACCAGCCTGTCCGCGATCTCAATGGCGAACGCACCTACATCACCAGCCAGAACCACCTTTATGCCGTGGACCCCGACAGCATCGTGGAGGGCGCCATGAGCTTTGCCAATGTAAACGACGGCACCTGCGAGGGCATCGACTATCCCGCGTGGAATGCCTTCACCGTGCAGTTTGATCCCGCGCTCTGCACCGGTACCCGCGATGCAAACATCCTCTTTGAACGTTTTGCGACCATGATGAAAGGCGGTGAGCTGTAATGGCACTGGATAAGAGCATCAAGAAAGTCCTCGTCATCGGCTCCGGCCCCATTGTCATCGGTCAGGCCGCCGAGTTTGACTATGCCGGCACGCAGGCCTGCCGCGTGCTGCGGGAGGCTGGCATCAACGTGGTGCTGTGCAACTCCAACCCCGCCACCATTATGACCGATCAGGCCATGGCGGATGAAATTTATCTGGAGCCCCTGACCACTGAAACCATCAAGCGCATCATCAAGAAAGAGCGTCCCGACTCCATTCTGGCGGGACTGGGCGGCCAGACCGGCCTGACCCTCGCCATGCAGCTGGACAAGGAAGGCTTTTTGAAGGAACAGGGCGTCCGCCTGCTGGGCACCAACGCCGAAGCGATTACCAAGGCCGAGGACCGTGAACTGTTCAAGGAAGCCATGCTGGAGATCGGCCAGCCTCAGATCCCCTCCGATATCGCTGAGACGGTGGAGGATGCACTGGCTGTGGCCGACCGCATTGGCTACCCCGTGATCGTCCGTCCCGCGTTCACGCTGGGCGGTGGCGGCGGCGGTGCCGCCAAGGACGAAGCCGAGCTGCGCATCATTGCCCAGACCGGCCTCGACGCATCTCCCATTACGCAGGTCCTGATCGAAAAGGCCATCTTCGGCTGGAAAGAGATCGAATTTGAGACTATGCGCGACTCCGCCGGCAACGCCATCATCGTCTGCTCCATGGAAAACATGGACCCCGTGGGCGTGCATACCGGCGACTCCATCGTGGTGGCTCCCGCCCAGACGCTGGCAGCCCCCGAGTACAACATGCTCCGTCAGGCTGCGCTGGATATCGTGACCCATCTGGGCATCGTGGGCGGCTGTAACGTGCAGCTGGCCCTGAACCCCGACAGCTACGAATATGCCGTCATCGAAGTCAACCCCCGCGTGTCCCGCTCCTCCGCACTGGCCTCCAAGGCCACCGGCTATCCCATTGCCAAGATTACGGCCAAGGTGGCGCTGGGCTACACGCTGGATGAGATCCGCAACGAAGTCACCGGCAAGACCTTTGCCTGCTTCGAGCCCACCGTGGACTATATCGTCACCAAGATGCCCAAGTGGCCCTTCGACAAGTTTGCCGACGCTTCCCGCAAGCTGGGCACCCAGATGAAGGCCACCGGCGAGGTCATGTCTATCGCTCCCAGCTTTGAAATGGGCATTATGAAGGCTGTCCGCGGCTGCGAGATCGGTATGGACACCCTGAACGCCAAGCCCAATCCCGACGAAACCGCCTCTCTGGAAGAGCGGCTGCAGCGGGTGGATGACCGCCGCCTGTTCACCGTGTTCGAGGCGCTGAAGAGCGGCATCACCGTGGATGAGATCTTCGCCATCACCAAGATCGACCGCTGGTTCCTCTCCAAGATCAAGCATCTGGCGGACTTTGAGCTGGAACTGGCGAAGGAAGGCCTTGATGCGGACCGCTATGCAGTCGGCAAGCGCTACGGCTATACCGATGCCGCTCTGCTGCGCATCTCCGGCGCGGAGGCCCTGCCCGTGGAAGCCAAAACCATGGTCTATAAGATGGTGGATACCTGCGCCGCCGAGTATGACGCAGAGGTCCCCTATTTCTACTCCACCGCGGATACCTTCTGCGAGTCCCGCCGCTTCAAGCGCACCGGCAAGCCGGTCATCATGGTGCTGGGCTCCGGCCCCATTCGTATCGGTCAGGGCATTGAGTTCGACTATTCCTCCGTCCACTGCGTCTGGACACTGAAGCAGCTGGGCTATGAGGTGGTCATCGTCAACAACAACCCCGAGACCGTTTCCACCGACTACGACACCGCCGACCGCCTGTACTTCGAGCCCCTGTGCCCCGAGGATGTCAGCCACATCATCGCTGTGGAGAAGCCCGTGGGCGTTGTGGTGGCCTTCGGCGGCCAGACGGCCATCAAGCTGACCCAGTATCTGGACAACTGCGGCATCCCCATTCTGGGTACTTCCGCCGAGTCCATCGACATGGCCGAGGACCGCGAGCGGTTCGACGCCCTGCTGGAGCGCTTTAACATCAAGCGTCCTCAGGGCCGTGGCGTGCTGGGCATGCAGGAGGCGCTGGACACCGCTCACGAGCTGGGCTATCCCGTGCTGCTGCGTCCTTCCTACGTCATCGGCGGCCAGAACATGGTCATCGCCCACAATGACGAGGATGTGCGTACCTACATGGAGGTCATCCTCTCCGGCAAGATCGAAAACCCTGTGCTGGTGGACCAGTACCTGATGGGCAAGGAATTGGAAGTGGACGTCATCTCCGACGGCAAGGACGTTCTCATTCCCGGCATCATGCAGCACATCGAGCGTACCGGCGTCCACTCCGGCGACTCGATCGCGGTGTACCCCTCCTTCTCCATTGAGGATAAGATGGTCAAGACCATCGTGGAATGTTCCGAAAAGCTGGCGCTGTCTCTGGGTACCCGCGGCCTCGTGAACATTCAGTACCTGATCTATCAGGGCGAGCTGTACGTCATCGAGGTGAACCCCCGTGCCTCCCGTACCGTGCCCTATATCTCCAAGGTCACCGGCGTGCCCATGGTGGATCTGGCCACCCGCGTCATGGTGGGCCAGCCCCTGCTGGCACTGGGCTACGGCACCGGCCTGTATAAGCAGCCCCCCTATGTGGCAGTGAAGGTGCCTGTCTTCTCCTTCGAGAAGATCACCGACGCCAACGCCGCCCTGTCTCCCGAAATGAAGTCCACCGGCGAGGTGCTGGGTCTGGGCAAGAACCTGAACGAGGCCATGTATAAGGGTCTGGTTTCCGCCGGCTACAAGCTGGACAAGCCCCGCGACGGCGGCATCCTGATCTCCGTCAACCGCAGAGATCAGCCTGAGATCGTCAACATTGCCCGGAAACTGGATGAAATGGGCTATAAGCTGTACGCTACCGAGGGCACGGCCCACGAGATCGCACAGCTGGGCACCGATGTGGAGATCGTAGGCAAGCTGGGCCGCGACAGCCGCGTCTTCCAGCTGCTGGAGGAGGGCGAGATCGACTATGTCATCCTCACCGGCTCCACCGAGCCCCAGTATATCAAGGACTTTATCCGCCTGAACCACCGCTGTGTCCAGTTGGGCATCCCCTGCCTGACTTCTCTGGATACCGCCAATGCCCTGACGGATATTCTGGCTTCCCGCTACAATCAGCACAACACGGAGCTGATCGACATCTGCCACCTGCGTGAGCACCGTGAGCACATCAAGTTCGCCAAGATGCAGACCTGCGGCAACGACTATATCTTCCTCGAAAACTTTGAGGACGAGATCACCTGTCCCGAGTCCCTGTGCATCACCTTCTGCGACCGCCACTACGGCATCGGCGCCGACGGTATCATCCTGATGGAGAGATCCACCAAGGCGGACTTCCGGATGCGGATGTTCAACGCCGACGGCAGCGAGGGCATGATGGCAGGCAACGCGCTGCGCTGCATGGGTAAGTACCTGTATGACAACGGCCTTGTGAAAACGGACGTGGTGTCCATCGAAACGGGCAGAGGCGTCAAGCAGGTGCAGCTCTATACCACCAACGGCAAGGTCACTTCCGCCAGCGTGGATATGGGTTACGCTGCCATGGACATTTCTGCCCTGCAGCTGAACCTTCCCGAAAAGGAAGTGGTGGACTATCCCGTCACCATCGGCGGCGAGGAATACCGGATCACCTGCGTGGATATGGGCAACCCCCATTGCGTGGTGTTCTGCAACCGCGTGGATGCAGTGGATGTGGAGACCGTCGGTCCCAAGTTTGAGCATGCCGAATACTTCCCCGAACGCATCAACACGGAGTTCATCCGCGTGGTGAACCCCAGCACCATCAAGATGCGTGTTTGGGAGCGCGGCAGCGGCGAGACCATGGCCTGCGGCAGCGGCGCCTGCGCGGCGGTGGCAGCGGCAGTGGCTAACGGCCTTTGCGAAAAGGGCCGCGACATCAAGGTCCGCGTCCGGGGCGGCGATCTGGTGGTCAACTATACCGATGAGCGTGTGACCCTGACCGGCGACGCCAAGCTGGTATATACCGGAGAAATTGAATATTAATGTAAAAGAGCCGACAGCCGTCGGCTCTTTTTCTTTCTGGATGAAAAGGGGTCTGCTAAGAAGTGCAACTACTTTTGTAAAGGAAACTTGACAAAATGATGTGTGTGTGATATGGTTTGGTTGTAAAGGAAACTTGTCATAAAGGAGGCGGTTATTTGAAGAACCGGGTGGAACAGCTGCGAAAGGCGCAGGGGCTCAATCAGGATGAGTTTGCGAAAAAACTTCGTGTTTCCAGACAGACCATCAGTTCCATTGAAACAGGAAAATACAATCCGTCACTGGAGCTGGCGTTTGCGATCTCAAAATTTTTTGGCAAACCGATAGAGGAAATTTTTATCTGTGAAGGAGGCACGAACTATGAAGAAGCGTGATTTGATAACCGGAATTTTGTATATGGTTTTCGGTGTGCTGTGTCTGGCCGCCGCGTTGTTGAGAGAAAGCCGGCTCGAGGGCGTTTGGTGGGGCTTTGCCGGAGCGGGCATATTGCCCGGCGCGGGAATGGTATGCAAGTATTTTTATTGGAACACACCAAAGAACAAAGAACGATACAAGGCGCGGCTGGAAAACGAGTGGATCGAAAGGCATGACGAACTGAAAACTGCTGTCCGGGATCGGGCGGGAAGATATGCCTACACATTCGGCCTGTTGGTTCTCAGTTTTGGCATGCTCCTGTTCTGCGTCCTCGATGTGCTGGACATCATGGGCAATGCGCGACTGCTTGTGCTTTGTCTTGGCGGCTGCCTGCTGTTTCAGATTGTTGCGGGGATTGTTATATTCCATCAGCTGATGAAGCAGTATTGAGCAAAATGCCCTTTTCTAAGCGAAAAGGGCATTTTTTATGTGTAAAATTTTTGCTAAAAATTCTTTCCAGCGCAGAGAAAATATGATATGGTATTTTATGAAATATACAAAATGCGACAGAATTCGCATGTTTGTAAAACAGGAGACTTGTTATGCAGTTGAAAGAGAAGCTTCCCCGTGTGCCCCGCGTCGGTATGCGCAACATCAAAACCGCGTTGGCCGCGGCACTGTGTGCATTGGGATATTATTTTTGGGGCCGCAGCCCTGCCTTTGCCTGTATTGGCGCGATTTTCAGCATGGGCAGCGATTTGGAAAATTCTAAATTAAACGGAGGCAACCGGTTTTTCGGCACGCTGATCGGTGGTTTGATCGGCATGGGTATGTTCCGAATTCATTTGATTTTCTATCCGGAGGGCGGAATCACATGGCTGCTCATCCCACTGGTATTTATCGGCACGGTGCTTTTGATCGTCCTGTGTCAGATGTTCTGGGTGGGCGGCGTCCAGCCCGGCGGCGTGGTGCTGTGCATTGTGCTGTTCAACACACCTGTGGAGAGCTATGTCACCTATTCTCTGGCCCGTATTCTGGATACCGGCATCGGCGTTCTGGCGGGACTGGTGGTAAACAGCTGCTTCCCCGGCGGCTTTACGTTCCACTGGATGGAAAGATTGATTCAGGGAAAGCGCGCGAACAAATAAAAAGACAAGCCCCCGGCTTCTGCGGAAGCCGGGGCTTTTTCGCGAAAGAGGCCCTTTTCGGGGATGCCGTATATGATATTGACAAGCGCAGGGCGGGTGGGTATGATAAACGGAACAAGACCGGCACGGGAGAAGGCCTGCCGGTGGCTCTGATGTTGTTGAGGTGTAACTATGATCGAAAACCTGTTTTGTGACCAAAATTTATATACATCCGTCCCTTGCTGCAGATATGCAGGAGGGGAGGCGTCTGAGTATTCACCGAACCTGACGAAGGAACATGTGTTGACCCTGTTTTCGGAAGGGCAGCCCCTGCAGCGTTTTCTGTGCTCTCCGGCCCAGCTGACGGAGCTTTGTGTTGGCTGGCTTTGCGCGGAGGGGTATATCCGGACCATGGACGATGTGAAAGACCTGTGGATCTCTGCGGACGGCAGCACGGCCAACGTTTCTTTTGTGCCGCAAAAAGCGCAGGAAATAGAGGTGTTTCCCGCGTTTGCAGCCATCAATGATGTGCTTTGCAAGCGGGCGGCCGATATCTTGCTGAACGGCGAGACGGTCCACAGAAAGACCCGGGGAACCCACGGATGTGTCTATGTATCTGAGGATGGCGCGGAGATTTTCTGCGAGGATATCGGCCGCAATAACGCCATGGACAAAGCCATTGGCAGTATGCTGCTGCAGGGTAAGGCGGCAGGGCAGGGCATGCTGTTTTCCAGCGGGCGTGTCACGGCGGAGATTGCAAAGAAGGTGATTCGCGCCGGCATTCCCACGCTGGTCAGCAAGGCGGCTGTGACCCTTGACGCGGTCCATACGGCCAACCGATACCGCCTGAGACTGGCATTTTTTGCAGATGACAGGCGCTATGTACTGCCTGATGAATCCCTTATTCTCTGAGACCCGCTAAAAACCTCCGCAGAGAGAACTTTATGGGTGGTGGGACCCAACCGATCCAACGAAAAAGGCTCCCGATTCCGAAAGGAATCGGGAGCCTTTGTGTTTGATTCAGCGCGTCAAGAGGAAATTACAGCTCCTTGATAGCAGCCTGAGCGGCAGCCAGACGAGCGATGGGCACACGGAAGGGAGAGCAGGACACGTAGTCCAGGCCAACCTTGTGGCAGAACTCCACGGAGGAGGGATCGCCGCCGTGCTCGCCGCAGATACCCAGATGGATGTCGGGGTTAGCTTCGCGGCCCAGCTTGGCAGCCATGGCAACCAGCTTGCCAACGCCGGTCTGGTCCAGCTTGGCGAACGGATCGTTCTCATAGATCTTGCGGTCATAGTAAGCGTCCAGGAACTTGCCGGCATCGTCACGGGAGAAGCCGAAGGTCATCTGGGTCAGGTCGTTGGTGCCGAAGGAGAAGAAGGCAGCTTCCTTGGCGATCTCGTCGGCAGTCAGAGCTGCACGGGGGATCTCGATCATGGTGCCGACCTTGTACTTCATGGAGGAACCGGCCTCGGCAATAACAGCGTCAGCAGTCTCGCAGACAACGTTCTTGACGTACTTCAGCTCCTTGACCTCGCCGACCAGGGGGATCATGATCTCGGGAACCATGTTCCAGTCAGCGTGCTTGGCCTGAACGTTCAGAGCAGCCTTGATGACGGCGCGGGTCTGCATGGCAGCGATCTCGGGATAGGTGACAGCCAGACGGCAGCCGCGGTGACCCATCATGGGGTTGAACTCGTGCAGAGAGGAGATGATAGCCTTGATGTCCTCAACGGACTTGCCCAGGTCCTCAGCCAGCAGAGCGATGTCCGCTTCCTCGGTGGGAACGAACTCGTGCAGGGGGGGATCCAGGAAACGGATGGTGACGGGGCAGCCTTCCATGGCCTCATAGATGCCCTCGAAGTCACCCTGCTGCATGGGCTCCAGCACAGCCAGAGCGGCCTCGCGCTGCTCAACGGTGTCGGAGCAGATCATGCGGCGGATGGCACGGATGCGCTCGCCCTCGAAGAACATGTGCTCGGTACGGCACAGGCCGATGCCCTGAGCGCCCAGCTCGCGAGCCTTGGCGGCGTCAGCGGGGGTATCGGCGTTGGTGCGGACGTTCAGGCGGCGATACTTGTCAGCCCATGCCATGACGCGGCCGAACTCGCCTGCGATGGTAGCGTCCACAGTGGGGATGGAGCCGTCATAGACGTTACCGGTGGAACCGTCGATGGAGATCCAGTCGCCCTCGACATAGGTCTTGCCGTCCAGCTCGAACTTCTTGTTCTCTTCGTCCATCTTGATGGCGCCGCAGCCGGAAACGCAGCACTTACCCATACCACGGGCAACGACAGCTGCGTGAGAGGTCATGCCGCCGCGAACGGTCAGGATGCCCTGAGCGGCCTTCATGCCTTCGATGTCCTCGGGAGAAGTCTCCAGACGGACCAGAACAACCTTCTCGCCGCGAGCAGCCCATTCCTTGGCGTCCTCAGCGGAGAACACACACTTACCGGTAGCAGCGCCGGGAGATGCGCCCAGAGCCTTGCCGATGACCTTGCTCTCCTTCAGTGCGACAGCGTCGAACTGGGGATGCAGCAGGGTGTCCAGGGTACGGGGCTCGATCATGGCGACGGCCTTCTTCTCGTCGATCATGCCTTCGTCCACCAGGTCGCAGGCGATCTTCAGAGCGGCAGCAGCGGTACGCTTGCCGTTACGGGTCTGCAGCATGTAGAGCTTGCCGTTCTCAACGGTGAACTCCATGTCCTGCATGTCGCGATAGTGGTTCTCCAGAATCTTGCACACGTTCTCGAACTGTGCGAAAGCTTCGGGGAACTTGTCAGCCATCTCGCTGATGGGCATGGG
>JAFYQM010000033.1 GCA_017547085.1 Oscillibacter sp.
AATGGACACGGTGCCCACCAGCACGGGCTGTCCCTTGGCGTGGCACTCCTTGACCTGCTGGATGACGGCGCGGTACTTGCCCATCTCACTCTTGAAGACCACATCCTGACGGTCCAGTCGCTGGTTGTCCCGGTTGGTGGGGATCTCCACGATGTCCAGATTGTAGATGGTGCCGAATTCCTCGGCTTCGGTCATGGCGGTACCGGTCATACCGGACAGCTTGTCGTACAGGCGGAAATAGTTCTGGAAGGTGATGGTGGCCAGCGTGCGGTTCTCGCTGCGGACGTTGACGTGTTCCTTGGCCTCAATGGCCTGATGCAGGCCGTTGGAGTAGCGGCGGCCGAACATCAGACGGCCGGTAAACTCGTCAACGATGACCACTTCACCGTCCTTCAGGACATAGTCAATGTCCCGCTTCATGGTGCCGTGGGCCTTCAGTGCCTGATTGATGTGGTGGGAGAGGGTGGAGTTGGAGGGATCGGACAGATTCTCCACATGGAAATAGGCCTCTGCCTTTTCCACGCCGCGGGCGGTCAGAGAGGCGGTTTTGGCCTTTTCGTCCACGATGTAGTCGGCGTCAATGGAGGCGTCCTCCAGTTCCTTATCGTCCTGCTGCACGACCACTTTCTTCTTCAGGCGGGAGACAAACATCTCGGTCATGTCGTACATCTGGGTGGACTTTTCGCCTTTACCGGAGATGATCAGGGGGGTACGGGCCTCATCGATCAGGATGGAGTCCACCTCGTCCACGATGGCGAAGGCGTGACCGCGCTGCACCAGCTCGTTGGAGTAGATGCACATATTGTCACGCAGATAGTCAAAGCCCATCTCGTTGTTGGTGCCGTAGGTAATGTCGGCAGCGTAGGCAGCCTGACGCTGCGCAGGAGTCAGACCGTGAATGATCAGGCCCACCTTCAGACCGAGGAAACGGTGCACCTTGCCCATCCACTCGGAGTCACGCTTTGCCAGATAGTCATTGACGGTGACGATGTGGACGCCCTTACCGGTCAGTGCGTTCAGATAAGCGGGCAGGGTCGCTACCAGCGTCTTACCTTCACCGGTCTTCATTTCGGCAATGCGGCCCTGATGCAGCACGATACCGCCCACCAGCTGCACGCGGTAGTGGCGCATGCCCAGCACACGGTCGGCGGCTTCACGCACGGTGGCAAAGGCCTCCGGCAGAATGTCGTCCAGCGTTTCACCGTTTGCCAGACGCTCCTTGAACTCCGTCGTCTTTGCCTGAAGCTGCGCGTCTGTCATGGCGTTGTATTCGTCGGCCAGCGCTTCGATCTCATCCACAATGCGATAGATGGGCTTCAGCTCACGGGAGCTGGCGCTGCCAAACAGAGAATTGATCAGACCCATGGTTTTTGAAACATCCTTTCCAATTTCGGTTCTTTCCGGAGAAAGGGAACTTCACAAGGAAGTATACTCATAATTAATCTATGTTAGCATACCACAATCGAACCTGAAATGCAAAGAAAATCAAAGGATTGGTAAAAAAGTTTACAAACAAGCAAAAAAGAAAGCCGCTGGATGCGGCTTTCCAATATCCTTAATCCCGTTCAGATGTCCTTTTCGTCCAGCAGCATCCGGATGCGGCTTTGTACCGTACCTTCGCCGGTGCTGGCATCGTAATCCACGCTGACAAGACGCACCTGCGGCAGCTTGCGCTGCAGCTGTGCGTACTGTCCCTTGCCGAAGATGTGGCCGGGAAGGCAGGCAAAGGGCTGGATGCACAGGATTTTCCGGTATCCCAGCTTGGCCCATGCGGTGGCTTCGGCGGCGATGAGCCAGCCGTCCGCCAGTGTGATGCGCATGGGGGCATAGCCCTTCGCTTGCTGCTTGAAATCGGCAAAGGGCGGCAGTGTTTCAAATCCTGCCTGCTGCAAAATGGCGATCATCTCTTTCTGGATGGTTTCCAGATAAATTCTGGCGATGCCGAACATCAGCCGCTGGGCCAGCGGCCCGCGAACGCCGTGGGAATCCAGATAGTACAGGGCATACCATGTAATGCCGCCGGTGGCAGTCTGGCAGGGCTCCTTTGCCAGATAGTCCCGCAGGTTCCAGTTGCCGAGGCGGCAGTACTTGGTGTAGATCTCACCCACAATGGCCACTTTCTGCACCGTACGGTCCACTTTTTCCAATGCGCGGAAGCTGTTTGCCATTTCACGGCAGCGCCGCAGAATGAAGCGGCGGGGGAGGGGACGGCTCATATCTGAGCCGAGTGCTTCCATCCACTGTCTCCACAGCGCCTGCGTGCTGCCGGGGACGGCCTCATAGGGGCGTGTTTGATCGCGGAGCAGGGCCAGCGTGTCGCCCCACACAGCGGCAGCCGCCGCCTGAAACACCATGCCGGGGCGGATGACAAGGCGGTTGTCCCGCTCAATTTCCTGCACGTTCAGGCTCAGCAGCGCCACATTAGGATAGCCTGCCTTGTCCAGCGCCTTGCGCAGCAGCCGGATCAGACAGCTGCCGCGGCACTCATCACCGGCCTGTCCCACCAGTACGCCGCAGGTATCGGTGTCATATTTCCCGGAACCGAGGGCGGCGAGGATCTGCCCTGTTACCAGATGGGCGGGATAGCAAAGGTCGCTGTGGATGTAACGCAGCCCCAGATCCTCCAGCCCCTTGTCCTCCGTCAGCAGGACAGGCTCCCACCGTTTGGAGGCAAAGGCGTATTGCATCAGGGGGAACCAGTCATCCATCAGGGAGGGGATCAATAATTTGCGGGCCACGTTATCACCTCGTTTCTTTCTGTTTACAGCTTACCTGAAAGCAACAGGGAAAACAAGAACAGGGCGGTTACAAAATCGGCGCAGGGACAAAACCTGATTGTACTTTGCAGCCTTTCGTGGTACAATAAAAGTGGAAAAGTAGTCACATCAAGCGGATAAGGAGGAGTGCATATGAAACTCAGCTTTTTCGGAGCAGACCAGTGCGTCACCGGCAGCTGCCACTGTCTGGAAGTGAACGGGAAAAAGATTCTGGTGGACTGCGGCCTGCAGCAGGGACGGGATGAGATCGACAACCAGTCGCTGCCCTTTGCCCCTAATGCCATCGACTGTGTTCTCATTACCCACGCGCATATCGACCATTCCGGCCGCGTGCCGATGCTGATCAAGCAGGGCTTTCAGGGGCGCATTGTTACCACCCGCCTGACGGCAGACCTGCTGGATATCATGCTGGCGGACTCCGCCCATATTCAGGAATCCGATGCTGAGTGGAAAAACCGCAAGGCGGAACGCTCCGGCGCGCCGAAGGTGGAGCCGCTTTACACGCTGGAGGATGCCGCGCGGGTGCGGGAATTTCTGACAACCTGCGAGTACGGCGAAACCGTGGAACTGTGCGAAGGCGTGACGGCGGTGTTCTCTGATGCCGGACACCTGCTGGGCAGTGCCATCATCACCGTGGACGCCACGGAAAACGGTGTGACGAAGCGGCTGGTGTTCTCCGGCGATCTGGGCAATATCAAGCAGCCCATTATCCGCGACCCCAGCCCCATTGCCGGTGCGGATTATGTAGTCATGGAATCCACTTACGGTGACCGGAACCACACGGAGATCTGGAGCTACACCGACGAACTGGCAGAGATCATTGACAAAACCATCGCCCGCGGCGGCAATGTGATCATTCCGTCCTTTGCGGTGGGCCGCACGCAGGAACTGCTGTACTTCATGCGGGAGATCAAGGACGCGAAGCTGGTGAAATCCAATCCTGATTTTCCTGTCTATATCGACTCGCCACTTGCCAAAAAGGCCACCACGATTTTCGTGGGTGACCTGCGCGGCTATCTGGACGAGGAGGCCATGGAACTGGTGCAGGACGGCACCCACATGTTCAACTTCACGAACCTTCGCATGACGGAGACCAGTGAGGAGTCCAAGCTGCTGAATCTGGACAACACACCCAAGGTGATCATTTCCGCCTCCGGTATGTGCGATGCGGGCCGCATCCGCCACCATTTGAAGCACAATCTGTGGCGAGCGGAGAGTACCGTGGTGTTCGTGGGCTTTCAGGGCGAGGGCACGCTGGGCCGTTCCCTGCTGGAAGGGGCCAAGAGTGTGAAGCTGTTTGGCGAGCAGATCGCCGTCAATGCCGAGATCGTTAATTTCCGGGGCCTGTCCTCTCATGCTGACAGGGATCACCTGATGGCCTGGATCGAGGGCTTCAAGGCCCCCAAGCCCCAGCATGTGTTTGTAGTTCACGGTGACCGCGAGGTGGCGCCCTTCTTCGCCAAAACGGTGGAGGGCATGGGCTTTACGGCCCACGCGCCCCAGTACACGGAGGTCTATGACCTGATCGAAGATCGTGTGCTGGAGGTCGGTTATCTGCCGGAGCGAAAGGCCAAGAGTCCTACCGGTGGTCGTGTCAGTTCCGCTTACGAGCGGCTGGTGGCTGTGGGCGAGATGCTCATGGCGTCCATCAAGCGCTCCAAAGGGCGGGACAACAAGTCTCTGGCCCGTTTTGCCGACCAGCTGCGGGCGCTGCTGGAAAAGTGGGAAAATCAGTAAGAACTGCGGCATAGCCGTGTAAAGAGGAACATATGGAAAAGTTACGAGAAGGAAAAATTTATACCGGGACGGTGGAGGGCTACTCCAGCGAGGGTCTGGGCATCGTGCGTTTGGATGGGGCCGTGGTCTTTGTGCCCCAGTGTATCCGTGGGGAGGAGATTGACCTGCGCATCACCAAGGTGATGAAAACAGCAGCTGCAGGCGAGGTGGTGAAAATCCGCAAGGCTTCGCCGGAGCGGGTGAAGCCGGAGTGCCCCTATTTCGGCAAATGCGGCGGCTGTGACTTCCAGCACATGTCTTATACGGAAGAACTGTGGGCCAAGCGCCAGCGGGTGCAGGATGCCCTTGCCCGTCTGGGCGGAACCGACCTGCAGGTAGAGGAGATTCTGGGAGCCAAAGCGCCGCTGTACTACCGCAATAAGAGCCAGTATCCCGTGGGTGCTGACGGTACCATCGGCTTCTTTCAGGCCCGTACCCATAAGGTGGTTTCCATCGACCGCTGCCTGATCCAGTCGGAAATCTCCGATAAGACGGCACAGGCTGTGCGGGCGTGGATGAAAAAGTATAAAATCTCGGCCTATGACGAAACCACCGGCAAGGGCCTGGTGCGCCACGTCTATGTGCGGGTGAACAAAAAGGGCGAGAGTCTGTGCTGTGTGGTGGCCAATGGCAGGCAGCTGCCCAGGGAACCGGAGCTGGCTGCCTATGTCCATGCCGCCGCGCCGAAAACCGTGGGCGTGGTGCTGAATACCAACACTCGCAAGGGTAACGTGATTCTGGGCGACCAGTACCGCACCATCTGGGGCGATGACTTCCTGATGGATACCCTGTGCGGCCTGACCTTCAAGCTGTCCGTGCCGTCGTTCTATCAGGTAAACCGGGATCAGGCGGAGGTGCTTTACGGCAAGGCGCTGGAGTTTGCGGGCCTCACCGGCGAGGAGACGGTGCTGGATCTCTACTGCGGCACCGGTACCATTACACTGTGCCTCGCCAAGCAGGCAAAACAGGCCATCGGTGCGGAGATTGTGCCGCCCGCCATTGCAGATGCCAAGGAGAACGCCAAGCGCAACGGCATTGCGAATGCGGAGTTCTTCTGCGGCGATGCAGCGGATATTGCCGCCAAGCTGGAGGCGGAGGGACTGAAACCCGATGTGATCACGGTGGACCCGCCCCGCAAGGGGCTTGCACCGGAAGTGATTGCTTCCGTGGTGGGCATGGCGCCGAAGCGGGTGGTCTATGTTTCCTGCGACGCTGCCACGCTGGGCCGCGACATCAAAATTTTCGCGGGCTTCGGCTACAAGGCTGTCCGCGCCTGCGCAGTGGATATGTTCCCCGGTACGCGGCATGTGGAGAGCGTCGTGCTTCTTACCTGTGAGTGATGACTGGGCAGGGGCTGCATGATATATATGCCTTTATGGATCCTGTACTGGTTTCCGATCAGTTTAGTGCCTAATTGTGTCATAAAAGGTGTTTTGGTCGGCGCGGTGCTGCTGCTGTGCAGAAAGCGGGTAGAGGAGGGGACTCTTCCTTCGGACCGGCTTTTCGTGAAGCTTTATGTTCTGACTATGGCAGCGGAAGTTCTGGGGCTCCTGACGCTGGCTGCATTAGAGCGGCATTTGCCAGCGGAGTTTTGTGACATGCACTATATGAAGCTTGCTGCGCTGGCATTTTTCGTTACCGTATTTTTGAACTTGTTCTTAAACTATACATTTGGATGGAACCGTGTAAAGTTCACGAAACCATATCGGTTTGCGGTGGCTGTGCTGCTTGCGGTTCTGACGGCACCGTACCTGTTTGTGATTCTGCACCCGTAGCCCGTGCGGTTGTGTTTTGACGGCAGGTGGAACGGTTGATTGCCTATCCGGTTAAATTAGGAGGAATAGACCATGGCAAACATTTATACATCTGCAGCCCAGCTGATCGGCAGAACGCCGCTGCTGGAACTGACGAATCTGGAACAGGCATACGGGCTGGAGGCACGGCTTCTGGCGAAGCTGGAGTCCTTCAATCCCGGCGGCAGCGCAAAGGACCGTGTGGCGCTGGCCATGATCGAGGACGCGGAGGCGCGGGGCGTTCTGAAAGCGAATTCCGTCATTATCGAACCCACCTCCGGCAACACCGGTATCGGACTTGCCTCCGTGGCGGCGGCCAGAGGCTACCGCGTGTGCATTGTTATGCCGGATACCATGAGTGTGGAACGGCAGATGCTGATGCGGGCCTACGGCGCGGAACTGGTACTGACCGACGGGGCGCTGGGCATGGCAGGCGCGATTCAAAAGGCGGAGGAACTGGCGGCGGAAATTCCGGATGCCTTTGTGGCGGGGCAGTTCGTCAATCCCGCCAATCCTGCCGCCCACTATGCCTCCACCGGTCCTGAGATCTGGCAGGATACGGATGGCGAAGTGGATGTGTTTGTGGCTACCATCGGCACCGGTGGCACCATCACCGGTACGGGCCGCTATCTGAAAGAGCAGAATCCCGCCATCCGTGTGGTGGGAGTGGAACCGGCGGGCTCTCCCGTTCTGAGCGGCGGCAAGGCTGGTCCCCACAAGATTCAGGGCATCGGCGCCGGTTTTGTGCCGGAGGTGCTGGACACGGCGGTGTATGACGAAGTGGTCGCCGTGCAGGATGCGGATGCCTTTGCCATGGGCCGGGAACTGGGCCGCAGAGAGGGTGTGCTGGCAGGCATTTCCTCCGGTGCTGCCCTGTGGGCCGCGATTCAGACGGCAAAGAAGCCGGAGAATCATGGAAAAACCATTGTGGTGCTGCTTCCGGATACCGGTGACCGTTATCTCTCCACGGAGATGTTTGCGGAGTAACCGGCGGGAAATCTATTGTAAAATGCCTGAAAATGGTGTATGATAACTCCAATACCTGAAACAGGAGGAATCCACATGAGCAAGACCGCCCGCATGGTGATGAAGATTATCGGTGCCAGTTTGGCTTTCGCTGCGTTTGTCTGCCTGCTGATCGGCGGCTGGCATGACCTGCGCGTTGGCGTTTGCGGCATGAAACGGTGTCTGAGCCGGAAGTTTGGCTCCGAGTACGATGACTACGCCGATGAGGAACTCTATACCTGATCTGTTGACAAAAAGCGGCTCCGTCTTTTCAGACGGAGCCGCTTTTTTGTGTGTAAAAAGAAAAAACCGGACGCAAACGCCCGGAAACGCCAAAAACCTCCTTGACAAAGCAGGAAGTCCGTGGTAAAATGAATCGCTTATATATTGAAGTGGGATAGAATCCCATCTTCATTTCTTGCATTTAAAATAGCACATTCCCCATCGCAATGCAAGAGCAGAATGAAGGAATTTTAACAACTGTGCCTGGCGTGTCCTTTTTCTGCGTTCGAAACAAAACGACTTGCCTCCCGTGCCGGACAGGGCGGGGGAGACAGAAGAAAGGTGAATGAGAAGATGGCCAAAGACAAGTATTACGGCAAAACGCTTCGTAAGAACTTTGCCCGGTATGAGGAAGTTGTCCCCATGCCGAACCTTCTGGAGATCCAGAAGACGTCCTATCAGGAGTTTTTGGACACCGGCCTGCGTGAGGTGTTTACCGACGTGGGCGCGATTGCCGACTATCAGGGCAATCTGGAGCTGAGCTTCATCGATTATAAGATGGACGAGGCCCCCAAGTATGATGTGGAGGAGTGCAAGGCCCGCGACACCACCTACGCCGCACCCCTGAAGGTGAAGGTGCGTCTGCGCAACCGCGAGACCGAGGAGATCAAGGAGCAGGAGATCTTCATGGGTGACTTCCCTCTGATGACCCACTCCGGTACTTTTGTCATCAACGGCGCAGAGCGTGTTGTGGTCTCCCAGATCGTCCGTTCTCCCGGCGTATATTACGGCAAGGAGATCGACATCAAGACCGACCTGCCCCTGCTGAGCGCCACTGTGATTCCTTACCGCGGCGCATGGCTGGAGTATGAGACCGACACCAACGAGGTGTTCTGGGTTCGTATCGACAAGAACCGCAAGCTGCCCATTACCTGCCTGATCCGCGCACTGGGCCTGAAGACCGACGCAGAGATCCTCGACCGTTTCGGTGATGATCCCCGCATCGTGGCCACGCTGGAAAAGGATACCTGCAAGACCTACGAGGACGCCATGCTGGAGATCTACCGGAAGCTGCGTCCCGGCGAGCCCCCCACGGTGGAGGCTGCCGAAACCCTGATGAACAATCTGTTCTTCGACCCCCGGCGCTACGATCTGTCCATCGTGGGCCGCTACAAGTTCAATAAGAAGCTGTCCCTGTGGCAGCGTATCACCGGCCACAAGCTGGTCCTGCCTGTGGCAGATCCTGCTACCGGCGAGATCCTGTTTGAGGACGGCCATGTCCTGACCAAGGAAGAGGCCCGCCTGCTGGATACCGTGGGCGTGGGTGAGGTCACCATCGAAGTGGACGGCACCCCCCTGCGTGTTGTCTCCAACAAGATGTGCGACATGTCTCACTATGTGGACTTCGATCCTCTGAAGAAGTGCGGCATCAAGGAGCGTGTGCGTTTTGAGGTGCTGCAGGAACTGCTGGGCCAGTATTCCGGCGAGGAGCTGATCGAGCAGATCGTCCTGCACAAGGACGCTCTGGTGCCCAAGCACATCATCGTGGACGACATCCTGACCTCCATCAACTATATGAACGGTCTGGCTCGCGGTATCTCCGTGAAGGACGATATCGACCATCTGGGCAACCGCCGTCTGCGCTGCGTGGGCGAGCTGCTGCAGAACCAGTTCCGCATCGGCTTCAGCCGTATGGAGCGCGTCATCCGTGAGCGTATGACCATTCAGGATCTGGACATCGTTACCCCCCAGAGCCTGATCAACATCCGTCCCGTCACCGCCGCTATTAAGGAGTTCTTCGGCTCCAGCCCCCTGAGCCAGTTCATGGACCAGACCAACCCTCTGGCTGAGCTGACCCACAAGCGTCGTCTGTCCGCTCTGGGCCCCGGCGGTCTGAGCCGCGAGCGTGCCAACATGGAAGTCCGAGACGTTCACTACAGCCACTACGGCCGTATGTGCCCCATTGAGACTCCCGAAGGTCCCAACATCGGCCT
>JAFYQM010000034.1 GCA_017547085.1 Oscillibacter sp.
AACGGCTCTACCATTTCGTACAACCGGTTGAAATCTACTGCATCATCGATTTTTCGCAGCAGATGCTCTTTTGGAACCAGACTATCTATTCCTACGATTTCTATCGCGTCTCGATCCATCTTTCCGCGTTCCAGCATTTTTATCACCCTATTCCATTTTACTCCATAAATACGAAAAAGTCTGCATTTAGCAGACTTTTTCGACAGGCTGAAACTCCCTGACACTTTGTGTCAGGGAGTTTTTGTCAGTGTACGATTACCAGCACCAGGTCGGAATCGGTTTCAAATTCCTCTTCGGCAGGTAATTCATTGCGGTCTGCCAGCGCGTGCAGCAGATCTTCATACTGGGCCATGGTCAGCTCATAGTGCAGCTCCGTCCGGCCGGTGCCGGGGGAATCCGCCTCGATCACGGGCGTGTAGCCGTCCAGCGCATCGCCGATGTAGGCGGCATCCACATCGATACGGATGCGGTAGGGGGAGTATTCGACGGTGTCGGACTCCTGGGCTGCATACTCATAGGTATCGTTGGATGTGGGAGTTGTCTGCTTGGCCTGTGCGGGGATTTCAACAGGTTCGGCGTAAGCCTCCGTTTCCGGCATGGGTGCGGCAGGGGCTTCCATTTCGACAGCGGATTCCTCCGCTTTTGCTTCCATCGGAGCAGTATCCAGCATGAAAGCATTTTCTCCGGCAGCAGGCGCTTGGGAGGCACCACCCATGGAAAGGCGACCCTGCAGCAAAATCACGATGGCGCAGCAGGCTGCCAGAGGGACCAGCACACGGCCCCACGGAGTTTTCCGTTTGGTGGACGGCTTTGCAGCTGCCTTTTTCTGCGGCACGGAAACCGGCCGTTCCTGCGGCGTGGCGGCCACGGCGGTCATCACCTTCGCACTGAAATCGGGAGGCACCACGGTGTCTTCGATCTTGGGGAATGCGGCCTGAATGGCCAGCAGGTCATCCAGATAAGACTGACAGTCGGGACAGTTCAGCAGATGCTGCTGCACCCGAACCATGTCCTCAGTAAACAGATCACCTTCGGCGAACGCGTCCAGCAGGGCCGCATAAGATTCACAGGTATTCACTTGCAACCCTCCTTCTCTGCTAAGTTGGACGGTGCAGCGGCAGAAAAGTTCCCACTTTTCAGTAAAAAGTTTCTCAGCTGTCTGCGGCCCCGACTGATACGGGATTTTACCGTTCCGCTATCCAGATTTAAGATTCGGGAAATCTCGTCATAAGAGAGTTGGTGGATCTCTCGCAGGATCAAAACTTCCCGATGCTCCGGAGATAGGGCGGCAAGCCCTTCTTCCACTTGTGTGCGCAGTTCTGCCCGCTCCGCCAGATCGTGGGGAGATGCAGCGGTATCGGGCACCTCCAGATTTGGGACCTCGTCATTGAAAGACGGCCCGGCCGCGTCCCTGTGCCGCCCTTCGCGGCGCAGCAGATCCACACAAGCGTTGGACGCCAGGCGGTACAGCCATGTGGAAAACGCGGCGTCACCGCGGAAATTGGGCAGACCCTGCCATGCGGCGAGGAAGGCTTCCTGCGCCGCCTCAGCGGCATCCTCCGGATTTTTGCACATGCGGAGGGTCAGGGCAAAGACCTTTTTCTCATACAGGCGCACCAGCTCCGCGAAGGCGTTCTGGTCACCTTCGCGTGCGGCGTGGATCCACTTTTGTTCCTGAAAATCCATCATGTCAGATCCCTCTTGATCCCTTTCGTCACCTGATAGACATCCTCCAGCGTGTTCATCTTTACGATCTGTTCCTTGTAATAGCCGGAGTGTGATACCCCCTTCAGGTACCAGCAGTAATGGCGGCGGGCCTCTAAAATGGCCACCCGCTCGCCCTTGTATTCCGCCGCCAGTTCAAACTGCCGCACGGCGGTGTCACACCGCTGCGCCAGCGGGGGGAGGGAAGGAACAGGCAGTCCTTCCAGCACGGCTTTCGCCTGTGTAAAGAGCCACGGGTTACCGAAGCAGCCCCGGCCGATCATGGCCATGTCCGCCTTGGTGTGCTGCAGGATGCGGGCGGCGTCCTCCGGCTTCCAGATGTCGCCGTTGGCAATGACGGGAATGGAGACTGCCTCCTTCACCTGCCGGATGCAGTTCCAGTCGGCGTTTCCGCCGTAGACCTGCGCCCGGGTACGGCCGTGGACAGCCACGGCGGCGGCCCCTGCCGCCTCCACTGTTTGTGCAAATTCCACGCAGTTGCAGCTGCCCATGTCCCAGCCCCGCCGGAACTTGACGGTCACGGGGACGGAAACAGCCTTTGCCACGGCCTCCACAATGCGGCCTGCCTTTTCAGGGTCTTTCATCAATGCGGCACCGTCACCGTTGTTGACGATCTTGCCCATGGGACAGCCCATGTTGATATCTAAAATATCCGCGCCGGTGGCTTCGATGGCGATCTGGGCTGCCTCTGCCATGCAGACGGGATCGCTGCCGAAGATCTGTACCGCGGCGGGATGCTCGCCGGGGAACTGGCGCAGGAGAGAGAATGTCTTTTTGTCGTGATAGCACAACGCTTTGGAGGAGATCAGCTCCGTGCAGGTCAGTCCGGCGCCGGCCTCCGCACAAATCTGGCGAAATGCGGTGTCGGTGACGCCGGCCATGGGGGCCAGAGCCAGATTGGAATGGATCTCTACATTGCCGATCCGCATGCTGCACCGTCCTTTCGTGTCAAAATTTAATTCATCATATCATAAACGGCCTGAAAAGTCCACCGTACCGCCATGGGAAATCCTGCACCACCGTTTCCCGACGGGATTCTTAAAAAGAGCGCTGTAAAATGATGGAAAATCGTGCAAAGGAAGCGCTTGTTGGCGCAAAAGGAGGAATAGGCTGTGGAACATAGACAGGTCATGCTGGAACAAAACCGGTCGGCACGGCTGGTGGCGTGGGGCGTTCGATTTTTTCTGGCGGCGGCGCTGACGGCCAGCCAGATGCGGGGCGGATACGCGCCGTTCGCACTGGGATGCGTGGCGGCGGCAGGTGCGGGAATGGAAGGCGCGGCGGCACTGGCAGGCACGTTGACGGGGGCGCTGCTGTTTTTGGACTTCGGAGATGCGCTGCCCCATCTGGCGGTGGCGGTGCTGATCGTAGCTGCCGCCACCGCGTTTCGCGGAACGACGGTGCTGAACCGTCCTGCAGTGTCTGCAAGTGTGGCAGCCGGGCTGTTTCTGGCGGTGGGAGGCATTTATGTGATGCAGTCCCTGTCTCCGCTGGAGGAACTGACGCAGTGCCTTGCGGCGGCAGGGCTGACCGGCGCTTCGGCATGGTTTTTCCGTCCGCTGCTGTGGCCGGAGACAGAGCGGCCTGCCTCGGAGGGCGTGCTGTTTTTAGCGGCAGCGCTGCTGCTTGCCCTGAGTGATGTGGAACTGCTGGGGCTTTCTCTGGGACGGACGCTGCTGTGCGTGCTGCTGGCCTATGCTGCCTACGAACGGGGGGCGGTGACCGGCGCCTCCGCGGGGCTGGGATTGGGGTTGACTGCCGATCTGTGTGCCGGAACGGGCAGCGGTATTTTTGCCGCCAGTCTGGGGCTTGCGGGATTGCTGGCGGGCAGCCGCAGCGGCAGACGACGCTCCGAAGCGGCGCTGGCCTTCCTTGCCGCGGCGCTGATGGCGCTGCTGCCTGCCCGCGAGCCGCTGGCACAGCCCCTTTTGATGGAAGCGGGCATAGCCATGGTGCTGTTTTTGATGCTGCCCGGACGGCTGTTCGGCGGCAAGCGCATCAAGAGGGCGGAGCCGGAGAGTGATGCGGGGCGACAGGTCAAGGAGCGGCTGAACCGTGCCGCCGCGGCTTTGCGTGACCTCTACGACAGTCTGGGCCGTGGAGCGCCGCAGAGCACGGAGGAAAACCCCGCCATCATCTTCGACCGTGCGGCGGAAAAGGTGTGCCGTGGCTGTGCTCTGTGTGACCTGTGCTGGCACAAAGAGTACACAGGCACCTTCAATGCCCTCAATGACGCCACGCCCTATCTGCTGGAGCGCGGACGGGGAATGGCCAAGGATTTTCCACAGTATTTTGCAGACCGCTGCATCCATCTGCCGGATTTCATCGCCGCGGTGAATGGAGAACTTTCGGCCTTTTTGCTGCGGCGGCAGTACCGCCGTCAGCTGGAGGAGACCCGCCGCAGTGCCCGCGGGCAGTATGCCCAGCTTTCCGAGCTGCTGAGCGCCACGGCTGCCGGACTGGAACCGGCTTCCTGCAGTGGCGAGGCAGCGTGTCAGGTGGGTGCGGCGCTGCGGCCCAAGACGGGGGAGAGTGTCTGCGGTGACACGGTGGTATCCTTTCAAACAGAGTCGGGGGCGTGGTGCCTGCTGCTGGCGGACGGTATGGGCAGCGGAGATGCGGCCCGGCGGGAATCGGCACTGACCTGCCGCTTGCTGCAGCAGTTTCTGGAGGCGGATATCCAGCCGGAGGCTGCGCTGAAGACCCTGAATACCGCCATGACGCTGCGGGGCGCGGAGACAGGTAGTTTCACCACGGTGGACCTGTGCGTGTTTGAGCCCGGCAGCGGCGAGGCCTCCTTTTACAAATACGGTGCTGCCCCAAGCTATCTAAAGCGGGGCGGCAGCGTGCGGCGGGTTACCGGATCCAGTCTCCCTGTCGGTTTGCGTGGCGCACCGGCAGCGCCGGATGTGACGCGGGTACCGCTGGGAGAGGGCAGCTTTGTGGTGATGATCAGCGATGGGGTGGCGGATCCAGGCAGGGATGAGTGGCTGATGGACCTGCTGGCAGGCTGGAGCGGAGAGGACCCGCAGGCGCTGGCTGGGCGGATCCTGTCGGAGAGCATCCAGCGGGAGCGGCTGCAGGATGACTGTGGCGTGCAGGTGCTGTATTATCCGGAGCCACCTGCAAAAAAGGTCTGAGGTCAGTATAAATTTTCCGTTCCTGCGGCAAACTGAAACCGAACTTTACGGCAGCAGGAGGCGTGAATAGATGGTAAAAGGGATTTCGAGACGGGTTGTTGTGGTGGAGTCTCCCGATCAACGTTTTTTTGAGCAGGCGATCTTTATCGTACGCAACGATGCGGCAGGCGAGGGCGTCACAGCCCGTGACCTGGTGGAGGAGGCCAAACGGATCGCCCGGGGCTATACGGGCGGAGAGAAAAGCGGTTTGGATCGAGCGTGGCGGGAGTGGAGTCCGCTGGTGTTTGCGCTGATGGGAGCTGCCGTCATCGGTTTGGCGTGGCTGATCGTGACTCTGATGTGATCATAAAAAAGAGAAGGCAGGAAATGCCTTCTCTTTTTGCCTTTTCAGGGCGACTGCAGGCGGATGGTGCAGTCGGTCAGATTGTAAAAGGGTTCTGCCATGGTGGGCTGAAGTCCCTCCAGCACGTCGGTCTGCATCAGCACGGAAGTGGATTTAAAGCAAAGGGGCAGAATCGGCGCGGACTGCTGCAGGTGGAGACAAAGGGTTCTGGCGGAAGGGATCCGGTCCTCCGAAGCGGCAAAAGCGGACAGCAGATTGTCGGTGGTGGAATTGGCCCACCCGCCGTAATTCAGAGAGCCGCCGGCTGCAAGCAAAGCGGTGAGATCCCAGTCGGCGGAAAGCTTGACTTCTCCATAGTAGAGGTCAAAGTCACCGGCGGACAGAGCAGCCGTATATTCCTCCCAGGGCAGCACCTTTGCCTCCATGGGAACGCCTGCGGCGGTAAAGGTTTCCACCAGATACTGTGCCACGGTGACTTTGAACATGTTCTCCGCGTTGACCAGCAGCGTCAGTGTGCGGTCTGCCAGATAGCCTGCCCGTTCCAGTTCCGTGGCAAGAGCTTCGTGGGCGTAGGGGAGCTCCAGATCCGCGGGATACAGGTCTGCAGCGGGGGAGATGGGGAATTGCGTGGATTTGGCATGGCCGGACAGAAATGCACTGACGATATGACTTCGGTTGATTCCGGCGGACAGCGCCTTTCGGAATGTAGGATTATCCATGGGCGCGCGGGTGACGTTGCAGCCGAGATACTGCAGAATCGTGGTGTCCGCATCCTGATATCCGGTGTTGCCTGTGGCGCTGATAGGGGCGGTTCCGGTCAGATCGGCGGTGATCAACTGCACCTCGTGGGAGGTGAAGCGGTACAGCTTGGTGTCCTGATCGGCAGCCTCTACCAGTGCGATGCGGTCGGTAGGCTGTCTGTCACCCCGCCACCACCGCTGGTTAGAGATTAGCCACGGTTGGGCATTTTTCAGCGAAAACAGATATGGCCCGGTGCCGATGGGCGCGGCATCTTGCTCTGTCCCTGCTTTGACAATGGGAGTGTTCAGAAGTGCGGGCAGCTCGCTGTTGGGGGCGGAGAGGGTCACGGCGATGGTGCTGCCTTCAGCAGTGATGCCCGTGATACCTGTCAGGCGGGAGCCATACCGCTCCGAAGTTCTGGCCCGGTTCAGGGTGGCCTTTACATCCTCGGCTGTCAGGGGAGAACCATCGGAGAACACAACATCTGTCCTCAGAAAGAACGTATAGGTGAGCGCGGCGACATCGTAGGTGTAGCTCTCACACAGCCATGGCTCCGCCTCAAAGGAAGGACTCAGGCGGAACAGGCCTTCATACAGCAGCGAAGCCGCCACCTGCTGCATCCCGTCAGGACAGCTGATGGGATCCAACGTCACATCCGGCGCATAGGGGAGGGAGAAATGCTCTGGCAGAATGACGCGGGAACCAGCCGATTCAGGAAGGATTTCTTCTTCGGGAAGCAGACTGTTGGATTCTTCTTCCACAATGGGTTCCTGCCAGCAGCCGGTCAGCAGAAGCGGTATGAGGCACAGTGCGATGCATTTGGTGATTCGCTTCTTCATCCATGTACCCCCTTAGTCCGCCAGCGAGATCATGGCGATCTGGGCACCACGGGCGTCTCCGGTTTTCCGGTGAGACCAGAAGAGGTCGGGATTGCAGCCGGAACAAAGACCGCACAGATCGATGTGATCAGGCTCCAGACCTGCACGCAGAAGCCACTGGCGGCACAATCCTGCCAGATCCACATGCCACTTGCTGCCGTAGGGCGTCAGATAGGGCTCTGCATCTTTCCCCAGTGCGGCGCGCATGGCGTCCGGCACATCGTCATGGGTTTCAAAACAGCAGGACCCAATGCAGGGGCCGATGGCGGCCAGCAGGTCTTCCGGACGGGAGCCGTAGGCGGCGGTCATGGTCTGCACGGCCTTTTCCAAAATACCCGCGGCACAGCCGCGCCAGCCTGCGTGAACGGCGCCGATGGCATGCTGCACTGGATCGTGCAGCAGAATGATGCCGCAGTCGGCGGAAAAGACCACCAGCGGTAAATGGGGTTCGTTGGTTACCAATGCGTCGGCGGTATAGTCCCGCTCGCTCCAAAGGCCCTTTCCTGCGTCCGCTTCCGTGCAGATGCGGACGGTGGTTTCGTGGACCTGCTTGGAAAGTATCGCCCGCGTGGGATCGGTGCCGATGGCAGCGCAGAAGCGGCGGTAGTTTTCCTGCACGGCTGCATCGTCATCGCCCCGTCCCACGCCTAAATTCAGAGTGTCCCAGGGGGGCACAGACACACCGCCCTGCCGGGTGGAAAAGCCGTGGCGGACGTTTTGAAGAGTGGATGCGGTCAGCCAGACCAGACTGTTTTTTTCGTGGGTTTCAAAAGGCATAGAAAACCTCCGGATAGTTGTTCGGGGGCAAAAAGGCCCTCCGCCCTCATAGAGGGGAGAGAGCCTTTACTTGTTCAATCATTTTCGCCGCGGCATGTACGTGGCGAAAATACCGGGACCTGTGCATCCTTGGGACGCACACACCAGTGAAGAACGCTTCACTGGTGGTGGGGGATCTACTGCGCAGCCGTTAGCAGCTTTGCTGCTTTGCGGATGCGGCGTGCCCCTTGCGGGTAAAGGGGAAACTGGCTCCCCCCTTTAAAACGTTAGCTGTGGTACTCCTTACAGTCGCACTTCTTCCACTTCAGGCCGCTGCCGCAAGGACAGGGATCGTTACGGCCGATCTTGGTGACCTTCACGGGCTGCTTCTTCAGGGCGCCGCTGCCACCCAGACCTTCCACCATGCCCTTGGCCACACGCTCGCGCTTGACCTCCTCGTCCTTCTTCAGACGGACGGAGTACAGGCGGCGTACGGTTTCGGAGCGAATGGCGGCGATCATCTCGTCGAACATATCGAGAGATTCCTGCTTGTAGACATCCACGGGGTTCTTGTTGCCCCAGGACTGAAGGCGGACGCCCTGCTTCAGATCGTCCATGGCATCGATGTGCTCCATCCAGTACTCGTCGACCACGCGCAGCAGAATGACGCGTTCCAGCTCGCGCATGATCACGGGGGTGATCTCGGCTTCCTTGGCGGTGTAGGTCTTTTCGGCAGCCTCGATCAGGATCTCGGTCAGTTCCTCGGCGCTCTTGGAGGGGATCTCCTTCTCCGGCATCACAACGGCAGAGGGCAGGAAGTAGAGACCTTCCAGACCGCGCATCATCTCGCGGTAGCCGGCGGCATCCAGTGCGTGGGCGGCGCCGAAGGCGAGGGAGACATGGTCGGTGATGGAGGTGTGCATCATGCTCAGCACGGTTTCCTTGATGTCCATGCCGTCCAGCACCTGACGGCGCTGGGCATAGATGATCTCGCGCTGCTTGTTCATCACGTCGTCGTATTCCAGAACGGACTTACGGGACTGGAAGTTGCGGGATTCCACGGTGGTCTGGGCGTTTTCAATGCCCTTCGTCAGCATTTTGCTCTCGATGGGGGTGTCCTCATCCAGCTTCAGCTTTTCCATCATGCCCTGAATGCGGTCGCCGCCGTACAGGCGCATGAGGTCGTCTTCCAGAGACAGGTAGAAGCGGGTCTCGCCGGGGTCGCCCTGTCGGCCGGCACGGCCGCGCAGCTGGTTGTCGATACGGCGGGACTCGTGGCGCTCGGTGCCGATGATGAACAGGCCGCCTGCGGCACGCACCTTCTCGGCCTCTTCGGAGATAATGGCCTTGTGATGGGCCATACGCTCGGCGAACAGCTTGCGGGCGTCCAGAATTTCCTGATTATTGGTGTCGGCGTAGCCGGTGGCGTCGACGATTGTCTCCTCGGAGAAGCCGGCGCGCACCAGATCGGCCTTAGCCAGATATTCGGCGTTGCCGCCCAGCATAATATCGGTACCACGGCCTGCCATGTTGGTGGCCACGGTGACAGCGCCGAACTTACCGGCCTGCGCCACGATCTCGGCTTCCTTCTCGTGGTTCTTGGCGTTCAGCAGGCTGTGGCGGATGCCTTCGCGGGCGAGCAGCTTGCTCAGCAGCTCGTTCTTTTCAATGGACACGGTGCCCTCCAGCACGGGCTGTCCCTTGGCGTGGCACTCCTTGACCTGCTGGATGACGGCGCGGTACTT
>JAFYQM010000035.1 GCA_017547085.1 Oscillibacter sp.
ACTCATATCAGATGATAACCAAAAAAGGGTATAATATCCCCTTGGTAAAAAGTAGTCCTTTTCCTTATTCAGCTTTGTTTGGCTAAAGTATTATAGCACAAAATCGTCGAAATTACAATAAATCTCAAAGAAAATTTACAATGTTCACAAAAAAATCCGTCCGCAAGATAATTCTTACGGACGGACAACAATCAGTTATCTAAAGTTTTATACTCTGTGACGGTTTTCAAATAGGTTTCGGGATCGCCGTTCAGTATCAGATCAGCGTATGCTATCGGGTCATTGTATATCAAATAATCAAGCTCTGACCGCTGATACATATTGTCGGCAACCTCGTTCTCCACAGCGGTAGTGTCAATCGCAATCATACTGCCATCGGTGAATTTAAGCTCCACACAGCAGTTATCGAAGTTATATTCGCAGGAAATCAGCTTTTTCATAGGGTTTACCTCCAAAATTGTATTGTTTGGAAGTAATGTAAGCGTGGGTTTTTAGTGTGGTATCTTTAAGTTTGGGAAACCCCCCGTTCCCATTTGGAAACCGCCCGGTCTGTGATGTGCAGCCGCTCCGCAAGTTCCTTCTGGGTCAGATTCAGTTCCTTCCGGCGAGCTCTGATCAACGCGCCTGTCTTGCTATTATCCATATGCTTCACTCCTGACACGCCGCATCGTACCACATTTCTCCGTGGAATGCATCAAACCTATGGTTGATTTTCTTTCTGTTTCAAAAAAGCCCCCGAAAACCGTTCTGGTTTTCGGGGGCTTTCGGTGACACATACTATAATAATGTGTGATCGTCCGTCAAACGGCGTGGCCCTGCGCACGGATCACATCCACGACCCGTTCCGCCAATTCACGGCAGACCTGCTGCGTCTCTGCTTCCACCATGACGCGCACCACCGGCTCGGTGCCGGATTCGCGCACCAGAATACGGCCGGTGTTGCCCAGCTCGTCGGCCACAGCCTTGACAGCAGCCTGTACGGCGGGATCGTCCTGAGCAGTCTTCTTATCCTGCACGCGGACATTGATCAGCACCTGCGGATAAATGGTGACCGGCTCTGCCAGACGGCTTAACTTCTCCTTACGAGCCAGCATCACTTCCATCACCTTCAGGGAGGTCAGGATACCGTCGCCGGTACGGGCATACTTGGAGAAGATGATATGGCCGGACTGCTCGCCGCCGATGCGGTGGCCATTCTGCACCATATTCTCGTAGACGTACTTGTCACCCACCTTGGTCTTTTCATAACGGATGCCGAAATCATCCAGTGCCTTATAGAGACCGAAGTTACTCATCACGGTGGTGACCACGGTGTTGTTCTTCAAGCGATCCCGCTCCTTCATGTAACGGGCGTAGATATACATGATCTTGTCGCCGTCCACCAGTTCGCCGTTTTCATCCACAGCAAGGCAGCGGTCAGCGTCACCGTCAAAGGCAAAGCCCACATCACAGCCGTTTTCCACCACAAACTTTTGCAGCCCCTCAATGTGGGTAGAGCCGCAGTTCGTGTTGATGTTCAGGCCGTCGGGACGGTTATTGATCACGCATACTTCCGCGCCCAGAGCAGTAAACACGCTGGGTGCGATCTGCCATGCGCTGCCGTTGGCGCAGTCCAGCGCCACTTTCTTGCCCTTGAAGGAATACATGGCGAGGGAAATCAGGTAGCCGGTATAGCGGTTGCGGCCCGCACTGTGGTCGATGATGGCGCCGATGCCATCTTCCGTTGCCATGGGCAGTTCCTTCCAGATGCTGCCGTCCAGTTCCAGCTTGCCATCCAGATAATCCTCCACCAGTGCAATGGTGGCCTCATCCATCTTCTCACCCTCGCGGTTCATCAGCTTGATGCCGTTGTCGTAGAAGGGGTTGTGGCTGGCGGAAATCATCACGCCGCAGTCAAAGCCGTCGGTGCGGGTCACATAGGAAACCGAGGGGGTAGTGGTCACATGCAACAGATACACATCTGCGCCGGAAGCCACCATGCCGGCACTGATGGCATATTCCAGCATATAGCTAGAACGGCGGGTATCCTTGCCCACCACGATCTGTGCACGGCCGTTGCGGCCGTAATACCAGCCCAGAAAACGGCCAATCTCATAGGCATGCTGTGCCGTCAGGCCTTCATTAGCCTTGCCGCGGAATCCGTCTGTACCAAAATATCTTCCCATAGTCACAACTCCATTCTGAATTGAATCGCCGGCGTACCGGCTCTGAAAGTTTACAGGTTTTCCATGGCGGCGTTTACCGCCGTCTCGCAGCTGCGCATTGCCAGAATCGTCCGGTCCAACAGGGTATCCAATTCCCAACCGAGGCGTTCCGCACCGACTTTAATCACATCGCGTGAACAGCCGGCAGCAAATTTCTTGTCCTTGAACTTCTTTTTCAAGGAACTCAACTCCATATCCTGGCAGCTTTTGCTGGGGCGCATCCGTGCTGCGGCGCCGATAAGGCCCGTTAGTTCATCCACCGCAAACAGCACCTTCTCCATCTCATGTTCCGGCTCCACATCACAGCAGATGCCATAGCCGTGGCTGCACACCGCATGGATGAATTCCTCGCTGCAGCCGATCTCCACCAGCAGTTCAGGTGCCTTTTTGCAGTGTTCCTCCGGCCAGATGCCAAAATCCACATCGTGGAGCAGGCCCACGGTAGCCCAGAACTCCGCATCCTCGCCGTAGCCCAGTTCCTGTGCATACCAGCGCATGGTGCCCTCTACCGTCAGCGCGTGCTGGATATGGAACGGCTCGGTATTATACTTTTTCAGCAGCGCCAGCGCCGCCTCTCTTGCAGGATACTCTTTCATGCCTCAATGCTCCTTTAATTCTTCCCGGGGATCACGGTCCCCATCCAGCGTCACAAAATAATCATAATAGGGCAGCAGGAAGGTATAACCGTTTTTCAGCCGCTCCACGATATCACGGCTGAACAGCTCTTCCGTCAGTTTTTCGTGGTGCCCAATGGCAAAATACTTGGCGCGGTACCACGGCTCCAGAATCTCCGAAGGTGCGGGTGAACGCAGCTTTTTGTAGTCCGTAGTATCGAGGGTAAACTCCGTCTGCCCATTCAGTTTTCGGGTGAGTTCCTCCATCGTGGCAGGATCTCTGTCGATGCGGGCACGCAGTTTCGCCATGGTGACCGGCTTGGATACCCAATACCCCATGCCATAACTCCAGCTGTCCGGCATCAATTCAAACCAGAAAGAAGGACGGTCCGTCCACGCCTCTCCCGGCTGCTCGATAGTAAACCACAAGCTCTCTTTATACGGCCCGCGGCCATGGAGCCGTCTGGCATCCCGGTAGATGCGGGACACCTTGCAGATCAAGCCGTAATCCGGCCGCTGCTCCCGCACAAACTCATACAACTCCTCTCCCAGCTCCCGCATGGGCTGGTAGAACGCTTTCAAATAGGTTTCCTTATGGGCTTCAAACCAGCTTCGCTCATTGTTGAAGCGGATGCCCCACATAAAATCCACAGTTTCATCTGTAAATCCGGTGAACATACGTCCCTCCGCAATGCTTAAAAATCACGAAAGAAGTATACCACAAACATCCTCCGCTTACAAGAGAACTGTTCTCCGGGTGAAAAGAAAACCGACCCGAAGACAATGCTCCCGGGCCGGTCCTTTCTTTCGTTATTCGATAGAGCAAGCCGCTTCCACGATCAGCTTGACGCACAGGTCATCGCCCAGTGCGCCGCTGTCCAGTGTCAGGTCATAGTTATGGCTGTCGCCCCATTTTTTACCCGTATAATGGGTATAGTAGTTCTGCCGGCTGGCGTCCTTCTTTGCGATCATCCGCTGCAGTTCCGTTGCGTTGGTCACACCGGTCTTTTCGCTGATGCGCACAGCGCGGTGCAGATCGTCCGCATGGATGAACACATTCAGCGTCTCAATGCCGGAATCCCGCAGGATCTCATCGGCACAGCGGCCCAGAATAACACAGGGGCCCTGCTGGGCAAACTTCAGGATAATGGCCCGCTGCACATCATGGATGGCATCCTGAGGATCATGGTAGTGCACACTGCCGGTCACCAGACTCTTGAGGAAATAGCTGGTACGGGAAGTTTCTTCACCTTCCTGCTCCACCAGTTCCAGCTCGAAACCGCTGGCCTTGGCAGTCTCGCGAACGATATCGCGATCATAAATCTCGATGCCCAGTTCCTGTGCCACGCGCTTACCGATTGTGTGGCCGCCCGCGCCATATTCACGGCTGATGGTAATCACTTTGTTCATCCTTCAGTATCCTCCACCCAATGTATGGAAATTTTACTGTTTTATCATAGCATATTCCGCCACCGCAGGCAACAGAAAAGTTGTCCCGCCTGCATTTCTCGCAGCCGCTTAACGGTTAATCATCGCACCAGTCCCCGCTCCAGCATCCGCAGCAGCCGGTCTGCGTGGCAATAGGCGGAGGCGCTCAGTTCTCCCAACAGGCGGGACAGGCAGGGATCCGTCGTTTCATCCGCCGCCCGCCGGTAGTTCAATCCATTACAGGCCTCTGCATGGTACCGCTCCCGCAGGGCCGGACACCAGGCTTGGCTGCAGACACTGCCGCAAACCCGTTCCCGCTGTCTGCATGTACCGGTGATCAGATAGTACACCGTCTCCAGCCGCCGGACATGTTCCTCCTTTTCTGCCGCCAGTTCCCTCAGGCACGTTCTGGCCCAAACGGGTCCCCGCCGCATCAAGGCCGCATAGGCCCGCTGGCCCTCCGCTTCTTCCTCCAAGAACCCCAGCAAAACCTCCAGCATTTCCATGGCCGCGCTGCCCATACAGCAGGGATTTGGATCCGCTCCCGGAAGCATACTCTCCTGCCGGAGCGTCAAAGCCTGTTCTTCCTGCGTACCCGTGTTCTGCACCCCCGCGTTTTGTACGCCTGCATTTTGCATGCCGTTTCCGCGTGCTTCGGCAACGGGATAGGGTTCCAGCGCAGGCGCTACTCTCTGCCAGATCTGGTCATACCGGCGAAAATCATAAATCTCCGGACTGTGTAAAGTCTGTTCCATAGCAGTCCCTCCTTTTCCCACCAGTCTATGCAGCAACACCCCCTTTTGACACTGTTGCATCCGCAACACGCCATATGCAAGAAATGGAGTAAAATAAGATTACCGGTCCATTGCATTTTTCTGACACATCTGGTAGAATAAACAAACTGTGAGCATTTTTACCACAAAAGGAGGTTCCATGCCATGCTGGAACTGAAAAACATTCATTACGTCGTCCATGAGGGCGATGAAGAACTTCATATTTTAAACGACGTTTCCCTGACCATTGATGATCACAAGCTGGTGGTATTCACCGGTCCCAACGGCGGCGGCAAAACCACGCTGGCCAAGATCGTCATGGGTCTGGTGACCCCCACTTCTGGCCAGATCATCTGGAACGGACAGGACATCACCGAACTGGGCATCACCGAGCGCGCCAAGCTGGGCATCAGCTATGGTTTTCAGCAGCCGCCCCGCTTCAAGGGCCTGACGGTGAAGGATCTTCTGACGCTGGCCAGCGGCAATCAGAAGCTGTCCAAGGATATGTGCTGCCAGTATCTGACGAAAGTGGGCCTGTGCGCCAACGACTATCTGGACCGCGAGGTGGACGTATCCCTCTCCGGCGGCGAGGTCAAGCGCATCGAAATTGCCTCCATTCTGGCACGCAACAGCGACCTGATGATCTTCGATGAACCCGAGGCCGGCATCGATCTGTGGTCCTTTGCCCGCCTGACGGAAACTTTTGAACACATCCACCATACCGGCAACGCCACCATGATCATCATCTCTCATCAGGAGCGCATCATCTCTTTGGCAGACGAGGTCATCGTGGTGGGCGACGGTACCATCCGCCACCGCGGCTCCGCACAGGAAATTCTGCCTCAGATTCTGGCAGACACGCTGGGCGGCTGCCCGGTACTGACCAAGGAGGTGAAGGCGTAATGATGGAACACGAAATCGACCGCGAATTACTGGAAAAGATCGCAGACATGCTGGGCAAGCCTGTCGGCGCCTTCAACATCCGTAAGGACAGCGGCTGCGACGGCCGCCAGTGTACGGAAAACATCGAGATCACCAACAAGGAAGACAAGCCCGGTATTGATATCCGCATCAAGGCCGGTACGGTAGGCGAAACCTGCCACATCCCTGTCATTATCACTAAATCCGGCATCAACGAGATGGTCTACAACGACTTTTTCATTGGAGAAAACTGCGATGTGGATATTGTGGCAGGCTGCGGCATCCATAACTGCGGTGAGCAGGACAGCCGCCATGACGGCATCCACACCTTCTATGTGGGTAAGAATTCCAAAGTGAAATACACCGAAAAGCACTACGGCGGCGGCGACGGCAAGGGCGGCCGCATCATGAATCCCCAGACCGTGGTGTATCTGGAGGAAGGGGCCACCATCCAGATGGATACCACCCAAATCCGCGGCGTGGACTCCACCAAGCGCAACACAAAAATCGTCTGCGGTCCCGGCGCGGAGGCGATTGTCACCGAGCGTCTGCTGACCCACGGTGACCAGATTGCAGAGAGCGACATGGAGATCGTGCTGGACGGCGTGGACTCCAAGGGCCGCGTTATCTCCCGCTCTGTGGCGCAGGACGAATCCAATCAGGTCTTCTATCCCCGTATGGTGGGCAATGCAGCATGCTTCGGTCATGTGCAGTGTGACTCCATCATCATGGGCAATGCCAAGATCAAATCCATCCCCGCCATCACCGCCAACTGCACGGAGGCACAGCTGGTCCACGAAGCCGCCATCGGCAAGATCGCCGGCGACCAGATGCTGAAGCTGCAGACCCTCGGTCTGACGGAGGAAGAAGCCGAGGAGTGCATCCTCAAGGGCTTCCTCGCCTGATTCTGATACAAAAACCCGGCTGCTCATGCAGCCGGGTTTTTTCTGCGCAAAAAACAGCGGAGCGCTTTCGCGCTCCGCTGTGCTGTTTACTTCGCTTACTTCGTTTACTTCGCGTATTCCACGACCTTGGTCTCACGCAGAACGTGAACCTTGATCTGGCCGGGATACTCCATCTCCTCCTCGATCTTCTTGGCGAGATCGCGGGCGAGAATGATCATCTGATCCTCGTTGACCTGCTCGGGCTTCACCATCACGCGGACCTCGCGGCCTGCCTGAATGGCATATGCCTTGTCAACGCCGGGATAGGAACCGGTGATGCTCTCCAGCTGCTCCAGACGCTTGATGTAGTTTTCCAGATTCTCACGGCGTGCGCCGGGACGGGCCGCGGAAATGGCATCCGCAGCCTGCACCAGACAGGCAATGATGGTTCTGGGCTCCACATCGTTGTGATGCGCCTCGATAGCGTGGATGATCTCTTCCTTCTCCTTGTACTTGCGGGCGAATTCCACGCCCAGCGCCACATGGGTGCCTTCCAGCTCGTGGTCAATGGACTTGCCCAGATCGTGCAGCAGGCCTGCGCGCTTGGCAGCCTGCACATCGGCACCCAGATCGGCAGCCATCATGCCGGCGATGTGGGAAACCTCCACGCTGTGCTGCAGCACATTCTGACCATAGCTGGTACGGTAATGCAGACGGCCCAGCATCTTCACCAGTTCGGGATGCAGCCCGCGAATGCCGCACTCAAACACCACGCGCTCGCCTTCGGACTTGATGACGGCATCCACCTCGCGGCGTGCCTTCTCCACCATTTCCTCAATGTGGGTGGGATGGATGCGGCCGTCGGAGATCAGCTTCTCCAGTGCCAGACGGGCAACCTCACGGCGGACGGGCTCGAAGCAGGAGACCGTGATGGCCTCGGGCGTATCGTCGATGATCAGATCCACGCCGGTCAGAGTCTCGATGGTGCGGATGTTGCGGCCCTCGCGGCCAATGATGCGGCCCTTCATCTCGTCATTGGGCAGGGGAACCACACTGACGGTCATTTCAGCCACCTGATCGGCAGCACAGCGCTGGATGGCCTGAGCCACCACTTCACGGGCGCGTGCCTCGCACTCTTCCTTCATACGGGACTCCACTTCCTTGATCTTCATGGCCGTCTCGTGGGTCACTTCGGCTTCCACCTGATCGATCAGGTACTGCTTTGCCTCATCGGCGGTAAAACCGGAGATGCGCTCCAGCATTTCCGTCTGGCTGCGCTTGATGATTTTGATTTCTTCATTTTCTTTATCCAGTGTCGCATGCTTCTGGGCCAGAGATTCTTCCTTCTTCTCGATGGTCTCCATCTTGCGATCCAGATTTTCCTCTTTCTGCTGCAGGCGGTTTTCCTGCCGCTGCAGATCGGCTCTGCGTGACTTTTCTTCCTTCTCGTACTCGCTGCGGCTCTTTAAAATCTCTTCCTTTGCTTCCAGCATTGCCTCGCGCTTTTTGGACTCAGCACTCTTAATGGCTTCGTTGATAATGCGCTTTGCTTCTTCTTCCGCGCTGGAGATTTCACGTTCAGAAACGTTTTTCCGGTGACGAATACCGAGAGGGAAGCCGATCACACAGCCGATCACCAGCGCAACAACGCCAATAATCGCTTCTGTCACGATCTGTTACCTCCTCATCATTTCGGTATTGAATCTTTGAATATATCTAAATATTCCAGAGAACGATCGGCTGACACCCCTATGCCACCCGATAATTATCCTAATACATTTTAATCGCTTGCAACGTCAGTGTCAAGTAAAAAACACGCGGCCGCATACCGCATATTGTGGACAACAGCGTACGATTCAGATATAATGTGGCATTATACCGCAAAAGGAGTCTGACGTAATGGAATGTATCATTGCCCGTCCCGAACATCTTGAAGAAATGTGCCGCATTACGAATGAGGCCAAGGCACAGCTGCGGCGGCTGGGGCTGGATCAATGGCAAAAGGGCTATCCCTCCCGCGAGGTTTGGGTACATGATATTGCCGAAGAGGCCGCATGGGTCGCCGCAGAAGAAGGTCGGGTGCTAGGAGCCTTCGCCTTCCAGACCACACCGGATGTATCCTACGGCGAGATCGACGGCGCATGGCTGACCGACGCTCCCTATGCCTCCATGCACCGCGTGTGCGTTTCAGACGACTGCAAGGGCAAGGGTGTAGCGGGGCAGATGTTTGCCCACGGCTTTGCCATGGCACGGGAGTTGGGCTTTGCCTCCATGCGGATCGACACCCACGCGGGAAACCTACCCATGCAGGCCGCACTGAAAAAGGCGGGTTTTGTCTCTTGCGGCACCATCTACCTCAAGGGCGGCTGCGAGGACGGCGATCCCCGCATTGCATTTGAGTGCATTCTGCGGAAACCGTAAAACGAAGTAATCCTAACACAAAAGGAAAGAGGACTGCCTTCCGGCAGTCCTCTTTCCTTTTGTGTTCAGCAGCGATCAGACGCGCTTCCAGCTTG
>JAFYQM010000036.1 GCA_017547085.1 Oscillibacter sp.
CGCGGGCGATATCAGCAGTGCCGTTGACCTTCTGAGCGTTGGCCTTGACGGAAGCCACAGCGGCCTCAACAGCCTTGGCGATACCCTTTCTCATGACAATGGGGTTGGCACCGGCGGCCAGGTTCTTCAGACCCTCGGCGATGATGGCCTGAGCCAGCAGGGTAGCGGTGGTGGTGCCGTCGCCAGCCACGTCGTTGGTCTTGGTGGAGACTTCCTTCACCAGCTGGGCGCCCATGTTTTCAAAGGGATCGTCCAGTTCCACTTCCTTGGCGATGGTCACGCCGTCGTTGGTGATCAGGGGAGCGCCGAACTTCTTATCCAGAACCACGTTGCGGCCCTTGGGGCCCAGAGTGACCTTCACGGTATCGGCCAGAGTGTTGACGCCGGCTTCCAGAGCCTTGCGGGCCTCTTCGCCGCGCTTAATGAGCTTTGCCATAGTTACATTCCTCCAAATATGAGATAATTGGTTTTAGAGAGCCTGCTCTCTTATTATTCAACAATTGCCAGAATATCGTTCTGACGAACCACAACGTACTCCACGTCTTCCAGATTCACCTTGGTGCCTGCATACTGGCTGGTGATGACCTTATCGCCGGGCTTGACGGTCATGACAACGTCCTTACCGTCCACGTTGCCGCCGGGGCCAACGGAGATGACTTCTGCCACAGAGGGCTTTTCCTTCGCGGTACCGGTCAGAATGATGCCGCCCTTGGTGGTCTCCTCGACCTCCACCATCTTCAGGATGACGCGGTCTGCCAGAGGGATGAGTTTCATAATGGGATCCTCCTTATATTCATTCAATAAAAAACAAAATCAGCGTTAGCACTCAACCCTCTCGAGTGCTAACGCTGTTATCATAGTACACATGCCCCGTTTTGTAAAGGGGAATTTTGACAAAAGTTATGAAGAATCTGTAAATGATGGCTCAACGGGCCGGAGAAGCCGTGGCGTTGGGGTCGCAGCCCTTAGGGCCGAAGAACTGTACTTTTTTATCCGAGAGACCCATGACCACCTCGCGGCTGCGGGAACACTCGCCGTCCAGACAGGTGACAATGTCCTCCTCCGCTGTGATCCGGATCTCTTTCGCGGGCATCACCTGAACCAGGCGGGGCGGCAATTCCTTGTGTTTTCCCTTGGAGTAGGGGCCGATGAGGCGGACAAACTCAGCGCGGGTCACCTTGCGGATCACCAGCGCATGAAGCACGCCATCGTTCATGCGAGCCTCCGGCACGGGAAAGAAGCCGCCGCCATAGTAACGGCCGTTGCACAGGGAGATGAGAGCAAATTCATCTGTCATTGGCGCACTGCCGTCAATAGAAACGGTCCATCTGCGGGAGATGGGGGAGCCGAAGAAATTGGGGATAATGGAAGCAATATAAGCCCCCTGTCCGCTCAGCCACGCCGGACCGCTGAAATTATGTACGCTCTCCGCCACGCGGGCGTCAATGCCGTTGCAGGCAATGGTGAGGCAGAACCGGCCATTACATTCGATCAGGTCCAGCGGCATCACATCGCCGTCCCACAGGTTTTCGGCATCGTTGAACTTCTCCATATCGGCGCCGAAATTTTTCAGAAAATCGTTGCCCGTCCCGATGGGAATGCAGGTCATGGCGGCATTGGGGAACCCCGCAATACCGTTGACCACTTCGTGAACAGTGCCATCGCCGCCGCAGGCATAAATGCGCACTGCTTCGCCGCTTTCCGCCAAAGCCCGTGCCATATCGGTAGCGCCGCCGGGACGGTCGGTCAGCATGACAGCACAGTCCAGTCCATGATGATCTCGCAGCGCATCCGCCATTTCATAGATACGGGAACGCTGGTCCTTCTTACCCGCCTTGGGATTCACAATAAACACATGCTTCACATCGTTCACCTGCTTTGCTGATACGTTCCGTTCACATGATACCGTATTTTCGACAAAAAAGACACCGCAGTAGAGGAAAGAAGGCGTTATCTTAACGCCTTCTTAACGCCCTTTATTTACCATACTGAAATACATCGCACTTGAGCATACCGTTATACAGCTTGCGCTTTTTGTCGGCAGGGCGACCGAAGCAGCGCTCAAACTCCGTGTGGGAGGACAGCACCAAAATGCGCCACTTGGGCGGCATGGTGCGCATGGCGCAGCCAAAGACGCGGTACAGCTCCTCAGCCTCCTGCTTTTCCAGCAGACGCTCGCCGTAGGGCGGGTTGGTCACCAACTGGCCGTACTCGCTGTCGCGGTGGAATTTTCCTGCGTCCGCCACTTCAAAGCGGATGCAATCCTCCACACCGGCCAGTTCCGCGTTGTGCTTTGCCAGCTCCACGGCGGCAGGGTCGATGTCGCCGCCCCAGATGTCGTAGGTGCCGTGGAATTCCTTATCCATGGCTTCATCCGCGGCGTCCAACCACAGCTTGGAGTCCATGTTTTTCCACTTCTGGGCGGAAAAACTCCGGTCCAGGCCAGGGGCACGGTTCTTTGCAATGAGAGCGGCCTCGATGGGAATGGTGCCGCTGCCGCAGAAGGGGTCGCAGAAGGGGTCTTTTCCCCGGAAACGGGACAGCGTCACCATGGCCGCCGCCATGGTCTCCCGCAGGGGGGCGCCCATGTTGCGGGCGCGATAGCCGCGCTTATAGAGGCCTTCGCCGGAGGTATCCAGATACAGCGTGGCTACATCCTTGATGATGGCAAACTGGATCTGATAGCGGCTGCCGGTCTCCGGCAGCGTCTCGCAGCCGTACACATTACCCAGCCGCTTGGCGCTGGCCTTCTTCACGATAGCCTGACAGGCAGGTACGGAATGGAGCGTGGAGTTGATAGAATAGCCCTTCACGGGGAATTCGCCGTCGCGGGGAATATAGTCCTCCCACGGCAGGGCCAGAACCCCCTGAAACAGGGACTCAAAATCCTTGGCTACGAAGCTGCCCAGCTCCATCAGCACGCGGGCTCCGCAGCGCAGGTTGATATTCAGGCGGGCAATGTCCGCCATAGTGCCGTCGCAATGGACGCGGCCGTTTTCCGCCTGCACATTTTTCAGCTGCAGACGGCGCATTTCATCCGCCACCAAAGCCTCCAGGCCAAACAGGCAGGGAACTGTCAGTCTCATAGGCCGGTTCTCCTTTTCATTGTCATAGAAATTCGCATACAGTATAACAGGAAATGCCGAAATGTGCAATCTTCCTCAGAAAAGCGCAAAAACAAAATTCCCTTTCTTTTTCCAGAGCATTTACATTTTGATATTCCCACATTATAATAAATCTATCATAACAACATTGAGGAGGGTCCCCTTATGAAAATCGTTGCCATCAACGGAAGCCCCCGCAAAGACGGAAACAACGCCCAGCTGCTGGAAGTGGTCCGCAAGGAAGTGGAAGCTGCCGGAGTCGAGTTTGAAGTCGTCCAGCCCGGCGCCAATGTGCATCCCTGCATGGCCTGCTACAACTGTCTGGACACCGGGTCCCTCCGCTGTGTGATGGACGATGACGGCGTCAACGACATTATCGCCAAGTGTATCGAGGCCGATGGTATTTTGCTGGCTTCTCCCGTGTATCATTCCGGCATCGCCGGCAACATGAAGTGTGTGCTGGACCGCCTGATGCTGGCAGCAGCCTGCGGCGACAACCAGTTCCACCACAAGGTTGGCGGCGCCCTGTGCACTCTGCGCCGCAGCGGCGGCAGCGAGACCTATCACCAGCTGCTGGCTACAATGGACTGCATGGAAATGGTCATCGTCACCTCCGACTACTGGGGTGTGGCTCACGGCGCGGACCCCGGCGAGGTCCTCAGCGACACCGAGGGCGTGGAAGTGGCCGCCAAGCTGGGCCGCAACATGGCATGGATGGTGAAGGTTCTGGCGGAGAGCAAGGTGCCCGTGCCCGAAACCGCACACCGCACCATGACCAATTTCATTCGCTGAATATAACACTGCACGGGGGCTCCCTTCGGAGTCCCTGTGCTTTTTTGTGCGCTGTGGTACACATCGGAAGAAAAAAGAAGCTCCGCTTTCGCGGAGCTTCTTTGATATTCGGGGAATCAGCGATTAGCCAATGCCGCCCAGGATGGCACCAGCGACCAGAGCCACGATGCACAGGGGGACATAGACGTACTTGCCGAAGGGATGGAACCAGCCACCGATCTTCTTGTTGGAGCCTTCGTTGACGGCGTCCAGAGCGGTTTCCTTCTTCATGACCCAGAAGAACATGACACCGGCCAGAGCTGCACCGAAGGGGCAGATGTAGATGGAGACCATGTCCATCCACTGAGAGGTCCAAGGCTGGATCAGCAGAGCCACGATCAGGCCGACCACGTGGATCACGATAACAGCGGGGAGTCTCTTCAGCTTCAGCTTCTCCTGCATGAAAGCAACGGGAGCCTCATACAGATTGATGATGGAAGACACGCCGGCGAACAGAACAGCGATGAAGAAGAACATGCCGACGAAGCGGCCGCCTGCCATGCCGTTCATGACGGGCACCAGATAGACGAACATCAGGCCAGGGCCGGAAACGTCCAGCTGAGCGCCGGTGGTAGCCATAGCGGGGATGATAACCATCATAGCAACCAGAGCTGCAAGGGTGTCGAAAATAGCAACGTTGCGTGCGGAGGAGGAGATCTCCACATCCTTGGACAGGTAGGAACCGTAGATCACGGAACCGTTACCGGCAACAGACAGGGAGAAGAATGCCTGACCGAAGGCAAAGATCCAGACTTCCAGATTTGCCAGACCAGCGGGATTCAGGGTGAAGATGTACTTGTAGCCGTCGGTTGCGCCGGGCAGGAATGCGATGTACACAGCCAGCAGCAGGAACACGCCGAACAGAGCGGGGATCAGGACCTTGCAGGCCTTCTCAATACCGCCGGCGATGCCCAGGGCCATGATAATGGCAGAGACAACGATAGCGACAACGATCCATACGCCGTTACCAACGCCGAAGATGCCGCCTTCGATCATCATGGAGACACCCTCGCCCAGAGTAGCGGTCTCAGGGGCAGCAGCACCGAAGGTGCCGCCGATGGTAGCCATATCCTGGCCCATAGCAAACAGGCCACCGGAGATGCCCATCCAGCAATACTTGAAGATCCAGCCCATAACGACGGAATAGCCGATAGCCAGACCCATGGAACCGATGATGGGGATCGCACCGATCACCTGACCAACAGTCTTGTTGCCGGTGCGGTCTTCGGTAGCCTTACCGAAAGCACCAACAGGGCCTGCGCCGCCCCAGCGGCCCAGAGCGAACTCTTCCATAACGCCGGACATACCGATCAGAACGACGAAAATGAAGTAGGGGATCAGGAAGGTCATGCCGCCATACTTGGAGACCATTGCGGGGAAACGCCAGATGTTTGCCATGCCGACGGCAGAGCCGATACAGGCCATAATAAAGCCCCATTTGCTCTTAAAGCCGTCCTGCTTTTCCAGAGTTGCAGTACTCATGCGTTTAAGCTCCTTTTTTACTTTTCAAAAATAAACAGTCCCCACAAACGTATTCAATTTGCAGGGACTGTTTTTCACACACAAAACGTCGGTACGCTCTTTCCACGCGGCGTACCTTACGCAAAATTTTACTTACATATTCCACGCCATTTCCACGCAGCACAGAATATGCAAATCTCTTTTACATGGCCCGCGCCATTTTTGTAGCGCGGGCCATGTATTTTAAGTAAAGTTAATTACTTCTCTTCGTTTGCGTAGGGCTCCAGGAATGCGTGGAAGTGACGCATGGGCAGGCTGCGGCCCTGGATGATGCGCATGTTGGGGATGTTCTCGCGATCCTTGTACAGCTCGGAGACAGCCTCGATAACATAGTCCAGGTGCTGCTGAGTCAGCTGGCTACGGTTGATAGCGAAGCGGACAACGTTGCAGACCTCGGCCTGCTGCTCGGGAGTCTTCTGGTCGTACTCCATGGAGTAGTCACCCAGCTCGGAAGTACGGATACCATAGCGGCGCAGCAGCTCCATGGAGAAGCCCTGGCCAGCGAAGGACTCGTGGCTGCGCTTGCCATCGAAGAACTGAGTCATGTCGATGTAAACGCCGTGGCCGCCTGCGGGCAGAATAACGCCCTTAACGCCGGCATCATAGAAGCCCTCAGCCAGGTAGTTGCACTGTGCGATACGCTCGTCCAGATAGTTGAAGTTGCAGGACTCCTTCAGACCGACAGCCAGAGCCATCATGTCACGGCCGGACATGCCGCCGTAAGAGTCGTTGCCGTAGCAGGAGATCTGCTTGACCTTGATCTTGACGCCCACGTCGAACAGCAGGTTGCCGTTCTCGTCGAAGTCAGAGAAGTTCTTCCAGAACAGGCCCTTGTCGCGGAAGGCCAGCATGCCGCCCATGTTGGCGTGGCCGTCCTTCTTGGCGGACATGGTGAAAGCGTCGCAGTAGGAGAACATCTCGGTAGCGATAGCGCCGATGTCCTTATCCTCGTAGCCGTCCTCGTTCATCTTGATGAAGTAGGCGTTCTCAGCCCAACGAGCGGTATCCAGGACGAAGGGAATGTTGTACTTGTGAGCGATCTCGGAAGTGGCCTTGATGTTAGCCATGGAGACAGCCTGACCGCAGACGGGGTTGTTGGTGATGCACATGAACACCAGGGGCACGTTCTCGGGACCGACGCCCTGGATCAGCTGCTCCAGCTTCTCCAGATCCATGTTGCCCTTGAACGGGTTCTTGGCATAACGGCCGCCCTCGGGAACTTCGTACAGCAGTTCCTTGTTGTACAGGTTGCGGGGGATAGAGCCCATCTGCTTGATGTTGCCCTCGGTGGTGTCGAAGTGACCGTTGGAAGGAATGGTGAAGACCTTACCGGGGAAACGCTCGGCCAGGATCTTCTTCACGATCTCCATCAGAACGGACTCAGCGGCACGGCCCTGCTGGATGATGAAAGCGTTGGGACGCTCCATCTGAGCAGCGCCGCCGTTGAACAGGCCGCCCTCGTACTCGCACAGGTACAGCTCGTCCATCAGCTTGTCAACGTCCTTGCAGCCGGTACGGATCAGGTCGATGGCGTTCTTCCAATTCTTCTCGCCGCCGCGCTCGAAGATGTCGCGGAAAGCGTCCAGCAGGACATAGTAACCGTTGTTACGGCCATATGCCTCGTCGCCCAGCATCAGGGCAGACCACTGCAGGTCGGTCATAGCGGTGGTACCGGAGTCGGACAGCATGTCCACGGTCAGCATGCCGGCGGGGAATGCGAACTCGTTCCAGTGGGTAGCGTTCAGAGCGCGCTCGCGCTGCTCGACGGTAACCTCGGGCAGGTTACGGACAGAATAAGTGTAGGAATGGGGAGTTGCTGCCTTCAGGGGATACTGCTTAGCCATAATACTTTACCTCCAAATTTTTTGTTCGGTGCTTTGCACCAATATTTTTTAGAGGATACCCCGGTCGTCGAAGGGCGGATTTCCCAAATCCAGCCTTTGCGCCTAGCGGACAGTATCATTCTCATAAAGAGACTACTCTTGCAGGGTTTGCGCTTATTTTACTGCGATGACCTCGATCTCAACGAGAGCATCCTTGGGCAGACGTGCCACTTCAACGGCACTGCGTGCGGGGTAGCTGCCCTCAGTAAAGAAGGTTGCATACACCTCATTCATTGCACCGAAGTTGTTCATGTCGCTGAGGAACACGGTGGTCTTGACAACGGCATCCATGGTCAGGCCGGCGGCCTCGAGGATTGCCTTAACATTGGTCAGGGACTGCTTGGTCTGTGCCTGAATGCCTTCGGGGAAAGCACCGGTGGCGGGATCGATGGGCAGCTGACCGGAAGTGATGACCAGATTACCGAGATCGGTTGCCTGGCTGTACGGACCGATTGCCGCGGGGGCATTCGCCGTACTGATGATAGTCTTCATTGGAATACGCCTCCTCTCAGTTCATTAGCGGTATAAGTTTATCAGAATTATAATTTTTTGTCAAGAAATGCTTTTGCTTCCGTTATGCAATTTGTATGAAGAGGCATTTTTTATGCAGTTTTTTGTAGCAAATATATATAAACTCCTTTTTGAAATTGTGCTGTATTTTTCTCTTTGTGAGAAAATTTTCTTTGACAGCCACATACATATTATATATAATAATAACACAACCCCTTCATTTTTGTATTTTTGCGAGAAAAGAGGTGCTCCCATGCCCGCCGTTCCCAATCCGCTTCTACAGCACTACATCAAACTGACAGAATTCCTCGGTCAGGCGTTGGGGCCCGACTACGAAGTGGCGCTTCACGACCTGACAGACAAAAACCGCTCCATTATTGCCATTGCCAACAACCATGTCAGCGGGCGGGAGATCGGCGCGCCGCTGACCAACGTGGCCCTCAGCGTTCTGATGGATAAAAGCTATGAGACACAGGACTACCGCCTGCACTACCATGGCGTGTCCATCAACGGGAAGGAGCTTCGCTCCAGTACCATGTTTATCAAGCAGAACGGCCGCCTCATCGGCATGCTCTGCATCAACTTTGACGACAGCCGTTACCGCCGCGTCAGCCAGCAGATTCTGAGCCTCTGCCATCCGGACCTGTTTGTCTCGGAGCTGGAATTGGGGAATCAGGATCCCTCTCTACTGAAAGCATCCACCACCCCCGAAAAATTTCGTAATTCCTCTGAGGCCGTGGCCGTGGATGCCATCAGCCGGGAGGTCGAGCGCATGGGCGTAGCCGCAGACCGCCTGACCAGCGAGGAGCGTTTGAAGATCATCACCGCACTGGAGGAGGGAGGCATCTTCCTCTTCAAGGGTGCCGTCAAGGATGTTGCCGCCGAACTCCACTGTTCTCAGGCCAGCGTCTACCGCTACTTATCCCAGATCAGACATGACAATGCGGAAACGCCCTGACTTTCTTCCGCGCATTTCAAAACGCGGGTCTTTGGCCCGCGTTTTTTCTTTGAAACAAGGAAAGGAGCATCTCCTATGCTGATCCCCCTGACCGGTTTTCGCCAGATCCCTGCCTTTTACCGGGCCTGCACCTATGAGCGGGTCTTTGGTTCCAAAATTCTGACCGCCCTCCACGCCTACGGACTCTGCGATCCCCGCGCCCGCTTCTGGCTTCTGACAGACGGCGAGACCCCTACCGCGGCGCTGTATCTCAGCGGCAGCGTACTGGTGATCTCCGCGGCGGGTGACGCCGATCCCGCGCCCATTGCGGACCTGATCCGCACAGAATCCGTTCACGAGGCAGACACCAACTGGGATCAGTGCGCCGCACTGCAGCAGATGCTGGGCGGCACCACGGACAGCTCCTACTACATGGTCTACCGCGGCAGCAGGGTAGAGGAGACCTTTGACGACATTTCCACCGGCGATCTGGAAACCGTGTTCGGCGTACTGCAGCGCAGCCACGAATACTACCGCACCCACCTGACCTTCGACCGCTGGTCCGACGACCTGCGCCAGAAGCTGGAGCGTGGACTGATGGAGCTTTACCAGCTGGAAGCGGACGGTGAAATCGTTGGCACCGGCTGCATCGTATCGGAAGATGACGAATGCGGCGTGATCGCCGCTGTGGCTGTGGTTCCGGAATTCCGCCACAGGGGTCTGGGCAGCCGCATGAGCCGCTTCCTCGTCAAGCGCATTCTGGAAAAGGGAAAGACCCCCCGTCTGATCTCCGGCTACGACGAAGTGGCGGAACTGTACCGGCAGGTAGGCTTTGAGACCTGCGGCCGCTGGGGTGAGCTGTATCTGTAAATTTTAAGTAGAAGGTGACTTCTTTGCTTCGGGAATACACAAAACGGATGGGCCTGCTGCTGGGCGGCCTGCTGATCAGCGCCGTGGGTATTACCATGATGCTGCAGGCCAACATCGGTCTGGAGCCGTGGAGCGTGCTGCAAAACGGCATGTCCATTTTCTTTGGCATGACCTACGGCACCGCCGCCATGATCGTGGGTGCGGTAGTCATTGCCATCGCGATTGCTTGCGGCGAAAGCTTCGGCATTGGCACCATCGCCAATATCTTTTTTGCTCCAGCTGTCATTGATGTCCTGCTGTGGCTGGGTTGGATTCCCCAGATGACCACTTTATGGAGTGGTATTCTGATGCTGCTGGGCGGCATGGAGCTGTTGGCCATCGGCACATGGATGTATATGAAAAGCGCGCTCGGCTCCGGCCCCCGTGACGCCCTGATGGTGGTTCTGGCCCGAAAAACCAAACGCTCTGTCGGCATCTGCCGAATTACCGTGGAAATTATCGCCATTATCGCCGGCTGGCTCATGGGCGGTCAGGTAGGTATCGGCACCGTGATCACCGGCGTAGGCGTAGGCACCCTGTTCAATCTGAATTTTGCACTGCTGCACTTCAAGGCCGCTGACCTCCATCAGGAAAACCTGCCGGAGACCATTCGCCGCCTTCGAAAGCAAACCGTATAATGCACAAAACATCCCGCCGGAACGGCGGGATGTCCTTTTTTTCCGGCATGAAAGTCCCCGTCCCGTCATACCCTGTACCAATGATGCGAGGAGGGACATTCATGAAAAAGCTGTTTGCGCTGATCGGCGCGATTTTAGTGCTGGGAACCAGTGCCCGGGCGGTGGAGGTCTCCGCACCATCCGCACTGCTGATGGAAAAGGAGACCGGCTCCATCCTCTACGCCAAAGACGAGCACGCCAAACTGGAACCGGCCAGCGTCACGAAGGTCATGACGCTTCTGCTGACCATGGAGGCCATTGACGCGGGCGTGCTGGCCTATGACACAGTCGTTACCGCCTCCGCCCACGCCTGCTCCATGGGCGGCAGCCAGATCTGGCTGAAGGAAAATGAGCAGATGACCGTAGACGACATGCTGAAGGCCGTGTGTATTGTCTCCGCCAACGACTGCGCCGTAGCACTGGGAGAGGCCATTTCCGGCAGCGAGTCCGCCTTTGTAGACCGCATGAACCAGCGGGCAAAGGAGCTGGGTATGGCGGACACCACCTTCAAAAACGCCACTGGCCTGCCCGCCGAAGGCCATGTCACCTCCGCCCACGACATCGCTGTGATGAGCCGGGAACTGGTTTTAAATCATCCCGACATCCGCCGCTACACCACCACCTGGATGGATTCCCTGCGAAACGGCCAGTCGGAGCTGGTGAACACCAACAAGCTGATCCGCTTTTACGAAGGCGCTACCGGCCTCAAAACCGGCTCCACCGACTCCGCCCTCTACTGTCTCTCCGCCACCGCCGAGCGGGAGGGGATGGAACTGATCGCCGTCATTATGAAGGGGGCCACCTCGGCCCAGCGTTTTGAGGACGCGAAAACCCTGCTATCCCATGGATTTTCCACATATACCCTAAAAACCGTGACGCCGGAAACGCCCCTGCCGCCCATTCCCGTGACGCTGGGCACGCAGGCCACGGTGCAGCCTGTAATTGGCGGTGAAAATTCCCTTTTGCTGGAAAAGGCACAGACAGGAGATTTGCAGCAAACGGTCTCTCTGGCGGAATCCGTGAATGCGCCGGTCTGCGCCGGGGATTTACTCGGCACCCTGACCGTCACTTCGGGTGAAAAAGTGGTGGCGGAGCTGCCGCTGCTAGCCGGAGAGGATGTGCCCCGCATCACTTACCCGCAGATGCTGGTTCGCCTGCTGCGGATGGCCTTTTTAGCAGGCTGAAAAGACTGACAAAGCGCCCCTGCCATCCGGCAGGGGCATTCTTTTACAGCACAGGCCGAATGACCCCGCAGGCGATTTTTGTTCCGGCATTCCCCGCAGGCTGCGTATGGAAGTCGTCCGGTCCACTGTGGATCACCACCGTTCTTCCCAGCACATCCCGCACAGAAAAGCGGTCGGTTTTCACCTCCAGATACGCTTCGCCGCCGCAGCTTAAAAGCGGCGGCAGATCACCGGCGTGGCGGGGATGGGACATACCGGCAGGATTATAATGCCCGCCGGTTTCCGCGAAAGCCTCCCCGCCGCAGCCGCACCCCTCATGGATATGCAGGGCAAAGAAGCCGGAGGGATTCTCCTCCGGCAGGCCGAACACATGAACCGTCACAAAAACGCTGCCGCACCGCTGGTAAAATTGCACCTTCCCCCGCAGGTTGGGAGCATCTGCCCCACCCCGCAGACAGGCCGCCGCCTGCGGCCGAATGGAAGAACCATACATGCGATCACCTCTTTCCAGCTTATGCCACCCGCAGAAAAGAGGCTACAAAGAAAAAAGCACGCCGCAAGCGTATAACGCTTGCGGCGCGTTGGAGCGGATAACGGGAGTCGAACCCGCCTATGCAGCTTGGGAAGCTGCCGTTCTACCGATGAACTATATCCGCACAGTAATATGTATTATAACAGGCTTCTTTTCAAAATGCAACTCGAAAACCGTCGTCCGCCTCCTATTTGCATCGGATCGGATTTTGTGGTATAATCATTTAATTCATTTTACAATTGCGGATTCCCGCGGGATTCGTTGTATTTACTGAACAGGAGGATCTCCTTTATGACATGGAACGAAAGAAAGGTCGTCAGCATTCTCTGCGGCATTCTGGCGGTTTTATGTGCCGCCTTGCTGGTCGTGCTGGGTATTCGCTACCGAGAAAACCGAGATGAGCCGGAAGCCCCTATCGACCCGGTGGTGTCTGAGGAGATCGAGGAGACGGGCATTGCCTATCTGATGCTGTCCTACTACAACGGCTCCACCACGCTGAACTTCTCTCGCGACGAGGCCGGCGCGTGGATCTGGTCCGATGACGCCTCCTTCCCGCTGGATGACAGCACCATTACCGCCATCTGCGATCTGCTGACTAACTTTGCGCCCAAGGAAACCATCACCGACGCGGAAACCATTGCGAACAGCGGCACCGCAGAGCCGGAAATCTCTCTGGCTGCCAGCACCTCCAAGGGTATGCTTACCGTTGACTTCGGAAAAACGACCGAAGAAGGACAATACGTCCGTCTCAATTCCGATGAGACCACCATCTATCTTCTGGACACCAAGCTCTTTGAGCTGATGTGCGTACCTATTTTCGACATGTGCGTACTGCCCCAGATGCCTGCGCTGAACGACGAGACCCTCCTCGCCCTGATGATCCGCGGCATTAACGCGGAAGACCTTGAGGCGGGCATTACCACGATCCTCTCCGCCCAGCGGACGGATGGCGAGACCGCCGTTTCCTCCTGGCGTTCCAGTGGGGCCAATGTGACCGACCTTCCTACCGTGAAGGCCCTGCTGGAGGATGTGAAAGCCATGCAAGTCTCCAAGTGCATTCTCTACCGGCCCTCGGAAGGTGCCGTGTCTATCTGCGGCTTTGACACACCCACGGCGAAGCTGGGCGTCTCCTATCTGGCGGAGGACGGCAGCGAGCAGCTGCTGGAGCTGTGGATCGGAAATCCCTTGCCGGACGGCAGCGGCCGCTATGTGCGGCTGGGCGACGAGCCTACCGTGTATCTGATAACCACCGATCTGCTGGACCCGCTGATGCGGGTGGCGGCGGAAGGCCTGAACTGATTGAAAAGAGGAGGCTGCCATGCGGATTCTGATCGTTGAAGACGAAGTGCGTCTGGCCTCCACGCTGCGGGATCTGCTGGAACTGAACGGCTATTCCGCCGACACCTGCCATGACGGCGAGGCGGGACTGGATAATACCCTATCCGGCATTTACGATGTGGTGATTCTGGACGTAATGCTGCCGAAGATGGACGGTTTTTCCGTCCTGCGCAGCCTGCGCGCTGCCGGAAACACCACCCCCGTGCTGCTTTTGACCGCCCGCAGCGAGGTTTCCGACAAGGTGGAGGGGCTGGACTGCGGTGCAGACTACTACCTGACCAAGCCCTTCGCCCCCGGCGAGCTGCTGGCCTGCATCCGGGCACTGACCCGCCGCCAGCCGGAAATGCAGCCGGTAAACACCCTGTCCTACGGCGATGTGACGTTGGACAAAAATTCCTTTTCCCTGAACTGCGGTGACCGTTCCGTCCGCCTCAGCCGGAAAGAATTTGACATCATGGAGCTGCTGATGCGCAACCGGGAAGTAGTACTCACCAAGGAGACATTGCTGCTGAAGATCTGGGGCTATGAGTCCGACGCGGAGGACAACAACGTGGAGGTCTACATTTCCTTCCTGCGGAAAAAGCTGTCCCATCTCCACGCCCATATCCGAATCAAAACCATTCGTATGGTGGGCTACTGTCTGGAACAGACGGAGCCTTAAACCCTGTAATTTCAGCACTTTTCCACCTTTTCCACAGACTTTTCGACAAAGGAGGTACGACCCATGATCCGGAAGCTGCGCCGTAAATTTGTCGCCATCTCCATGGCGCTGGTGGCAGCCATCCTGGCCGTGGTCTTCCTCCTTGTTTACATGGCGTTTCAGCGAAATCTGGAAAACTTAAGCCAGCAGGTGCTGCACCGCGTGATCCAGGAAGAGTTTTTGCTGCCCGGCAGCGGACACCTGCCCCAAAACGGCATCCTGTTCGGAGGGGACCGGATCTCGCTGCCTTACTTTACCGTCAGCGTGTGGGGGGAGACCGCCTATGTCACCGGCGGCACCTACGCCAATCTGGAGAACACCGGCATTTTACAGGAAATCCTCACGGACTGCATGAACCAGAACACCACGCAGGGAACCATCGACAGCTACCATCTGCGCTATCTGCGGCAAGACAACGGCATGTATGAAAAGCTGGCCTTTGTGGACATGTCCATGGAGGAAGCCATGCTGCGGAATATGATGGCCTCTTATCTGATGATCGCCCTGACGGCCCTTTTGCTGCTGTTCGGCGTATCCGTGCTGCTGTCCCGCTGGGCCACACGGCCAGTGGAAAAAGCGTGGGCGCAGCAAAAACAGTTCCTCTCAGACGCCTCCCACGAGCTGAAAACACCGCTGACCGTCATCCTCTCCAACGCGGAGCTGCTGGAATCCGCCGCTCTGCCGGACAAGCCTGCCGACTGGGTGGATAACATCCGCTCCGAGGCCGGCAGTATGCGGGTGCTGGTGGAGGAGATGCTGACGCTGGCCCGGGGCGACAACATGGCCGCGGAAACACCGAAAACGGAAGTATCCCTCTCTGATATAGCCTATGACTGCACACTGGCTTTTGAGCCGGTGGCCTTTGAGGCAGGCAAACCGCTGCAGGAGGAGATCGCGCCAGAGATTACGGTAATCGGCGATGCAGACAAGCTGCGGCGGCTGATCTCCGTGCTGCTGGACAACGCCATTAAATACGGCGCGGACGGCGGCACCATTACTCTGACGCTGCAAAAAACCGACCGGCAGGCACTTCTGACTGTCTCCAATCCCGGTGAACCCATTCCGCCGGAGCATCTGCCCCACCTCTTTGAGCGGTTCTACCGTGCGGACGCTTCCCGCGGCGAGCATTCCGGCTACGGGCTGGGCCTATCCATTGCCTCCGCCATTGCCGCCCAGCATCGGGGCACCCTGCGGGCAGAAAGTGATGCCGTGTCCACCCGATTTTTCTTCCAGCTTCCCTTAAAGAAATAAAAACAGCTGCTTTTTTGTATAGCCCCAGATTGTACGGACAGCACAAAAAAGACCCCTAGTAGGAAAATATTGAATTTTATGCGGAGTGGCGTAGCGTTAGCGGCGCCACTCCAGTTTTTAACTGGATGCGTTGGTGATTATAGAAGTAGATAAAA
>JAFYQM010000037.1 GCA_017547085.1 Oscillibacter sp.
GCACCAACGATAGCGATGGGCTCAGTGATGGGCACCACAGAACCTTCCGGCTGAATGATCTTCAGCAGGGTGCCGGAAACTTCGGCGTCCATGGTGATGGTCAGCTTATCGGTTTCCATTTCGAACAGCGGAGTGCCGGCGGCGACTTCCTCGCCTTCCTTCTTCAGCCAGTTGATAATGGTGCCTTCGGTCATCATCAGGCCCTGCTTGGGCATAATTACGATAGAAGCCATGGGTCAAGCTCCTTTCTATCAGCGGTACAGAGTAGCCTTGCAGGCATCCACGATTTCCTTCACGCTGGGGATAACGGCTGCTTCCAGACCGGGGTTGAAGGGCAGGGGGCAAGCCTTGGCGCCCAGATGGATGGGAGCGGCGTCCAGATAACGGAATGCACGGTTGCTGATCTCGGTAATGACCTGTGCGCCCCAGCCGCAGTTCTTGTGAGCCTCGTGGACGACGACCAGACGGCCGGTCTTCTTCACGCTTGCTTCCACGGTGTCATAGTCGAAGGGAACCAGAGTGCGGGGGTCGATGACCTCAGCAGAGATGCCTTCCTTGGCCAGTTCTTCTGCGGCTTCCAGAGCACGGCTCACATACAGCAGGTTGGTCACGATGGTCACATCGGTACCTTCGCGCTTGATGTCAGCCTTGCCGAAGGGGATGCAGAAATCAGGATCATCGGGTACTTCGCCCTTGGTGATGTACAGTGCCTTGTGCTCGAAGAAGCAGACGGGGTTGTCATCACGGATGGCGGTACGCAGCAGGCCGGCGGCCTCTGCGGGGGTGGAGGGGCAAGCCACCTTCACGCCGGGAATGTGCATGAAAATGGTCTCCAGAGACTGGGAGTGGGTGGCAGCGTTGCCGCGGCCAGTGCCCTGCTGGCTGCGCAGGACCATGGGGATCTTGGCGTTGCCGCCGAAGACGTAACGGGTCTTAGCCATCTGGTTGAAGATCTGGTCAGCTGCAACGAATGCAAAGTCCCAGTACATCAGCTCAGCGATGGGACGCATACCAGCAGATGCAGCACCCACTGCTGCGCCAACGATGGCAGACTCAGAGATAGGAGTATTGCGAATACGGTCGGTGCCGAATTCCTTGTACAGATCGCGGGTGGTGCCGAACACGCCGCCCAGCTTTTCACAGTCTTCGCCCATGCAGAAGACCTTGTCATCACGCTGCATTTCTTCCTGGATGACCTTGCGGATTGCCTGTGCATAAGTCAGTTTAGCCATTGTTTCGTACCCCCTTCTTAACCTTCATAGAACACGTCGTCCATCACATGCTCGGGATCGGGCTCCGGGCTGTTCAGGGCGAATTCCACAGCTTCTTCCATCTTCTTGGCTGCGGCTGCGGCAATCTCTTCCAGCTCCTTCTTGGTAGCCAGCTTCTTCTTCACCAGATACTCACCGAAGCGCTTGATGGGATCGCGGTTTTCCTTCCAATCTTCCACTTCCTCACGGGTACGGTAGACCTCGGGGTCGCCGGTCCAGTGACCACGCCAACGATAGGTCTTGCACTCGATGATGGTGGGACCTTCGCCCTTGATGGCGCGCTCCTTGGCAGCTGCGAATGCCTCATACACGGCCACAACATCGTTGCCGTCCACGGTCACGCCGGGGATGCCGTAGGCTGCGGCACGGTCAGAGATGTTCTCCACGGAAGTGGACTGCCACACGGGCACGGTCATACCGAACTGGTTGTTTTCCACCACATAGATGCAGGGCAGCTTCCACACGGCAGCCATGTTGATGGACTCGTGGAACGTACCCTGGTTGGATGCGCCGTCACCGAAGAAGGCAACTGCCACGTTGGGCTTGTTCTGCATCTTCAGAGCCAGAGCGCCGCCGGTTGCAATGGGGATACCGCCGCCAACGATAGCGTTTGCACCCAGGTTGCCCTTGGTGAAATCGGCAATGTGCATGGAACCGGAGCGGCCCTTGCAGTAACCGGTAGCCTTGCCCATCAGCTCAGCCAGTGCGCGGTCCAGCTCGGCACCCTTGCCGATGCAGTGGCCGTGGCCGCGGTGGGTAGATGCGATCAGGTCTTCGTCAGTCAGCTGTGCGCAGACAGATGCTGCAACAGCTTCCTCACCGGTATACAGGTGCACGCTGCCACGCAGCTTGTTCTCGGTGAACAGAGTCCACGCAGTCTCTTCAAAGTCGCGAATCTCGTGCATCTTGTTGTAGATCCACAGACCAGTCTTCTTGTCAATCATACTGAACTATCCTCCGTTTTATTTTTTTGAGGGCAGCCCCGCCTCCCCCGCCAAATGGCGCAGCAAGCCCAAAGCTCCCTTTGGTTTGTACCCCTATCATACCACCGCAATTATAAATTATCAATAATCTGTAATCTAAAAACGTTCACAAATTAATTATTTAACAATTGTGCGTTTCGTACAATTCGCCAGTCTCGCAACCCACACGCTCCCTGTTTTTTCGTTTTTTCGTTTATTCTGTGCCGTCTGCCTCCATCCGGCAGGATCTGTGTCTGCCATTGCATTTTTCGCCGCAAGCTGTTATATTGAATACCAGTAACGAAACTGGAGGTTTTCCCTATGGTCACGATCGCACAGCGTATTGAAGCACTTCGCACACAGCGTAATATGAGCCGTCCCACCCTGTCTGCCGCACTGGGCCTGCCCCGTATGGCGGTGGAAAAGTTCGAGACCGGCCGCCAGACGCCCAATCAGGACCAGCAGGAAAAGATCGCACGATTCTTCGGGGTCTCCCTGTTCTACCTGCGAGGGGAGAGCGATGATCCCACCGATATGTCCTCCTGGCTCAACGGCGACGTACCGGATGAGGAACCTGTCCGTCCTGTTCCCAAAGCCGTTCCCCGGGTGGTGCAGTCCTCCGGCGGCGGACAGGAAGATGGTGCGGTATTCAGCGCCCTGTTGAAAAGCAAGTCCTTCCAGTCCATGGTGCGGGACACCGTTCTGGAAGTTCTCCGCTCTCCTGAGGGGCAAGAGCTGATCGCCAAAGCGGTAAAGAAAGAACTCAAACGCTGAATCATTCCCGAACAAAAAAGGAGATGCTCCGTGGAGCATCTCCTCAGTCTGTCGAGAAACCCGGTTGCGCATCAAGCAGCAACCGGGAATTTCATCATTATGGTGGAAAAGATCAACTCAAGTAAGCTAGGATGTGTGCTCTTCCATTTCCATTTTGCCAGTTTTTTGAGGTTCATGGCAGC
>JAFYQM010000038.1 GCA_017547085.1 Oscillibacter sp.
CAAGGGCGGCATGACCTTCTCCAACAAGCGCAAGCAGGACGAGGCCGAGAAGATGCGCAAGCTGCAGCTGGAGATCGCCAAGAAGGCTCCCGTCAAGGTGCAGATCCCTGACGAGATCTCCGTGGGCGAGCTGGCCAGCCGTATGAAGAAGACCGGCGCAGAGGTGGTCAAGTGCCTGATGAAGAACGGCATCATGGCCAGCCTCAGCCAGATCATCGACTTCGACACCGCCGCCATCATCGCTGAAGAGATGGGCTGCAAGGTGGAGAAGGAAGTGGTCGTCACCATCGAGGAGAAGCTGATCGACGTGCACGAGGACCGCGAAGAGGATCTGCTGCCCCGCGCACCCGTGGTCGTGGTCATGGGCCACGTCGACCACGGCAAGACCTCCCTGCTGGATACCATCCGTAACGCCTCCGTCGCCTCCGGCGAGGCCGGTGGCATCACCCAGCACATCGGCGCCTATCAGGCACAGGTGGACGGCAAGCCCATCACCTTCCTGGACACCCCGGGCCACGAGGCATTCACCTCCATGCGTGCCCGCGGCGCCATGGTCACCGACATCGCCATCCTGATGGTCGCCGCCGACGACGGCATCATGCCCCAGACCATCGAATCCATCAACCACGCCAAGGCCGCGGGCATCCCCATCATCGTGGCCGTCAACAAGATCGATAAGGAAAACGCCAACCCCGACCGCGTCATGCAGCAGCTGACCGAGCACGGCCTGGTGCCCGAGGACTGGGGCGGCGAGACCATCGTCTGCAAGATCTCTGCCAAGAAGAACATCGGCATTGACAACCTGCTGGAGAATCTGGTCCTGCTGGCTGAGATGGAAGAACTGCGCGCCAACCCCAACCGCGCCGCACAGGGCACCGTCATCGAGTCCCGTCTGGACAAGGGCCGCGGCCCCGTGGCCACCCTGCTGGTGCAGAACGGCACATTGAAGCAGGGCGACATCATCATCGCCGGCACCGCCGTGGGCCGCGTCCGTACCATGATGAACTACAAGGGCGAGCGTCTCACCGAGGCCGGCCCCTCCGTGCCCGTGGAGATCGCAGGCCTGTCCGAGGCTCCCGTGGGCGGCAGCCCCTTCTTCGCCGTAGCCGACGAGCGCATGGCCCGCGAACTGGTGGAGCAGCGCAAGGCCGAGGAAAAGGCCAAGGCTCTGGCTCCCACCCAGAAGGTGTCTCTGGAGAACCTGTTCGACCAGATCCAGGCCGGTGCCCGCAAGGAGCTGGCTCTGATCGTCAAGGCCGACGTTCAGGGCAGCGTGGAAGCCGTGAAGGCCTCTCTGGAGAAGATCTCCAACGAAGAGGTCAACGTCCGTGTCATCCACGGCGGCGTGGGCGCCATCAACGAATCCGACGTCATGCTGGCAACCTCTTCCGGTGCTATTATCGTTGGCTTCAACGTCCGTCCCGACGCCGCTGCCCGCGATAGCGCAGCACGCCAGAACGTCGACATGCGGATGTACCGCGTGATCTACGACGCCATCGACGAGATCGAGGCCGCTATGAAGGGTATGCTGGCTCCCAAGTACCGCGAAGTGGTGCTGGGCCACGCCGAGGTCCGCCAGACCTACAAGGTGTCCTCCGTGGGCACCGTCGCAGGCTGCTACGTCACCGACGGCAAGATCGTCCGCGCCTGCTCCATCCGTCTGGTGCGTGACGGCATCGTCATCCACGAAGGCAGCCTTGCCTCCCTGCAGCGCTTCAAGGACGCTGCCAAGGAAGTCAACTCCGGCTACGAGTGCGGCATGACCATCGAGAAGTTCAACGACATCAAGGAAGGCGACATCATCGAGGGCTTCACCATGGAGGAGATTCCCAGATAAACAGCTACCTTCTGTTTTGAAACAGGTTTTGTCGCCTTCCTGCGCCGCAGCGCGGCGCCCCGCGACAGCGGGTACGAGCGTTTTGTGAAACAAAACCTCGGCATGTGGGAAACGAGGTGAATTGCCGCGTAGCGGCAAGAGAGGGTGGCCTGGGCCATTCATTTTCCCACATGCTGCTGGTATCGGAAGGGTTCCCGTGAAACCCCGTTTCACGGGACAGGCGACATCATCGAGGGCTTCACTATGGAGGAGATTCCCAGATAAGTTTCTTTCCGTAATGCAAAAGCTACAAGGGGCGGCGACCGCGTCGCCGTCCCTTTTTCTAACAGGAGCACAAGCTTTCGCAGGGGGGAGCTCGAGGGGGATTTCCCGCCTTGAATGCAATCGAATGTTCCGAGGCGCTATTTGCGCCGAGGCGAGCACAGCGAGGACTTTTGCGGTGCCTGTCGCCGCAAAAGTAACGACATTTTTAAACCGGCGACCGCGTCGCCGTCCCTTGTTTTATCCGACAATTCACGAAGAACGCGTGGGAGACATTTCTTTTTGAAAAAGAAATATCCCCCACACCCCAAAAAGAAAACCCGGGGGATTTCGATCCCCCCCCGCCCCCCCTTGAAACGACACAAGAGAGGTGGCTGCGGCCCCCTTCCTTGGATTCCTCCCCCGTGGAACGGTGCAGCGGCAGCGGGGCAAGAGCGACAGGCCTTTCATCGACTGCCCCGAATCAGCAACCAGCCGGCAAATGCGGCGGCACACTGCCGCAAGAGGGCGGTATGGCGCAGCCGGTACAAACCGATTCTGCTGCCGCACCGACTCAGAACACTCCCGTATTTGCCGCAAAATGTCCGGAGGGCATTTTGACGGCCTGACATTTTTTCCTTTGACCGGCCGCGGCCGTTTCCTTTTTGATGTTTCAAAAAGGAAATGGGGGCGGAATTCACCTGCCGCTGTCAGCGGCACCCAACTACGTCAACAATCCCCCGAATTGGAGGTAACAAATATGGCAAGCAATCGAATTGGCCGCATCAACGAAGAGATCCAGCGGGAACTGGCAGACCAGATCCGCCGTCTGAAGGACCCCCGCGTGTCCGGCGTGGGCATGGTCTCCATCATCCGCGTGGACACCACCGGCGACCTCCGCTACGCCCGCGTGTGGGTCAGCGTTCTGAACAAGGAGCAGGAAAAGGACGTTCTGAAGGGTCTGAAATCCGCCTCCGGCTTCCTGCGCCGCGAGCTGGGCCGCGCGCTGCAGCTGCGCTACACGCCGGAACTGCAGTTCATCGCAGACGACTCCATTCTGCAGGGCGCCCACATTTTGGAAGTCCTGCGTGACCCCACCCGTGTGAAGCCCGAAAACCCCGACAACACCGCCGTACTGGACGAGGAGTAACCCTCCTCCCCATCCCTTCCGCCGACTCCCTTTCATGTTTCAATACCGTGCATTGCGGTAGAATGGAGGTTTTTTCATGCTGACCGTACAGGAGACCGCGGCTCTGCTGCGTTCTTTTGACAACGTGCTGCTGCTGACCCATGTGCGCCCCGACGGCGACACCGTAGGCTGCGCTGCCGCCCTGTGCGCCGCACTGCGTTCACTGGGCAAGACGGCCTATCTTCTGCCCAACGCCGGGTTGACGGACACCAACGCCCCCTATTTTCTCCCTTATGCCGCCCCCGACGGCTTTGTGCCGGAGAAGGTGGTCGCCACCGACATTGCCACCGTGGGCCTGTTCCCCGAAAACGCAAAGCCCTACATCGGCCGCGTGGATCTGGCCATCGACCATCACCCCTCCTTCGAGCATTTTGCGGCTGCCAACATTGTCCGTCCCGAGGCCGCTGCCTGCGGCGAGCTGATGTATGACATTCTCTGCGAACTGGACTGCATCACGCCGGAAACGGCTTTGCCTCTGTATCTGGCTGTCTCCACCGACACCGGCGGCTTCGTCTATGACAACACCTCCGCCTACACCCATACGGTAGCGGCGGCACTGATGTCCACCGGCATCGACTACAAAACCATCAACAAGGTCTTCTTCCGCACCAAGACCCGCAAGCGGCTGGCGCTGGAAGCGGACATGCTGAGCCACATGGAGTTCTACGCCCGCGGCCGCGTGGTGCTGCTGTTCGTGCCCATCAGCCTGATGGAGCGGCTGGAAGCCACGGAAACCGACGCGGAGGACCTCTCCTCCCTCGGTGCCCAGATCGAGGGCACAGACTGTGCCGTCACCTTCCGGGAACTGCGCCCGGACGTATGGAAGCTGTCCGTCCGCACCGGAAAGCGCATCAACGCCACGCGCGTCTGCGCCGCTTTGGGCGGCGGCGGCCACGCGGCAGCGGCAGGCTGCACGGTGGAGGCCCCGCTGGAAGATGTGAAGCGTGCTATTCTAAACTCCATCGCGGCAAACACTCCGGACTTTGCAGAATAATACGAAACTTTCACCACGAGGTGAATTATGCCTAACGGAATCATCATTATAGATAAACCCGCCGACTGGACTTCCATGGACGTATGCGCGAAAATCCGCGGCATCCTGCACGAGAAGCGGGTAGGCCACGGCGGAACGCTGGACCCCATGGCCACCGGTGTACTGCCCGTCTTTGTGGGACAGGCTACCCGCGCCGTGGAGTTTGCGGAAAACAGCCGCAAGGAATACGTGGCGGGACTGCGCCTTGGTCAGGTGACCGACACGCAGGACATCAGCGGTGAAACGCTGGAACTCCGCCCCGTCACGGCCACCCGTGCCGATGTGGAAGCTGCTTTGCTCCACTTCATGGGGGACATCCAGCAGATCCCGCCCATGTACTCCGCCATTAAAATCAATGGCCAGAAGCTGTACGATCTGGCTCGTAAGGGCAAGGAAGTGGAACGCAAGCCCCGCGCGATCCACATCTACGAACTGGAGCTGGTGGAGCGCTTCAGCGAGACGGATTATCTCCTCCGCTGCGTCTGCTCCAAAGGCACCTACATCCGTACCCTCTGCCACGACATCGGCCAGCGGCTGGGCTGCGGCGGCACGCTGTATTCCCTGCGGCGCACTATGGCGGCAGGCTACACCCTTGCCGACGCCGTCACCATCGAAGACGTGCAGGCACAGGGCGAGGCCCTGCTGAAGCCTGCGGAAACCATGTTCATGGAGTTCCCTGCCTACCATCTGCCCTCTGCGGGACGGGAAAAACGGGTCCGCAACGGCAATCCCGTCACTGACGAAACCATTGCAGACGGCACCTACCGCGTCTACGGACGCGACGGCACCTTCCTCTGCCTCTCCCGCGCCGAACACGGCGTACTCACTTCCATCAAGAATTTCTTTGGAGCGTAAACATTATGTCCAGTAAGGAACGAGTCATCGCGCTGGGCTTCTTCGACGGAGTCCATCTGGGCCACGCCGCCCTACTGCGCCGCGCTGTAGAGGAGGCGGCCGCCCGCGGCGTCACCCCCGCCATCTTCACCTTTGCCCAGCCGCCGAAAGAGGTGGTCACCGGCATTCCCTGTCCCCTCATCAACTCCCCTGACGACCGGCGCGACCTTGCCCGCCGCCTGTACGGCATCCGCGACGTGATCATGGTCCCCTTTGATCAGGAAATGATGACCACCTCGTGGGAGGATTTCGTGACGGAGCTGCTGGTAAAGCGCTACCGCGCCGTCCATCTGGTGGCCGGCCACGACCACCATTTCGGTCACAAGAATCAGGGCAGTCCGGAGCTTCTGCAGGCCAAATGCGCCGAGCTGGGCCTTGGCTGCGATATCATTCCGGCAGTAGAGGTGGGCGGCATCACCGTGAGTTCCACTTATATCCGCCGACTGGTGGAAATGGGACAGATGGAGCGAGCCACCCAGTATCTGGGCCATCCCCACGTTCTGACGCAGGAGGTACGCCACGGCCACCGCATCGGCCGCACCATCGGCATCCCCACCGTGAATCTGACGGCCCCGCCCCATGTGCTGGTACCCTGCCACGGCGTGTACGCCACACAGGTGGTGCTGCCGGACGGCAGTAACTACGCCGCCGTGACCAATGTAGGCACCCGCCCCACGGTCAACAACGGCACCAACGTCACCGTGGAGGCTTGGCTGCTGGACTTCGAGGGCGACCTGTACGGCCAGAATGTCCGCGTGGAGTTCCACCACCGCCTGCGGGACGAGATCCGCTTCGACTCGTTGGATGCGTTGAAAGCCCAGATCGCCGCCGATGCACAAGCCACCCGCGCTTACTTTGCCACAAGATAAGAAAAAGAGGAACGCACCTGCGTTCCTCTTTTTTATTCCGCCTGTTGGGCACTTTCAATCAGTGCCAGTTTCTCCTTTCGAGAAAAACGCTTCAGCGCGGCCTCCCGCCGCAGCGCAGTGGATTTGTCTAGCAGTTCCTCCCGGTAGACCAGTTCCACCGGCAGGTGGCTGCGGGTATATTTGCCGCCTTTCCCACTCTGATGCACCGCCAACCGCCGCTCTACATCGTCGGTATAGCCGGTATACAGCGAACCATCGCCGCAGCGCAGTATATAGACATACCATCCCACCAGCTTTCCCTCCCTGCTGTTTTCCCACAGTATAGCAAACTCACAGTCAAATTGCAAAACCGCATACAGACAATCTCCCTCCGCATAGAGTAGCGCAGGAGGGATGTTATGCTGTCTGCCGCACTGCTTTTATTTGCCAATACACTGCTGTTTTCCCTGCGCCTGACGGGAAACGGCTCTTTTCCCCGCCCGCTGTCTGCCGCCGAGGAACGGCACTGGCTGGAGCGCTACGCCGCCGGAGATCCGCAGGCACGAAACGTGCTGATCGAACGAAATCTACGTCTCGTGGCCCACATTATTAAAAAATACTATACGCAAGGCACTGAGCAGGATGACCTGATCTCCATCGGCACCATCGGCCTGATCAAGGGCATCTCCAGCTTTGACCCCACCAAAGGCGCCCGCCTTGCCACCTACGCCGCACGGTGCATTGAAAACGAGATCCTGATGCACTTCCGCGCTCAGAAAAAACTGCAGGGCGAAGTATCCCTCTCCGACACCATCGACACCGACAAGGAGGGCAACGCGCTGGAACTGATGGACGTGGTGGGAGTGGAGGACACCATGCTGGACGATCTCCACGACCGGGACAACGCCCTGCGGGTGCGGCATCTGGTAGGCGAACTGCTTTCCCCGCGGGAGGCGGAGATCATCCGCCTGCGCTACGGGCTGGGCGGCACCATGCCTCTGACCCAGCGGGAAGTAGCCGCTGCCTTCGATATCTCCCGCAGCTATGTATCGCGCCGCCATGAATGTAAACGATGCCCGGAAAGCCTTGCAGCGCAAGGTTTTTCCGGGCATCCGTCATGTTCGAGTCGCGCCGCCGTTATTGTAAACGGCAGGAAATTTAGGATAATAAGCGGCCATTCATCTAAAATACACAAGTCACCCTCTATTGAATATTACAGCTTCCAGTTCTTTATAAACTCGCATTGTCATTTCATCTTATAACAATTTTATCAGTTTTTAAATTA
>JAFYQM010000039.1 GCA_017547085.1 Oscillibacter sp.
TCGTTTGCCAGAGCCCTTTACCTATCTGCTCGCAAAGGGGGTGGGTTTGGTTGCAAAAAAATGTAATTCATTTAACACAAATTATAACAAAACTTTTTTTGAAATACTGTAATTTTGGCATAGATACAACATATATATTGTGCATTTAGCAAACCTCGATATACAATATATTGAAACCAGAGAGAAAAAACTTTTTTGTCTCCTTTGGGCAGAAAACGAAAACTTTGTAAAAACCACAATATGTTGCGTTCAGATGGTGTTTCGCACACAAATTTACTGACATCTAAAATTCAAAAGTGGTGGTTTTTTAGATGTGTGCGTAAACTTGTATTGACATCTAGAAATCGAGGAGTCCACATGCCAATTCGGAGATGCTCATACAAGCAAATCAAACCTCTTCCAAACGCAAAAAGATGTAACCCAACGTGAAAAGATGTAACTTAAGACCACCTTAGACCACCATTGCAGCACTTAACACCAGGACAGTCCAAATTAGCACGATTTTTGATAAGTCCCTCCACCGAAAAAGTCATCGTACTCTAAAAGAATGCAATCCTTCTGTTTACATGATTTTCTGATGGCTTGCCGCCCCTTAGCCGCAGCGGTATAATGGAAGTACATCAACCCACCACGACGCTTTCAGGCAAAAGAAAGGAGCATCTACATGCCTGAAAGAAAAAAAGCAGGGCGGCGGAACAACAATGAAGGTTGCATCCGGCAACGCCCCAATGGCCTCTGGGAGGCCCAGTATATCGCTTCCTATAAACCCGACGGGCGGCCCGTCCGGCGCTCTATCTATGGAAAGAGGAAGGCAGAGGTACGAATCAAACTCCGCGACATCCTTCTTTCTATTGAAAGGGATGAGTACATCGAACCCAGCCGCCTGACACTAGGTGACTGGCTTGAAGAGTGGTTCCGCATTTACTGTTTGCCGCACAAAAAGGCGTCCACTTGCACCGGTTATGAGGATGAGATATTTCTCCACATAAAACCGTACATTGGCCGCATTCCCTTGCAGGAGGTGAAGGCGCAGCACGTCCAGGCCAATGTCAACGCCTTGGTGAAGGAAGGAAAGGCGCCAGCCACGGTGCGCAAAGCGTACACGATCCTCCACGCAGCGTTGGATCAAGCGGTTGTCAACCAGATGATTCTCCGCAACCCCAGTGAGCACACCATTCTCCCTAAGATGGAGCAGGATGAAATCCGGTTCTTCACTGCGGAAGAGCAACGCAGGTTCATCGAAGCACTGCCCGATAGCACTGCGGGACGTGCGCTTTACTTCATATTGGGTACTGGCTTGCGCATGGCGGAACTCTCTGGTCTGAGGTGGTCGGACATCAACGGATGCAGCTTCACGGTCAAGCAGACCATCAGACGCAACCGCGACTTCTCAGATGATGCGGCCACCCGCACCCGTTTGGAGTCCAGTACACCAAAAACAAAAGCCGGGCGGCGAACCATCCCGCTCTCTGAAAAGATGCAGGACTTGCTCGCCACCCAGCGGTTGATTCAATTGCAGACTCGTATGGCCCAGGGGCCCGCGTGGAACGCAAATGACCTTGTGTTCTGTTCTGATATAGGCACACCCTATGAGGGACGCAACCTTTGCCGCGCCCTTCACCGCACCTTGGAAGAGGCGGGGCTTGAACAGATGGGCGTCCACGCTTTGCGTCACACCTTTGCGACCCGCGCCATAGAATCCGGCATGGACGTGCGCACTCTGTCGGAAATCCTGGGGCATACAGAGGTAGCCTTGACACTCCAGCTTTATGCCCATTCCAGCATGGAAACCAAGCAAAAAGAGCTTGCAAAAATGGACGCTTTTCTTTGATTTTCCTGGCTTTGCGGACATCAATTGCGGTATGAATTGCGGTACGTCGCGAAAGGGGGTAGGTATTTTGCAGGATTTACAGCAGACTTCCGTCGTTTCATGTGGCAAAAACAAAAAATCCTGCATCGAAATGCAGGATTTGTGGTGGAGCATACCGGATTCGAACCGGTGACCTCTACAATGCGAATGTAGCGCGCTACCAACTGTGCTAATGCCCCAGATATGCGGTTTGCGTCAGCAGTTCTGCCAACGACTAAAACAGTATAGCACACTTCGAACGGGAACGCAAGTGTTTTTTTCATTTTCCGCAGATTTATTTCCTGGGGCAGAGGGGGCTGCGTGAAGCAACGAAAATCTGGTTTTCCCCTTGACCGGTGGGGCACAACAGGTTACAATGATAGCAGTAACCTCACCGAGTATATGTAAGGAGGGCATCCCCATGGCTATCACTTCCCGCTCCTACGGCGTTACCCGCGGCGGCCAGCCAGCCACGCTCTACACCATGACCAACAAGAAGGGCGCTTCTGTGTCCGTGCTGGACTTTGGCGCTATCATCACCAGCATCATCGTGCCCGATAAGAATGGCACGATGGCGGATGTCACCCTGGGCTTTGACGCCCTGGCGTGCTACGAGGGCGACCACGCCTTCATGGGCGACATCGTCGGCCGCTATGGCAACCGCATCGCCAAGGGCCGCTTCACGCTGGATGGCGTCAGCTACCAGCTGGCCATCAACAACGGCGAGAACCACCTGCATGGCGGCGACGTCGGCTTCAACCAGAAGATGTGGACCGCCACCCCTGTGGAGGGCGCGGGCATGGATTCCATCGTCATGCACTACGTTTCCCCCGATATGGAGGAGAACTACCCCGGCACGCTGGACGTCAAGTGCACCTACTCCTGGGATGACGACTGCAACCTGCACATCCGCTACGAGGCCACCACTGACAAGGCCACCCACTGCAACCTGACCAACCACACCTACTTCAACCTGGCCGGCCACGACCACGGCACCGTCCGCGACCACATCGTGTGGATCGATGCGGATGTGGTCACCGCGGTGGACAGCGGCCTCATCCCCACCGGCGGCTACATGCCCGTGGCGGGCACGCCCCTCGACCTGCGCGAGGGCAAGCTGATCGGCGAGGGCCTGGACGAGAAGGATACCTGCGTGCCCATGCAGTATGCCAATGGCTATGACCACAACTTCGTCCTGCGCAAGGGCAGCGCCATGGGCACCTGCGCCTGTGTGTATCACGAGGAGACCGGCCGTGTGATGGAGGTCATCACCGACCAGCCCGGCGTGCAGCTCTACACCGCCTGCTTCACCGACTGCGAGGGCGGCCGCGGCGGCATGCACTATGTGCCCTTCTCCGGCCTGTGCCTGGAGACCCAGCATTTCCCCGACAGCCCCAACCACCCGAACTTCCCCTCCACCGTACTGCGCCCCGGCGAAAAGTACGACACCACCACCATCTACGCCTTCCGCGTGGAAGAGGACTGAGTCCGGCCTGTAGCGGCTGAAATGTAAATTCTCGCCGCAGACCTTGCGAAAAACAACCTCCCTTGCTATACTGGTTATATATGTGCCAGCAACGCAAGGGAGGCCTTTTCATGCCTGAAACGCAAAAGAAATACCATTTTCTGTTCAGCCCCTACATATTCTCTCTGACCGTTTTCCTGATGGCTGCGGCGCTCATCGCCAGCGTATGGATGATCGTCGCAGCCCCCGTGGCTGGTGACCGCACCCCGTTCGTTGTCCTCGTCCTGGGCATCGATCTGCTCCTGTTCGGCGCGCTGCTCAGTAGCCGCGAAACCCTGGGCTGGTACACCATCACGGAAGACAGCATCAGCCTCCATGCCCCCTTCCGCCGGACGCTGACCCTGCGGTATGAGGACGTGCGGCACGTCGGGATCGGCAGAAGCTACGCACTGGAACGCACCGTAAAGAATGGCCGGTACAGTTCCATTTCTGCCAGCAGCTTCTGGCTATACCTCTCCTGCGACCCGGTTCCCGCCGCGCTCCTGACGGATATGGACCGTTTCCGGCAAACCGACTGCGGTCTTCGCATCGCCTACAGCAAAAAGGCCTTCGCCGCCCTGATGGACTGCCTGCCGGAGGATCAGAAGCGCCAGCTGGAACGGTCAAAAACCACCCTGCGGGCCTGGGGTATCAAAGATATCTGACACACGACGGGAAGTTGTATGCTTCCCGTTTTTCTTTTGTCCTCCCCTTGAAATTCGCGCCGTTTCCCGTTATACTATTCTCAGAGAAATTTCGACAAACGCGGAGGCGTGCAAATGAATAAGCAGGTTTTCTCCACCCCCATCGACCTGAAGCAGATGACCGTGACCGACCCCTTCTGGCAGCGTGAAATGGAGCTGGTGCGCACGGAGGTCATCCCGTATCAGTGGGAGGCCCTCAACGACCGTGTGCCCGGCGCGGACCCCAGCTGGTGCATGCGCAACTTCCGCACCGCCGGCAGGATGATGGCCGAGCAGCGCGAAAAGGGCGATGCCTATGTGGCCCCGAAGTATGTCAACCGGGGCTTCAACGCCCTGCCCGAGGATCCCGCCAATCCTGAGGAGGGCCGCTTCTATGGCTTCCTCTTCCAGGATACGGACTTCTCCAAGTGGATCGAGGCCGTGGGCTATTCCCTGTCCCAGCATCCCGACCCGGAGCTGGAGGCCATTGCGGACGGGGCCATCGACGTGGTCTGCGCGGCCCAGACCCCCGAGGGCTATCTGGACACCTACTACATCATTAACGGCATGGACGCCGCCCTGACCAACCTGCGCGACAACCACGAGCTCTACTGCCTGGGTCACCTGGTGGAGGGCGCAGTGGCCTATGCCCAGGCCACGGGCAAGGATAAGCTGCTCAAGGCCGCCTGCCGCTTTGCGGATTACATCGCCGACCGCTTTGGCGCGGAAGAGGGCAAGTGCAAGGGTTACCCCGGCCACGAGATCGCCGAGATGGCCCTGGTGCGCCTCTACGAAGCCACGGGCGATGAGAAGTACCTGCAGCTGAGCAAGTTCTTTGTGGACCAGCGCGGTCAGCAGCCCTTCTACTTCCAGGTGGAGGACAAGGCCCGCGCCGAAAAGGAAGGCCGCAAGTGGCGCGGCAAGCTCGATGAGGGCTCGGAGTACCACCAGTCCCACAAGCCCGTCCGCGAGCAGGACGAGGCCGTGGGTCACGCCGTGCGCGCCACCTACCTGTATTCCGGCATGGCGGATGTTGCGCGCCTGACCGGCGACGAGGAGCTCTACGCCGCTTGTGAGCGGCTGTGGAACAGCATCGTCCGCAAGAAGCTCTACGTCACCGGCGGCATCGGCGGCACGGTGCACGGCGAGGCCTTCTCCTATGAATACGACCTGCCCAACGACGTGGCCTATTCCGAGACCTGCGCCGCCATCGGCCTGGCCTTCTTCGCCCGCCGCATGCTGCAGATCAAGCCCGACAGCAAGTATGCCGACGTGATGGAGCTGGCGCTGTATAACACCGTGCTCTCCGGTATGGCGCTGGATGGCAAGAGCTTCTTCTACGTCAACCCCCTGGCGGTGGTGCCCCAGGCCTGCCGCAAGGACGTGCGCCTGCACCATGTGCAGCCCACCCGCCGCACGTGGTTCGGCTGCGCCTGCTGCCCGCCCCACATTGCCCGCATCGTGGCTTCCGTGGCGTCCTATGCCTACACCGAGAA
>JAFYQM010000040.1 GCA_017547085.1 Oscillibacter sp.
CGGGCCTCGGCTGCCGGGAGTCGTCATACGATCCTCCCGCTGCCATGGCGTGACGCGCACCTCTGCCTCCGGCGGCAGGTTCATAGCCCAGTCTCCGCTGTCTGCGGAAAGCGTCACCCGCCAAGAGCCAAACATCACGGTTTCTCCAACAGAAACCGCCGTCTCCTGCGGCGGCTGTCCGCTACGGAAAATCGTCAGCGTATTTCTGTTCCGCCGCGCCGTCAGGCCGTAGGGCAGGGAAACTTCTCTTCCCTCCGCGCCCTGCAGCAAATCACAAACCGCCTCTACATGGGCGGCAGACAAGTCTTTTCTCCGCCCCGCCATGCGCTCCAGCGCCGCATGAACGGCGCGGCTCCGCACCGCCAGCTCTGCCGCAAGGCACTTCTGCGCATCCAGCCGCAGCACACCGTCCTGCACGGTGCAGGATCGCTCCAGCAGCTGCTGGGCCATGCACTCCAACGCATCATCATCCCGCGCCAGCAAGTCGGCTGTGCAGGTCATGTGCGCCACCGCTCTGGGGTTCAGTTCCCGCAGCACCGGCAGCACCTTGTGCCGCAGGACATTGCGGGCAAATTCATCTCTTTCGTTGCTGGCATCCTCCACATGGGGGATACCGTGATCCGCTGCATACGCCGCCAACGCCTCCCGCGTTTCCTGCAGAAACGGGCGCGCAATGCAGCCGCGGACAGCCGGAATACCGGAAAGGCCCTTGGCCCCCGTGCCGCGGATCAGGTTCAGCAGCATGGTCTCGGCGTTATCATCGGCATGATGGGCGGTCAAAATCCACCCGCAGCCCAGCGCCTGCCGTTGCTGCTCCAAAAAGGCGTACCGCGCCTTGCGGGCCGCCTCTTCGAGGGAAAGTCCCTCCGCCGCCGCCAACGCGCGCACATCGCCCCGGCCGCAAGCAAAGGGAATGCCACGTTCCGCGCACCAGTCCCGCACAAAGGCCTCATCCCGTTCGGAGTCGGCTCCGCGCAATTGATGGTTGAAGTGGGCTGCGGTGACCGTCAGGCCCCGCTCCCGCCCCCATGTGGAGAGCAGGTGCAGCAGACACATGGAGTCCAGTCCGCCGGATACGGCGCACAGCACCGCTGCGGGCTTGCCACCGCACAGTTCCTCCAAAAACCGCTTAGCCGCGGTCAGATCAGTACTCGTCTTCATCGCCGTAACGGTTATCCAGCGTGGAGAACTGAGTATATTCGGGCATCCATCTTAATTCGACCTTGCCCGTCTCACCGTGGCGGTTCTTCGCCACGATGCACTCTGCAATATTATGCTTTTCGCTGTCTTCATTATAATAGTCGTCCCGGTACAGGAACAGAACAATATCCGCGTCCTGCTCGATAGAGCCGGATTCACGCAGGTCCGACAGCATGGGGCGCTTATCGTCGCGCTTTTCATTGGCACGGCTCAGCTGGCTGAGGCAGACCACGGGAACATTCAGTTCCTTGGCCATGATCTTCAGCATACGGGACATTTCGGAGACCACCTGCTGGCGGTTTTCTCCACCGCTCTTGCCGCCCGCAGAAGTCATCAACTGCAGATAGTCGATGACCACAAGGCCCAGATTGTCCAGACGGCGGCATTTGGCGTTCATGTCGGCCACCGACAGCATGGGGTTGTCGTCAATGCGGACATCCAGCCGGTTCAGCACACTGGCGGCTCCGGCAATCTTCTCCCAGTCGGTCTCCCGCAGATTGCCGGTCTTGAGTCGGGTGTTTTCCACCAGCGCCTCCGAGGAGAGCAGACGCATAGCCAGCTGCTCCCGGGACATTTCCAGAGAAAAGACAGCCACGGTTTTGTTGGTGCCCTTAGCCACGTTCAGCGCGATGTTCAGCGCGAAGGAGGTCTTACCCATACCGGGGCGGGCAGCCAGCAAAATGAGGTCGGACTTGTTCAGGCCGGTGATCTTGTTGTCCACGGCGGACAGGCCGGTGGAAAGGCCCGGCAGGTGACTGCCGCTCTCGCTCATTTCGCCCAGACGGTCCAGAACCTCCGGCAGCACCTGACGCAGCATGACCATGTCCTGCGCACTCTGGCCCCGGCGCACGGCAAACACTTTCTGCTCAGCGACCTCTAAAATCTCCGTCGCCTCGCCGACGCCCTCCTGCACCAGCGCGGTGATCTCGCTGGCAGCCTGTGCCACGCCCCGCAGCAGCGCCTTGTCCCGTACGATGGCCACATATTCCATCACGTTGGCGCTGGTGGGGGTGATCTCCATCAGCTGGGCCAGATAGGAGCGGGTAGTGTTTTCGTCATAGGTGCCCGCCTTCTGCATCTCCTCACAGACGGTAATGCCGTCGATGGGCTTTGCATAGGTGAACATGGAGTAGATCGTCTCAAAGATCTCCCGGTTCTGCCGCAGATAAAAGTCCGCAGGGCGCAGTTTATCCATCACGTCCTTGACGCAGTTGGAGTCGATGAGCATGGAGCCCAGCACGGCCTGCTCACCTTCTAAGCTATGGGGCATTTGACGGATCAACAGATCTTCCATTGCCATAGGACGCTACCTCCGGAACACACATGAAGTGTGCGTTTTATTTTTCCTCAAACACGGCCACATGCACGGTGCCGCTCACTTCAAAGCCCAGCTTGGCCTTGACCTGATAGGTGCCGTAAGCCTTGATGGGCTCATCCAGCACCAGCTTCTGCTTGGGAATATCAATGTTAAACTGTTTTTTCAGACCTTCGGAAATTTCCTTGCTGGTAACGGCGCCGAACAGCTTGCCGCCGTTGCCGGCCTTGGCAGTCAGCTTCACCTGAATCTCCTTCAGCTTCTCGGCGGTCGCCTCGGCCTCAGCCTTCATGCGGGCCTCTTCGGCCTTGCGGGCCTTTTCCTTCAGGTTCAGGGTGTTGATGGCATCGGTAGTAGCGGCGATCGCCAGCTTGCGGGGCAGGAGGAAGTTGCGGGCATAGCCCTCAGACACTTCCACCAGCTGGCCCTTCTTGCCCTGACCCTTTACATCCTGCTGTAAAATCACTTTCATATCGGTTATCTCCTTATCGATTAGTCTTCAAAATATGCGTCAATGGCTTCCAGCAGCTTGCCGCGCACGAAAGCCACCGTGCTGTTTTCCACGCGGCCGCCGGCTGTGGTGGCGTTGCCGCCGCCGCCCAGCGCCTCGAGGACTACCTGCACGTTCACCTCGCCCAAAGAGCGGGCGGACATCTGCACATGATCCCCTGCACGGAAGATCACGAAGGACGCCTTCACACCCTTGAGTGACAGCAGCTCGTCGGCTGCCTGTGCCGCCGCTACGCGGTCCACGCCGTCCTCGGCAATGGCTGCAACGGCGATATCCTCCCGGTGCATCTCCGCGCGGCGGATGATGTCGTAGCGGGAGACCATGTCGTTCAAATCATTCTGGAACAGGCGCTGGACCTCTGCCGTGTCGGCGCCTGCACGGCGCAGGAACGCGGCCGCTTCAAAGGTCCGTCCACCGGTACGGAGGGTAAAGCGCTTGGTATCCAGCACGATGCCTGCCAGCAGCGCCTCGGCCTCTTCCCGCAGCAGGTCGGCCGGCTCCACCAGATAGGCCAGCAGTTCCGTCACCAGCTCGGAGGCGGAGGAGGCGTAAGGCTCGTGGAAGCTGAATGCGGCATGCTCAATATAGCTGGCTGCACGGCGGTGGTGGTCGATGACCGCCACGCAGTTGCAGGATTCCAGCAGCTGCTGACTCTCCACCAGATCGGGCCGGTTGGTGTCCACCACCACCAGCAATGCGCCGGGGCGCATCCGCAGGAAGGCCTCCTGACCGGAGGTAAATACACCTTCATACTCCGGCAGGGCCTTTAGCTTTGCCAGAATCGCCTCGGCGGCGTTCTTCTCCTCGTCCAGTACGATCTGGGCCCGCTTGCCCTTCTTTCGGGCAGCGCAGTACACGCCTGCCGCGGCGCCCACGGCGTCCATATCGGCGTAGCTGTGACCCATGATATAGATCTCGGTGGCGTCATTCATCAGTTCACTGAGGGCATTGGCCATGACGCGGGACTTGACCTTCGTGCGTTTTTCCGCCGTCTTGGCGCGGCCGCCGTAGAACTCAAAGTCCACACGGTTGCGCACCACGGCCTGATCACCGCCGCGGCTGAGGGCCATGTCCATGGAAAGGGTGGCATTTTTATACAGCTCAGGGATACCGTCCACATCCTTGCCCATGCCGATGGACAGCGTGGGGTGGTTGCCGTCACCCACCTTGATATCGCGGATGGCATCCAGAATGGAGAATTTATCCTCCACATAGCTTTCGTAATACTGCTCCTCAAAAATAAAAAGGTAGCGGTCACGCTCGGTCTTCAGCAGCAGGCCGCCGCTTTTTCCGGCCCATGCAGACAGCCGTTCCTCGATCTGGGCACGGACGGCACTGCGCTGGGTATCCGCGCAGGCCTTCATCAGGTCGTCGTAGTTATCCACGGTCAGGATGGCAAACACCGGACGGGAAGCTTCATAAATCTCCCGCAGGGCGTCGCCCTCCGTGGTGTCCACCCAATAGGTGGTCGCCACCAGATTCTGGTCGGCGCCGCGGCCCTTCGTCCGCACAAGACTGCCGTAGACACGGAAGCGGCGGTGGTTCATCACCACACGATGGGGACACTCCTGCTTGCCCTCCAGCAGCCACTGGACGGGAAACTCCGGCACAGCATCCTCCACCTTCATTTCAAACAGATGCTCCCGTGCGCCGGCCAGCTGCAAAAAGTCCTCATTGCTCCAGATGACTTCGCCGGTATCGGGCCGGAACACCATGATGGGCAGGGGAGAGTTGATCAGGGTGGATTTGCTGGCGGTATCCACGCTGCCGGTGACGCTGTCGATATACTGCAGCATCTTCTGGCGGCGCTTTTGATTACTCTTTTTCATGTAGAGATACAGGGCCACCGCCAAAATGCCCTCCGCAACCGCCAGCAGCGGGCTGGCCGGAATCGCCGCCACGGCAAAGAGGATCAGGCAGAACACATACAGGTTCATATTCGGTTCCAGCAGACGGGAGAGCTTTTTATTATTCATAGGCGAACCTCCTACCGGAAAGCATAATGATAGATTGTAATAGTATAGCAGTTTTATGTTCAAGGTGCAATACAGGAAACGGGAAAAACTCCCGTTTCAGGCGCCTTGAGCGCCCAAAACAGGAGTTTCTTTCACCGGTTTATTCGTTTGTGAGGCCTGCCTTGCGCAGGGCCATCACCAGCACGGGAATCAGCAGGATATGGACCAAAATGCCGGGAACGGCATTCAAAAAGGCACCTGCCGCGAACAGTTCCCAGCTAAACGGCACGGCCGACACGCCGGAGATCACCACCATCACCGCGCCCCAGACGATCCGTCCCGCCAGCATGGCAGCAATCAGGGCAGCATAGAGGTTGGCAGTTCGCTTCGGCAGCAGGCGGTACATCAGGCCGGAAACCAGTCCGTAAGCCGCCAGCTCAAAGCACATGGCAAGTCCCGTGGGGAACAGCCGCGGCATGCCGAACAGAAAAAACCGCAGCAGCGGCGCTGCCGCACCCACAGCCATGGCCCACCACGGGCCGCAGAGGAAGCCTGCCAGCAGTACGGGGATGTGCATGGGGCAAAGCATGCTGCCGACTTCCGGGATCTGTCCTGTCAGAAACGGCAGCACCATGCACAGCGCCAGACAGATGGCGGCGAAGGTTAGGTCCCGGACAAAGCGCTTGCCGGGTGTCAAAACATACATCAAAATTCTCCCTTTCAACTGAATTGCCGTCTTGAACGGGAGGCCGTGTCTTGAGACACGATTGCTTCGCTGGAAAAACCGGCTTGGCCGGAAGATTACTTGCAAAGGTCGGCCAGCATGGCCACTGCCTCCTCCATCAGTCTGGAAAGAGACAGGTTTTGAGTGCCCGCCACCAGATTGCTGCACTGGTTCACCGGTAGCAGCAGCTTGCGGGCTGCGCTCTGGCCAACAGCCACCGCCATGGCGGGCGTAATCTCGCCCATCAGGGAGTCCGCCGACAAAATACCAATGGGGCCGACAATGACATCCGCCGTCCGGCAGGCCACCAGCACGGGATTCTCTCCCGTGGCGCCGTTTTTCGCACCAGCCTTCAGCATGGCGGATGTGGCGATGGCATTGGTGCCCACGCAGTCGATGTCGCACGGTAACCCTGCAGCCACCGCACGCTCAATGAACAGCTGGCCCATGCGGCCGCTCTGTCCGTCAATGACCACCACTCTCATTCGTCCACCTCCAGAATCAGATCACAGCGGTTCGCCGTGTCCATGGTTTCAAAATATGCCTGCTCCATAGGGATCCATGTTTCAAAAAAGCGTTTTGCCAGCTCTGGCCCGTTCCGCTTCAGGATGCGCTGACGCTGCAGCTGTGGATTTACGCGCAAAAAGGCGGACAGGTCATAGGCCTCCGCCAGCTCCGGATGCATGCTGTACGCACCCTCCACGACCACCAGCCGTCCCACTTCCGCCGTCACCGGCGGCAGCAGCGTTTGTGTATGGCAGTCATACCGGCAAAACTCTACCGCTCGACCCTCTGCCAGCGGCTGCAAAATCTCCTGCGCAAACCGCTCCCGGTCCACATTGCCGCCCGGTTCTGCCAACCGCTCCGGCGTCCGCTGCTCCGGACGGAGGAAAAAGTCATCCATATGGAACACCGTGCAGCCGTAAATGCGCTCCAGCAGGGCTGCCAGCGTGGTTTTTCCACTGGCACTGCCGCCCTCAAGGGCCACCATCACCCGCTCCTGCTTTGCCAGCCGGCCGTCGATCTCCGCCAACAGCGGCAGCCAGCGGGCGTATTCTTTCCGAACCACCCGATAGGCAGGCTGATGCGCGTTCCGATAGGCCACGGAATGATGGCAGGCGGGAAATCCCGCTTCCCGCCACACAGCAATCTCACGTTCTGCCTCGGCTTCCGAAAACGGAAGCTTCCCTTCGCGGCACAGCCGCAGCAGAACCGTCAGCTTTTCTTCCAGTTCCGCCCCGCTGCCGCAGGGTTTCTCGGCGGACAGCACAAACAGCCGCAGCAGCGTATCCGGTGCAAGAGCCGTTTTTTGCAGAACCCGCAGGTGGACGCGGCAGAAACCGCCGTCCAGCAGTTCCACATCCGGCCCTTCCGTCCCCGGTAAACCGTCCAGTTCCCGCCGCAGCACCTCCGCCGCAGCATCGGTCACAAAATGGCCGCAGCCGAACACGCTTTGGTGCAGGCCCTTACACAAGTCCTGCAGCTGCGCATCCGGCAAATCGCCTTGTCTCAGCAAAAATTCTGTTGTTTTTTCTTCGTTTCTCATGTGCTGTATCATACCATTTGCCACCCTTTTCAGCAAGAGCCACCGCAAAATTTCCCCATTTTCCCGCCGTTTCGCCTACTCTCTGCTGCATTTTTCAAAAATTTTTTCTTTTCCCGGCCCTTCGACAAATTCGGACAGTTTCTGACCCACATTTTGTGTATCATACAGCTATCCACTTCCACATTTTGTGTCAAAGAAAGGAATGCGCGATATGGAACACATTTCCAAAGAGTATCTTCTGCTGTTCAACACCATCACGGACACCGCCCAGGCCCTGCAGGCCCTGCAGATGCAGCTTCTGACCGCACAACTGCGGGCAGAGCGGCTGTTTGTGGACGAAACGGGAAACACTTCCGATGACGCTGTTGCATTTACACAGGACAACTCCGCCCGTGGTATGGTATCCTGAAAAAAACCATGCAGGAGGTCTCCCATGCTGCACATCGGATGCCATCTGTCCTCCTCCAAGGGCTTTGCCGCCATGGGGCGGCAGGCACTGGAGCTGCAGGCAGACACCTTTCAATTTTTTACCCGCAACCCCCGGGGCAGCCGCGCCAAAGAGCTGGACCCCGCCGATGCGGCGGCCCTGTGCACGCTGCTGCGGGAACATCAATTCGCTCCGATTATCGCCCATGCGCCCTACACGCTGAATCTCTGCGGCGCGGAAGCCCACAACCGTGGGTTCGCCCGCGACACCATGGCGGACGACCTTGCGCGGATGGAGCATATCCCCGGCCAGTATTATAACTTCCATCCCGGCAGCCATGTGGGACAGGGCACAGAAGCAGGCATCACCCTCATTGCAGAGGGCCTGAACGCCATTCTGCGTCCGGAACAGACTACCACCGTCCTGCTGGAAACGATGGCAGGCAAGGGCAGCGAGGTGGGCGGTCGGTTTGAAGAGCTGCGGGAAATTCTGGATCGGGTGGAACTGCCGGAGAAGATGGGCGTCTGTCTCGATACCTGCCATGTATCCGACGGCGGCTATGACATCATCGGCGATCTAGACGGCGTACTGACGGAATTTGACCGTGTCATCGGCTTGTCCCGTCTGAAAGCCATCCATCTCAATGACAGCAAGAACCCCATTGGCGCCAGAAAGGACCGCCACGCCTGCATCGGCGACGGCTGCATCGGGTTGGAGGCTCTCACCCGCATCGTGCGGCATCCGGCACTGCAAACTCTGCCGTTTTGTCTGGAAACGCCCAACGAACTGCCCGGTTACGCGGCGGAAATCGCGCTGATGCGAAAACAGGCGGAATAAAACCAAGCCGGGGCTCCTGCTTCGGCTTGGTTTTTTTGATGTTTCGCCGCATACTTTTCCCAAACAGCGCATAGGTTGTCCCAGAGGTGAATGGAATGGGACTTGTTTCTCCCCTGATGCGCCGGCGGCTGAAGGCGCTGCTGCTGGCAGGCGGGACCCTTTGGGCAATCAGCGTGACGGCAGGAAGTGATTCCGCCGCCGCGGCTGCCGCCGCGCTGCGGGATGCCCTGCCGCTGTGGGCACTGCAATGGGAATTGGGCGGAGCCCAGACGGACACGCTGTCCTCCGCGGCCGTTTTGACGCTGAGCGAATCTCCTCTGCTGCTCTCTGCCCGTCCCGCCGTGGCGGAGCTCTGGGCGCAGGCCGAAGAGGAGCCGCAGTTCGAAGAATTGGACCGTCCCGCTGCGCAGCCCGTGGAGGAAACCCCCACGGAAACGGTATCTGGCACAGACAACGGCGTTCCCGCCCGCACCCTGATCCCCACGGCTCCGGACGGCTACACCGTCTGCGGCAACGCCTACATCAGCAACACCACCGACCACGCCTTGTCTATGGATACCCTGCGGCAGCCCTTCGCCGCCGCATTGGTAGCGGAGGAGACCGGTCCCCAAATTCTGATCGTACACACCCACGGCAGCGAGGCCTACACGCCGGCTGATCCGGAGGGCATCGTCTGGTCCGGTGACCACCGCACCACCGATTCCCGCTATAACGTAGTGCGGATCGGCGACGAAATGGCGGATGTATTCAGCGAGGCGGGCATTTCCGTGCTGCACGACCGCACGCTGCACGACTATCCCTCCTACTCCGACGCCTACGACCGCTCGCTCAGTGCCATTGAGGATTATCTGATCCAATATCCCTCCATCCGCTTTGTGCTGGACATCCACCGCGACGCCGTGGCGGATGCAAACGGGAACCAGTACAAGGTGGTGGCGAACACCGGCGAGGACTGTCCCGCCGCCCAGTTGACATTAGTGGTTGGCAGCGATGGCAGCGGACTTTCTCACCCGCACTGGATGGAAAATCTCCGGCTGGCGGTGGCGGTGCAGGAGCGGCTGCTGGCCCAGAACCCCACCCTGATGCGGCCCATCCTGCTGCGCAACAGCCGCTATAACCAGCACGCCACCACCGGCTCCCTGCTGGTGGAGGTCGGTGCCGCAGGAAACGCACCTGAGGAGGCCATCCTCGCAGGACGGCTGTTTGCACAGCAATTCGCGGCGCTGCTGCAGGAAAATCAGACATGAAAAAGGCGCGTGTTCCCGTTTGGGAACACGCGCTTCTTCATGTTACAAAACAGCTTTTAGCCCAGAATATCACTGAGGTTGCTCTGGATCTTCTGCGCCACATCGGGGTTGTTCATGGAGTAGACATGGACATTGGTGATGCCGTTGGCATACAGGTCGATGATCTGGTCGGTGGCGTAGGCGATGCCCGCCTGCTTCATGGCAGCAGGAGACTCGCCGAACTTATCCACAAGGCTCTTGAACCGCTGGGGCATGAAGGAGCCAGACAGCTTGATGGCCTTTTCCACCTGCTTGGCGTTGGTGATGGGCATGATGCCGGGGATAATGGGCACGGTAATACCCGCCTCGCGGATCTTATAGAGGAAGTTATAGAGCAGATTGTTGTCGAAGAACATCTGGGTGGTCAGAAACTCGCAGCCCGCATCTACTTTTTCTTTCAGGTGCTGAATGTCCTCCCGCTGGTCGCGGCTTTCGGGATGGATCTCGGGATAGCAGGCGCCGCCGATGCAGAAATCCGCACCGCTCTCCTTCAGTTCCCGGATCAGGTCCACCGCGTGGCGGTAGACCCAGCCGCTGCGGTCACTGTTTTCCAGCTCCGGCGTCAGATCACCCCGCAGGGCCATCACGTTTTCAATGCCCGCTTCCCGCATCATGCGGATGCGCTCCTGCACGGTCTCCCGGGTGGAGGAAACGCAGGTCAGGTGGGCCAGCGTGGGCACACCATAGGTTTCCTTGATATTCTTGGCAATATCCAGCGTGTACTGGCTGGTGCCGCCGCCTGCGCCGTAAGTAACGCTCATAAAGGAGGGCTTCAGCTTGGCGATCTCCTCCGTAGCGGCCTTAACGTTTTCAAAGGCGGTACTCGTCTTGGGTGGGAACACCTCAAAGGAGAGGAACAGCTTCTTCTGCTGGAACAGTTCTGTCAGTTTCATATGGCTCAGCTTCTTTCATTCCAGATTCTCGGGGCATCAACTTATTGCGTTCATTATACTCCGCGCATTTCTCCTTGTCCAGATTTGGTTTTTCACGGAAAAACAAAAAGAGACCGCGTTTGCGGTCTCTTTTTCAATCGTTGTTTGCTGCAGATTAGTCGGTGACGTAGGGCAGCAGAGCGATCTGACGGGCACGCTTGATAGCCTCGGTCAGCTGACGCTGATGCATGGCGCAGGTGCCGGTGGTTCTGCGGGGCAGAATCTTGGAACGCTCGGAAACGAAACGACGCAGCTTGGCAGCGTCCTTGTAATCAATGCTCTCGCACTTCTCGGCGCAGAACTGGCAAACCTTACGACGCTTGCCGCGCACGGGACGAGCGGGACGAGATTCACGATCGAAAGCCATGAATGGTTCCTCCTTTATCAAAATCAGAACGGCAGTTCGCCGTCTTCTTCGCCGATCTCGGCGAAATCGGAGTGCCCGCCGTAGGGAGCCGCATTGGAGCGGCCGGCAGGGGCACTGTAAGCGGGAGCAGCATTGTAATCGCTGCCACCCTCACGCTTGGAATCCCCGAAATACACATTATCGGCCACGACCTCGGCACTGCGGCGCTTGCCGCCGTTCTGGTCGGTCCAATCGCGGATCTGCAGGCGGCCTTCCACCACAGCCATGCGGCCCTTGGTGAAGTACTTGCTGACAAATTCCGCAGTGCTGCGCCATGCCACGATGTCAATGAAGTCCGTTTCTTTCTCGCCGCCCTGAGACTTGAAGTCCCGGTCGACAGCTAAAGAGAAGGACGTGACGGCGGTACCGCTTCCGGTACGGCGCAGTTCGGGATCACGGGTCAGACGACCCATGAGGATGATCTTGTTCAGCATCCGGATGCCTCCTTACTCGCCCTTGCAGACGATCAGGGAACGCATGATGCCATCAGCGATACGCAGCTTACGATCCAGCTCACGGGGGAACTCGGGAGCGCAGGTGAAGTTCACCAGCACGTAGTAGCCCTCGGTCTTGTAGTTGATGGGATAAGCCAGCTTGCGGGTACCCCACTCCTCCACTTCGACAGCGGATGCGTTCTGCTCGATCAGGGACTTGAAGTTGTTCACCAGAGCGGCGACACCCTCCTCACCCTGTGCAGGGTCGACGACGAAAACGACCTCGTAATTGGCAGAAACCTTTGCCATGTTTGCACCTCCTTTTGGACAAATGGCCCTCATTCAAGATGAGAGCAAGGATATGCCCGCAGAATGCGAGCCCTATTATTATATAAAAACCTCAGAAAATGTCAAGATTTTTTTGAAAAAACCATTCCTTTTTTTGCAAAGATGTGTTATATCAGAACCAGAATCCTAATTTGGAGGCATTTCCCTATGCCCTTTACACAAGATATAGTTCTTTTGATTTTTCTGGCACAATTTCTTGCATATACCGTCAAGGGTCTGATCGGCTTCGGCAACCCCCTGATCTCCGCCCCCCTGCTGTCCATGGGACTGGACAACGTGGTGATCACTCCCGGCACGCTCCTGACGGACATCCCCATTAACGCCTACATTTCCTGGAAAAACCGCAAAAAGCTGCAGCCCCTCAGGATCCTCCCCCTGCTGGCCGCCGTCATCTGCGGCATCATTCCCGGTGCCTTTCTGCTGCGCGTTTCGCTGCCGTGGGTGCTGAAAACCATTCTCGGCGTCGTGGTAGTGCTGCTGGGCGTGGAAATGGCCACCCGCTCCCGCCACGTAAAGGCCACGGTAAAAGACACAGCGGCGCTCCGGCTGCTGGTGGCCTTCTGCTCCGGCGTGACCGGAGGCCTGTTCGGCATCAACATGTTCCTGACAGCCTATCTGCAGCGCACCGCCAAAGACTATGATGAGTTCAAAGGCAGCATCTGTCTGTTATTTTTCGGCGACAACCTGACCCGTCTGGTGGTTTACCTCATCGGCGGTATGATCAACCGCGAAATTCTGTACTTTGCCGCCATCTCCGCTGCAGCGGGCCTGCTGGCCATGCTCACCGCCGGGTGGCTGGGCAAATATCTGGACGAGAAAAAGCTGATGAAGGCCGCCATTGTCCTGTTTATCGCAGGCGGCATCAGCATCATTTTCAAATCGCTGGTGTTCCACACCTGAAAAAAGCGTCAGGCATTTGCCTGACGCCTTTTCTTTATCATCATTATTCGAGAACGTCGTCCAGACGATCCTTGAAGGGGCTGTTGACGCAGCTCAATTCAGCAGCCGCATCCTTGAAGGCAGCCACGTTGTTGGCGCTCTCCTTGACGGGACGGATGGTACCGGCACCGGCCACACAGCCGCCGGGGCAGGCCATGCCTTCCAGCAGGTAGCCGTCGTACTTTCCGGCCTTAGCCAGCATCAGCATTTTGCGGCATTCCCGCAGACCGTCACCATACTGGGTCTTGACCTCCCGTTCAGGATCGATATGCTTGATGGCTTCCACCACGGCAGCGGCAACGCCGCCGCCCACAGCAAAGCCGCGAGCCATGCCGGAGCCCTCCAGCAGGGTGTCGTTGGGGTCTTCTTCAATGGCGGCAAAGTTAATCTCCTTTGCCTCGAACATGCCCAGTAGTTCCTCAAAGGTGAGCACGAAGTCCACATCGGAACGAACCGTGCGGCGGTTGGCCTCCAGCTTCTTGGCGGAGCAGGGCCCGATGAAGCAGATGCGGGCGTTGGGGTGATCCTGCTTCACCATGCGGGCGGTAATGACCATGGGCGTCAGCGCCATGGAAATGTAGTCCTTAAACTGGGGGAAGGTCTTCTTCGCCATGACAGACCAGGCGGGGCAGCAGGACGTACCCATGAAGGGCTGCTTGGCGGGAACTTCCTCCAGGAAGTCGTTTGCCTCCTGAATGGTACACAGGTCAGCGCCGATGGCAACCTCCACCACGTCGGAGAAGCCCAACTGCCGCATGGCAGCCTTCAGCTTGCCGGGGGTGGCATCCTTGCCGAACTGGCCCACGAACGCAGGCGCCACACAGGCGATGACCTCGTCGCTGCGCTTCATGGCAGTGATCAGCTGGAAGATCTGGCTCTTGTCGGCAATGGCGCCGAAGGGACAGTTCACCAGACACATACCGCAGGAAACACACTTGTCGTAATCGATCTTGGCGCGGCCCTTTTCATCAGAGCCGATGGCATCCATGCCGCAGGCCACGGCGCAGGGGCGCTCCAGCTTGCTGATGGCACGGTAGGGGCACTGTGCCACGCACTTGCCGCACTTGATGCACTTGTCCTGATCGATGTGGCAGTGCTTATACTTGTCCAGATAAATGGCATCCTTGGGGCAGACATTCATGCAGGGATGGGAAATGCAGCCCTGGCAGTTGTCGGAAATGCGAATCTCCTTGGGCGGGCAGGCATTGCAGGCCGCATGGATCACGTTGACCAGCGGGGCCTCAAAATATTTCTGGTCGGTAACAGCCTCGTCCACATGGGTGCTCAGATGGCCGCCGCGGTCAATGTTCATGCCCAGCGCCAGACGCACGCGGGCTTTGATAATGGCACGCTCCAGAAATACATCATAGCGGTGCTTGGCCTCTTCTCCGGGACACATTTCATAGGGGATCAGGTCCACGCGGCTCAGATCGCCGCCCTCATAGGCCAGCTTAGCAACCTCTTTAAATACACCGACACGAATATCATCTACCGCACTATGTACGCCTCTCATACAATCTTCCTCCATCCTTCATCGGCTCCGTTCCATACGGACGCCATATTTTTTGCCTTTTCAACAAGGTATTATAATCAAAAAATTCGCCGGATGCAAGCAGTCCCGCAGAACTCCTGTCTTTTTTACGCAGCGTTGATTTTTCCACCGGCGGCAAGTATAATCAAGTCTGTAAAACGTTTCCAACAAGGAGGGCTTTTTTATGGCAAATGAATATATCCGCTTTGTTCCCGAGGACGGCTGCCCCTATTCCGACGTAGTCGTAGTGGACGGAGAATTTCTCTTCCTCTCCGGTCTGGTCTCTGAGGACATGGACAGCGGGGAGCTGGTCACCGGCGACATCACCGTGCAGACCCGTCAGGTGCTGAGCAACCTGAAGCGGATCTTAGAGCAGCACGGTTCCGACATGGCCCATGTCATCCGCGCAGAAGTCCTGCTGTCCGACTTCTCCGAGCGCAATGAGATGAACGCCGAATATGTGAAGCACTTCCCCGCAGAGGCACTGCCCGCCCGTCTGTGCTACGGCGGCGTGGCACTGGCCGACAACTGCAAGATCGAGATCATCGCCATTGCCAGAAAGGCCGTATGATTACATTTTTAGCAAGCAGCCCCACCGCGGAGCTGAATGAAGCACATCCCATCCCCATGCTGGACGAGCGAAATGGCTTTGTGTATCTGCTGAAGCAGGTCTGGCCGCAGAACGCCCGCTGTCTGATCATCGCGGCGGAGCCGGCAGACTTCTCCCTGAACGATGAGATGACGGACTATTACCGCACCGCCGTCATCAATTCCGGATTATCCGTGGAGTGCTTTAATCTGTGCGACGCCCGCTACCCCCTCCTGCCGGAGGAAGACCCGCGCTGCTATGATGTCATCTTTCTGGCGGGCGGTCATGTCCCCACACAGCACCGGTGGCTGGAGCAGCTGGAGCTGCGCCGCCGTCTGGTGGGCTTCGGCGGCATCGTGATCGGCACCAGCGCAGGCTCCATGAACGCTGCCCGCACCGTCTACGCATGGCCGGAGCGGGAGGGCGAATCCATTGACCCCGATTACGAGCTATTCTTTCCCGGACTGGGGCTGGCGGAGTGCAATCTCCTGCCGCACTACCAGAAAGTGAAGGACAGCGGCATCGACGGCAAGCGGTATGTGCAGGACATTGCCCGCTCTCACAGCTGCGGTCGCCGCTTTCTCGCCGTGCCGGACGGCAGCTTCGTGCTGGCGGCAGACGGCGAAGAGACCGTGTTCGGCGAGGCGTATCTGGTGGCGGACGGCAAGATCACCCCGTTCTGCACCGAAGGCGAGACCCGCAGATTTTTGTAAAGAAAAAGCACCGCTGCTTTTGCAGCGGTGCTCAGCCTGTCGAAAAAGTCTGCTAAATGCAGACTTTTTCGTATTTATGGAGTAAAATGGAATAGGGTGATGAAAATGCTGGAACGCGGAAAGATGGATCGAGACGCGATAGAAATCGTAGGAATAGATAGTCTGGTTCC
>JAFYQM010000041.1 GCA_017547085.1 Oscillibacter sp.
GCTGAGTCAGGTCATAGTTGGTACGGTCGGCAATGCCCCACAGCTCGCCCCAGCCGAAGGGGAACATGAACTCGAAGTCGGTGGTGGCCTTGGAGTAAAAGCTCAGCTCCTCGGGATCGTGGTCGCGCAGACGCAGGTTCTCATCGGCCATATTCAGACCCAGCAGCCACTGGTGGCAGAAATTACGCCAGTAAGCGAACCACTCCAGATCGGTGTCGGGCTTGCAGAAGAACTCCAGCTCCATCTGCTCGAACTCACGGGTACGGAAAGTGAAGTTGCCCGGAGTAATCTCGTTACGGAAGGACTTGCCGATCTGGCACACGCCAAAGGGCAGCTTGCGGCGAGTAGTGCGCTGCACGTTCTGGAAGTTGACGAAAATGCCCTGAGCAGTCTCGGGACGCAGATACACGGTGTTCTTGGCATCCTCAGTGACACCCTGGAAGGTCTTGAACATCAGGTTGAACTGACGGATATCGGTCCAGTTGTGCTTGCCGCAGGTGGGGCAGCCAATGTTGTGGTCAGCCACGAAAGCAGCCATTTCCTGCTGGGAGAATGCATCGATGGGCTTCTCCAGCTCATAATTGTTCTCAGCGCACCAGTCCTCGATGACCTTGTCGGCGCGGAAACGCTCGTGGCACTCCTTGCAGTCCATCAGAGGATCGGAGAAGCCGCCCAGATGGCCGGAAGCGACCCAGGTCTGGGGATTCATCAGAATGGCGGAGTCCTGACCCACGTTGTAGGGGTTCTCCTGCACGAACTTTTTCCACCATGCCTTCTTCACGTTGTTTTTCAGCTCCACGCCGAGGGGGCCGTAGTCCCAGGTGTTTGCCAGACCGCCGTAAATTTCGCTGCCGGCGAAAATAAAGCCGCGGCCTTTGCACAGTGCGACGATTTTCTCCATCGTCTTTTCGGTGTTCTTCATCATGGTATTTTGCTCCTTTTTGTCAGATTCTGGCTCAAGGCGCAAAAAAACGCCCCAAGCCGATTGTCGGCTCAGGGCGAGTAGATGTTTACCCGCGGTTCCACCTGAATTCGTATCTGGCTGATACGCACTCTTGCCCGATAACGGCGGGATGCCGGCGGAGAATTTCCTCTCCGCTGCTCAAGGGGGCCTTCTCTCCCGTTCCGGCAAAGGCTTGCACCAACCGCCTTCTCTCTGTATCCGGATACCCGGGGATACTCTTCCCTGTCAACGCAGTAGGGACATTTTAATATGAACGTTGCAGGATGTCAAGCATTTGCCGTGTTTTCCTTTGGTTTTCAAAAAATATTGCACTTTCTTCTTTTTCTTATTCTTATGGGGAGAGATCTTTGGCGCTTGGATTCCACCTCCGGAGAACATCGTATCATCACTGTACCTTGCCGCGGCGAACGGGTCTTTTACGGAATAGACCCTTGCGCGCCCAGCGCTGAAAGCCGATTCAAATGAGTTGTTTCTTGTCCGCACCCAGCGGTTTCTTTTGGACCGTGCACGGCCCGTTTTCTTTGTCTCAATCAAAGAAAATGGGGGGTGCATAAAAAAGACCAGCCCTTTCGGACTGGTCTTTTCAAAACTCATCGCTTGTCGCGGTCGTAGGCCACAATCACGCGGCGGTTGGGGTCAACACCGGTAGAATAGGTGGTGACGCCGGGCACATCCTGCAGAGCGGTGTGGATCACATGGCGCTCATAGGCGTTCATGGGCTCCAGCGTGACGCTGCGGCGGTACTTGACCACCTTGCCAGCCACCTTCTTTGCCAGATGCTGCAGGCTCTGCTCTCGCTTTTCGCGGTAGCCCTCTGCATCCAGCTGGACGCGGACACGGCCACCGGTACGGTTGACGGCATAGCTGGTCAGCTGCTGAATGGCATCCAGCGTTTCGCCGCGGCGACCGATCAGGGCGCCCAGGCTCTCGCCCACCAGCAGGACCTTGTAACGGCCCTTCTCCACCAGATACACCTGCACGGAAGCGCTGCTGCCCATCTGGGCCAGCAGGCCGGTCAGGAAGGTGCGGATGGCATTGGACTTTTCATCGTCCACTTCCTCGCCCAGATCCTCGGCAGCGGTTGCTGCGGGGACGGGAGCGGGCTCGGAAACCTGCTCCTTCTTGGGAGCGGCAGGCTTTTCAGCCTTTTTCTCCACTTTCTTTTCGGGCTTCTTCTCAGCCTTCTTTTCAGGCTTCTTCTCGGGAACCGGCTTCACTTCGGGAAGTTCTTCCTCTTCGCCGTAGCTCACACGGATCTTTGCAGGACAGCTGCCGATGCCAAGAAAGCCGGATTTTGCACGTTCAAGGATCTCAACGGAGACATCGTCACGATCCATGCCCAGCTGTGCCAGCGCGTTGGCAATGGCCTCTTCCTCATTCTTGCCCGTTACCTCGATAAACTCTCTCATAACGGCTCCTTATTAATCGTCGTAGCGGTCAGCCTTGTAAGCGCGGCCACGGGCATAGGGACGGTCACCGACGCGGCCCGCCTCCGTGGTGCTGGTACCGGCCTTGGCGGCCTTGGCAGCCTTCGCCTTCTGGGCGGCTTCCCGCTTTTCCTTCAGGCTCTGCTTCTGCTCTACCTGCTGCTTACGCTGTTCCTGCAGGACGCGGGCTTCTTCCTGACGGCGCTTGCGGTCTGCTTCGCGGGCCTCATAGCGGGCGTCTTCCTCTTCCTGCATTTTCTTGTTCAAGAATTTGGTCATAAAGACTTCCTGGATCAGGGAGAAAATGCTCTGTGCGATCCAGTAAATGCCCAGTGCAGCGGGCATGATAAATGCGATGTAAACACTCATCAAGGGCATCATATACATCATGCTCTTCATGGAGTTGCCGGCTGCGCCCTGGCTGGGATTGGTCTTCATGGTGTACCAGCTCATCAGCAGCTGGAAACCACCTGCCAGAATGGGGATCAGGATCAAACCGATGGCAGCCCAGCCAAAGGTGAAATTCTTCACCATATCCCAGGGATTGGTGGTCAGATTCAGACCGATGAAATCATAGTTCACGTTGATCCAGCCATCCAGACCTTCTGCCAGCTCAGGCAGCTTGGAATTGATGATGTTGACCAGGTTGATCTCGCCATAGGCAGTCAGCTGAGTCACGCCGTCCTTCACGACTTCCACGCCATCCTTCATCTGAACGATGGTGGACATGTCGATACCGGCGGCCTTTACAGAGGTCAGCAGACCCTCCAGCACATCCTCCTTCAGCATCATGAAGCGGGTGATGGGCTGGCGAATGATGGAGTACAGTGCGATCAGAATGGGCAGGGGCAGGAAGCTCCAGAGGCAGCCACTCATGGGGTTGACGCCTTCCTCCGCATACAGCTTCTGCATTTCCTCATTCATTTTTGCCTGATTGTTGGCATACTTCTTCTGGATCTCCTGCACCTTACCGCTCAAGCGGTTCATGCGGATCATGCTCTTCTTGGACTTGATCTGGAAGGGCAGCATGATGACCTTGATGGCCAGAGTGAACAGAATGATAGCCACGCCGTAGGAACCTGTCAGATTGTAGAACACTCTGAGCAGCCAGGCAAAGGGGATACAAATCAGGTATCCAAGGCTTGCAAACATAGTTGTTTCCTCCGAGTTTTAATCAAGCCGCTTTTCTACATATAAAAAAACAGCTTTTGCGCCCCGCGGGCGCATGACCGGTCAAAGAACCGGACGGGGAAAGCGGGAGCAAAACTCCCTTTTTGTCACGGGACGGGGTCGTATCCTCCCTTGTGAAACGGATTGCAGCGCAAGATCCGCCTGAAAGCCAGCCAGCCGCCCTTCAGGGCGCCGTATTTTTCAATGGCCTCCAGCGCGTATTGAGAACAGGTGGGGATATAGTTGCAGCAGCGGGGCCGGTACGGCGAGATCGCCGTCTGATAAAACCGAATCAGCGCTTTCAGCACATGCTTCATGGCTTGTCCTCCAGCAGATCCAGCTTCCCGCACAGCTTTAAAAAGCTGTTGTTCAGCTCTTCCCACGAGACGGTTGCCGTCCGCGTACGGGCCACCAGAATGATGTCCCATCCCTGCTTCAGCGCTCCGCTATGGAGGCGATAAACCTCCCGCAGACGGCGCCGGCAGCGGTTACGCACCACGGCATGTCCCAACTTCGTGGATGCCGTCAGGCCCAGACGGTTTCTGCCCAGCCGGTTTTTCCGGCAGTAGAGCACCATCACTCCGCTGACAGCCGACGCACCCTTGTAGGTCCGGCGAAACTCGTGATTTTCTTTCAGTGTGACCGCTCGCTTCATGTCATGCACCACCTTTTGAACAGAAACTCAATAAGGGACGGAGGAATCTCACAAATTCCAACCGTCCCTGAAGACGTCTGTTCAAGTGTCTCCCGCACTTCCGTTTCTCTTAGTAGGACAGACGGGCGCGGCCCTTGGCGCGGCGACGTGCCAGGACCTTGCGGCCATTGGCGGTTGCCATTCTCTTGCGGAAGCCGTGGACCTTCTGGCCGTGCAGCTTCTTGGGCTGATAGGTACGTTTCGTTGCCATGTTGAGACACCTCCTGTCAGATTTCCGGCCGTCCGAAGACGGCGCTTACTCGACACCATTCCGAAGAATGGAGCAGTAAACAATATTCAGGCGCCTTGCGACGCATCGTGTAGTATAACATATTTTATCAAATGGTGTCAACAAAAACTTAAAAGTTCTGCAAAAATAAGCCTTTTTCTGAACTTTCAAAAAGAAAATTCAAAATGTAGTGGAACTCAGCTTTACAGGTAACTATATATAGTTTCGTTTTTTGGCCTTTACCCTGTTTAAAAATTGATTCTTTATATTAGAATATGTATTGCTTCAAGTACGTTTTTTTGGTATAATGGTAAGTGTATAATAATGGCTTTCTGTGTGCCTGTGCCCATGGAAGGCAGTCTGTTTTTCCGATTTTGACTGAAAAGTGAGGTGTTTCTTTTGAATTCCATCGCTGATGTATGGGACAACGTACTGCAGCAACTGAAAAAAGAACTGTCCGAAACCACCATCTCCACCTGGTTTGACGAGATGGAGGCTGTGGCCATCCGGGACAATACCTTTATTCTCCACTGCAGCAACGATTTCAAAAAAAGCAATATTGAGGCGCTGTTCATGCACCACATCAAGGCATGCCTGCGCAACATCTTCTCCATGGATTTTGAGGTCCGGATTCTGGACACGCCCTCCTTCGCCGCCATTTACAATCAGGCTGAAGTCAAGCCCTCCGAGTATTTTGCAACGGACGGCTTCACCTTTGATACCTTCGTGGTAGGCCCCTCCAACAAGCTTGCCTACGCGGCCTCCCAGTCCGTGGCGGAGCATCCCGCCCGCAACTACAACCCCCTGCTGATCTACGGTGATTCCGGTCTGGGCAAGACCCACCTGCTCTACGCCATTGCCAACGTGATCCGCCGGAACAACCCGGGTGCCAAGATCGCCTATGTGAAGGGCGACGATTTTATCAACGAGTTCATCGAGCTAATCCGTACCGGCCGCGGCAATGAATTCCGCGCCAAGTATCGTGAGGCCGACCTGCTGCTGGTGGACGACGTGCAGTTCGTCGCCGGTAAGGAGCAGGTGCAGAACGAGTTCTTCCACACCTTCAATACGCTGTATGAATCCGGCCACCAGATCGTTTTGACCTCCGACCGTCCGCCCTCTGAAATGACGCTGCTGGATGACCGTCTGCGCACCCGCTTTGAATGGGGCCTGCTGGTGGACGTGGCACCTCCCGACTATGAGACCCGTCTTGCCATCATTAAGAACAAGGCCGCCCTGCTGGGACTGGAGCTGCCGGACAAGGTGGCCCACTATGTGGCAAAGAACGTCACGGCCAACGTCCGTCAGCTGGAAGGTACGATTAATAAGATTCTGGCCTACAAAGATCTGCTGGGCAGCGACACCGATGAGGAGACCGTCAACCGCGCCATTCAGGACATCCTGAAACGCAGCAGCGAGTATATTCCCACCCCCGAAAGCATTCTCGAATACATCAGCAAGTATTACAAACTGGAGGAATCCGTCATCCGCGGCCAGCAGCGCATCCGTGACGCGGTAGCTGCCCGCCAGATCGCCATGTATCTGATCCGCAGCATGACGAATCTTTCTCTGGACGATATCGGCAAGCTGTTTGACAACCGTGACCACTCCACCGTCCTCTACTCCATCCAGCAGGTGGAGAAGAAGATGAAGAGCGATCCCGCCTTCGCGGAAACGGTGAAAGAAGTCAAAACCAACATCAATTCCAAGCGCTGATTTTTCCACATCCGTGGTGGAAAAGGAAAAACTTCCTGTGGAAAACAAACCGTCAAAAACCCACCGTGGAAAACCCATTTCATTTTCCACCTTTTCCTAAAATGCCGTATTCCCTGCGCCGCAAGGCTTTCAGGCTGTTTTCCACATCTTTTTTGCCTAATACTACTTTTTCTAAGATATTTTATGTTCTTCTCTTTTTTAGAAGAAATTTTTCCATTCCAGACAGAGAGGAAGCGAAACTATGATCAAGTTCAGCTGTGAAAAGGTCCTGCTGCAAAGTGCTATTGCCGTCACCAGCCGCGCTGTGGCTCAGAAGAGCTCCATTCCTGCCCTCGAAGGCCTGCTGCTCCGCGCCGATCAGGAGCTGACCGTGTCCGGCTACAATATGCAGACCGGTATTCGCACCAGAGTGTCCGCTGACATCACCGGCACAGGCGAGATTGTGCTGAATGCCCGCCTGTTTGGCGATATCATCCGCCGCATGCCCGATGACATTGTGACCTTCACTGCCGATGACCGGCTGATGGTCCATCTGTCCTGCGGCGATGCCGACTTCGATATTCTGGGCCTGTCCGCCAAGGACTATCCCGATCTGCCGGAGGTGGAGGACGAGTATTCTGTCTCCCTCCAGCAGAAGACTCTCCGCGCCATGATCGAGGAAGTCAGCTTTGCCGTCTCCACCAACGAGAGCCGTCCCGTCCATACCGGCGCATTGTTTGAGATCGCTGACACGGGCCTCACCATGGTGGCCGTAGACGGGTTCCGTCTGGCTGTCCGCCGCGAGCCTCTGGAAAAGCTGGAAGGCGGCGCCTTCTCCTTCGTGGCTCCCGGCGCCGCGCTGAATGAAGTGAAGAGCATCTGCGGCGATGTGGAGGATCTGGCTGCCGTGACCCTCGGCAAGCGCCACATCCTGTTCACCGTGGGCGAGACGGAGCTGATCTGCCGCCGTCTGGAGGGTGAGTTCCTCGATTATAAAAATGCCATCCCCCGCAAGAATCCTATTTCCGTGGTTGCTAACACCAAGGAGCTGATCAGCAGCATCGACCGCGTCAGCGTGGTGATCTCCGACAAGCTGAAAAGCCCCGTCCGCTGCCTGTTCCAGCATGACCGCGTGATGCTTTCCGCCAAGACCGGCAACGGCGAGGCTAAGGACATTTGCCGTATCGCAGGTGACGGCACCGATCTGGAGATCGGCTTCAATAACCGTTATTTAATGGAGGCACTGCGTTACGCACCGGCAGAAGAGGTTCGTATCGAACTGAATACCGGCGTGTCCCCTGCCATTATCGTACCCACCGAGGGCGAGGAGAATTTCCTGTATATGGTACTCCCCGTCCGCCTGAAGAGTGCTGAATAATATGAGAACTGTTACGATTACAACTGAATTTATTAAATTACAGGACCTGCTGAAGTTTGCCAATCTGGTGGAGTCCGGCGGCATGGCCAAGGAGTGCGTACAGGGCGGCGAAGTCATGGTCAACGGCGAGATCTGCACCATGCGCGGCAAGAAGATCCGCCCCGGCGACGTGGTGGTCTTTGACGGGCAGGACCTGACGGTAGCCTATGCGGATTGATCGTCTGGAACTGGATTTTTTTCGGAACTATGTTCATGCGGAGGCTGATTTTGCGCCGGATGTCAATGTGATCTACGGCGACAACGCACAGGGCAAGACCAACCTGCTGGAGGCAGTGGCCTACCTCTCGGGCTTGAGCCATCGCGCCCGCTATGACCGGGAACTGATCCAGTTCGGCGTGGACCGCGCTTTTCTGCGGGGCGAGGTGTTTTCCCGCCAGCGGGATTTCATTCTCGAAGCGGAATTGCAGCGTGGTGCCCGCAAAATACTGCGATCCAACGGCGTGAAGCTGAAAAATACGGCGGAGCTGTCCGGTATTTTTCAGTCGGTGCTGTTTTGTCCGGAGGATTTGTACCTCATTCGGGAGGGTGCGGCTGCCCGCCGCAAATTTCTGGATGACTGCATTTGCCAGCTGCGGCCCCGCTATGCGCAGGCCCTTGCTGACTATAAGCGGCTGCACGAGCATAAAACCCGTATCCTGCGGGACAGCGAGGAGAAGCCCTCCCTGCTGGACACGCTGGACGAATTTTCCCTCGGCATGGCGAAAGCCGGCGCCGTATTGATCCATTACCGCGCTCATTTTATTAAGAGATTGTGCCAGACGGCACCGGCCATTCACAGTGATTTTTCCGGCCGGCGGGAACAGTTGGCGCTGCGCTATGAGACAGTGTCTACGGTCACGGACCCGCAGGCCTCCCCTGCGGAGCTTTTGCCCCAGCTGCTGCAGCATCAGGAGACTCACCGCGCGGCGGAGATCGCCAGCCGCCAGTGCCTTTCCGGCCCTCACAAGGATGATCTTCTGGTGGATATCGACGGCAATCCCGCCAAACAGTTTGCCTCTCAGGGGCAGACCCGCACGGCAGCCCTCAGCTTGAAGCTGGCGGCCCGTGAGATTTTTCAGCAGGACACCGGCGAATATCCCGTGCTGCTGCTGGACGATGTACTCAGCGAACTGGACCCCCGGCGGCAGGCCTTTGTCCTTAACCGGATTCAGGGCGGTCAGGTGTTCATCACCTGCTGCGAGGATGACCGGCTGGATCAAATGCTGGGCGGCAAGGTGTTCCGCGTGGTAAATGGCAGCATTCGGTAAGGGAGGTTCCTATGATTTATAAGGAGTTTCAGGGACTGAAATTGTCTGCCCTCGGCATGGGCACGGTGCGCCTGCCCATCACCAGCGAGAACAGCGCCGATGTCAATATCCCCGCTGTAGAGAAGATGGTGAACGCCGCCATTGCACAGGGTGTCAACTATTTCGATCTGGGCTGGGATTACCACGGCTGCCGGGCGGAAACGATTGTCAGTCAAAGCCTGCTGCGCTATCCCCGTGACAGCTATTATCTGGCCACCAAATTTCCCGGCTATTATCCTGATAAGCTGGATAAAGTCGAGGAGATTTTTGAAGAACAGCTGCGCCACTGCGGCGTGGACTACTTTGATTTTTACCTGCTGCACAATGTGTGCGAGGCAAATATTGACGCGTATTTGGACCCCAAGTACGGTATCATTGATTATTTACTGAAACAGAAAGAAGCAGGACGCATCCGCCATTTAGGCTTCTCCACCCATGGTGAAGTGGAAAACATCCGCACGTTTTTAGATGCCGCGGGACAGCATATGGAGTTCTGCCAGATCCAGCTGAACTGGCTGGACTGGACCTTCCAGCGGGCGAATGAAAAAATGGCGCTGCTGCGGGAACGGAACATCCCTGTCTGGGTGATGGAGCCGCTGCGTGGCGGCAAGCTGCTAAAGCTGGCGGAAGAGGATGTGAAGCGGCTGCAAGCCCTGCGGCCGGAGGAGACGGTCTACGGCTGGGGTCTGCGGTTTTTGCAGACCATTCCGGAGGTGACCATGACCCTTTCCGGTTTTTCCAGTGTGGAGCAGATCATGGAGAATACCAAGACCTTTTCCGAGGAAAAGCCTCTCACGCCGGAGGAATGGGACGTATTGCAGTCCATTGCAGAGACGCTGAAGCAGCAAAGCGGCGTGCCCTGCACGGCCTGCCGCTACTGTGTGTCCCATTGCCCCCAGCAGCTGAATATTCCCAAGCTGCTGGAATTTTACAATGAACAATCTTTCTCCGGCGGCGGATTTATTGCACCCCGTGCCATGATGGCTCTGCCGGAGCAGCAGCGGGCCACGGCCTGCATCGGCTGCGGCAGCTGTGAGACATTCTGCCCCCAGAATATCAAAATTTCCGGGGCCATGGCCGCACTAGTGCAGTGGGCGGAGGAGTTTTTCAAGCCGAAAGCATAAACCGATTTTGATGAGAGGAGATGTCCTATGGATTCCATTGTCTACACATGGAAAGACCGCAAACGCATTTTGGGTATGCCCATTACCTTTACCCGTTACCGTTTGAGTGAAGACCGCCTGTTCTGCGAAAAGGGCTTCTTCAACATCAAGCAGGATGAGGTGCTGCTCTACCGTGTCCGCGATCTGCAGCTGAATCTTTCCTTGTGGCAGCGCATCTTCGGCGTGGGCACCGTCTGTGTGATCTCCTCTGACCAGAGCGCGCCACACATGGACCTTATCAACATCAAGCGGCCTCGGGAGGTCAAGGAACTGATCCACCGCAGCGTGGAGGAAGCCAAGGATAAACGCCGTATGCGTACCATGGAGGTCATGGGCAGCGGTATGGCGGAGGATTCTTTAGAGGATGAGTTTGACAACCCCTTCTGCTCGGAGGACTGACGCGGAAAGGAGCTGCCTTTGAAAAAGAAGCTGGTGATTGCTGCAGCGGCTGTATTACTGATTGCCGTGCTCTTTTGCCTGTATATGGAGACACATTTTACTATGTCTACCATGGTGGAAACCGGTCTTTCGGAGAAAAAAATTCTGCGGGAGATGCCGGAAATCGCCATCACGGAACAGGATCTCGCCATGGCGGAAGAATTGTTTGCCGCACCGGAGGTGCAGGAGGCATTTATTGCTGTGGAGGAGAGCGGTGCGTTGGGATGTCCTGTTTCAGATGCTGCTTCCCTGCTGGTAAACTGGACGCCGGAAGGCTTTGATGTCATGGAAGTGGCGGTTTCTGACCATAAGAGCCTGTATGTCAGCTTTTTAAAAGAGGACGAAGCGCAGTCCATCTACTATGTCTTTTTTGAAGATGGCGCGTATTCGCCCCAAAAGAGCATCGGCGTTTACGGCAGAACCCTGTTTCATAAGGATGACTGCAAGGCCGTCTATCAGAATGTGAACGGCGAAATTACCAAGATGAAACATAAACACATCTGGTTTGCGTGGCTGACGGAGGAACTATAAATGTACCTGCATTTGGGACAAAACGAGATTGTGGCCGACCGCAGTGTGATCGGCATTTTCGATCTGGATAAATGCTCCATGAGTAAACGGACCCGGGACTATCTATCGGCGGCGGAGGATGAAGGTGTGGTGCTGGATGTGTCAGGTGACCTGCCGAAGTCCTTCGTGGTCTGCGACCACCCCTATCACCGGCAGATCGTCTACCTCAGTCAGCTGAACCCCTCCACGCTGAAAAACCGCGCGGAGAGCAACAAGCTGGTGCTGTGAGGAGGCTGCAATGTATCTTTTGAATGTGCTGAAAAATTTAGTGCAGTTCTGGACATTGGGTATGCCCCTTTCCATCCTCTTCCCCGTGGTATTTATAGTGTCTGCCATTCTGCATGGTTTGATGCTCTGGAGTATGGAAAGCCGCATAAAATGGATGATTCCCGCTCTTTCCGCAGGAATCCTTCTAATAGGAGAAGTGAGCATCTGGCTGATCCGCAGTTATATGGCCCTGCTGATCATTGCAGTCATGCACTTTGCCATGGTGGCCCTGCTGGGTGCCTTGGTTGGTACTCTGTTTTATAAACTCTGGACGAAAGTCCGTTCCTGATGGTTTGAAATATGGCATCGAGGCAGGGAGACGTGAGCCGGAAAAGGCTCCGGTTCGATTCTCTTTGCCTTGAAACGGGGGACTCCCCCTTGAAAGGAGAAACATACAACATGAACGAAAACGAGATTTTAACTTCCACGGCGGTGGATGTGGAAAATGAGTACGACGCTTCGGAAATTCAGGTTCTGGAGGGTCTGGAAGCGGTGCGGAAACGCCCCGGTATGTATATCGGCTCCACGTCTTCCAGCGGTTTGCACCATCTGGTGTATGAAATTGTGGATAACGCTATCGATGAGGCGCTGGCGGGCTACTGCACGGAGATTCAGGTGACCATCAACGAGGGCGACACCATCACCGTCGTGGATAACGGCCGCGGTATTCCCGTGGACATTCAGTCCCAGACCGGCAAGCCTGCTCTCGAAGTGGTCTACACCGTGCTGCACGCCGGCGGCAAATTCGGCGGCGGCGGCTACAAGGTCTCCGGTGGTCTGCACGGCGTGGGTGCCTCTGTCGTAAACGCCCTCTCCGAGTGGCTGGAGGTGCAGGTCCACCGTGACGGAAAGATCCACGAGATGAAGTTTGCCCGCGGCCATGTGACGCAGGAAATGACCATCGTGGGCGAGACCGACCACACCGGCACCACCGTTACCTTCAAGCCGGACCCCGAAATGTTTGAGGAGCTGGTTTATAATTACGATACCCTCCACACCCGTATGCAGGAGGAGGCCTTCCTGAATGCGGGCCTGCGCATCACCATTGCTGACAATCGCGCGGCCTCCGCGGAAAAGGACGAGAAGTACCGTTACCACTCCATGTGCTACGAGGGTGGTATCCGCGAGTTTGTCACGTGGCTGAACCGCAGCAAGGATGCCCTGCACGGTCAGGTCATCTACATGGCGGGCCAGAAGGACGACTCTGTGGCCGAGATCGCTATGCAGTACAATGATGGCTATAACGAAACCATCTTCTCCTTCGCCAACAACGTCCGCACCCCCGAAGGCGGCATGCACGAGGAGGGCTTTAAGCGCGCGCTGACTACCGTACTCAATAACTACGGAAGAAAAATCAAAATGCTGAAGGACGACGAGAAGATCTCCGGCGAGGACTGCCGCGAGGGTCTCACCTGCGTCATTTCCGTCAAGCTGACCGAGGCCCAGTTTGAGGGCCAGACCAAGGCCAAGCTGGGTAACAGCGAAATTCGCACGCTGGTCAATAATATCGTCTCCGACAAGCTGGATACGTTCCTGGAAGAAAATCCTCAGGTAGGCCGCATGATCCTCGACAAGGCGCTGACGGCCAACCGCGCCCGCGAGGCTGCCCGCAAGGCCCGCGAGTCCATCCGCCGCAAGACGGCGCTGGGCGGTGCCGCCATGCCCGATAAGC
>JAFYQM010000042.1 GCA_017547085.1 Oscillibacter sp.
GGTGAACACGAGCATGAAGGAAGGAATCCATCCCAATTATCAGCAGACTACTATTACTTGCGCCTGCGGTAATGTGATTGAGACAGGTTCTACCAAGAAGGATATCAAGGTGGAAGTCTGCTCTAAGTGTCACCCCTTCTTCACTGGCAAGCAGAAGCTGGTTGATACCGGCGGCCGCGTTGCTAAGTTCAACAAGAAGTTTGGCCTGAAGTAAGCCTGACACACATTCAAAGGTCTGCCGTTCGGCAGACCTTTTTTGTTTACATTTCCGTGGGATTCGCATATACTGGAACTATGTTTGAACCGGAAGGAGCATGTAAAATGAAACTGCATCCGATTGACTTCATGGAACTGTCGCCGAAAGTGTTTCAGCTATTCGGCACCCAGACCCCGCTGCTGACCGCGGGCGACAAAAATCGCTGCAATACCATGACCATCGGCTGGGCCCAGCTGGGAACCCTGTGGGCAAAGCCTGTCTGCACCGTTTATGTGCGGCCGGAACGCCACACCTATGGCTTTATGGAATCTCACGATTACTTCACGTTGTCCTTCCTGCCTGCGGAGCAGAAGAGCATCCTGACCTTCTGCGGCACCAAAAGCGGTCGGGATGTGGACAAAATCAAAGAATGCGGCCTGACCGTGGCATACGGCGCCGGTGACGCCCCTTATTTTGAGGAAGCAGAGCTGGTTCTGGTGTGCAAAAAGCTGTATACGCAGGAACTCAGCGCCGATTGCGTGCTGGACGGCGGCCCCATCGACCGTTTTTACGGCGCCCACGGAAACTGGCATAAGAGCTATGTTGCCGAAGTGGTGGAAGTCTATACCAAATAAGGAGAACGACTGATTTCATGCGGGAAACTGATGAGATTCGTGACAAAGTGGTACTGGTGGGATTGAACTCCCCGGTACTGAAAAAGGATGAAAACGCCAACGAGGAAACAATGGAGGAACTTTCCGCTCTGGTGGAGACCGCCGGCGGCGAAACAGTGGGCATGGTACTGCAAAACCGTCCCTCTCCCGATCCTCGCAGCTTCATCGGCGAGGGCAAGGTGGAGGAAGTGAAGGAATTCTGCCAGAACCATCAGGCCACCATGGTCATTTTTGATAACGACCTGTCTCCGTCCCAGATGCGGGTTTTGACCGAAGCGCTGGGTGTACAGGTGCTGGACCGCTGCGGATTGATCCTTGACATCTTTGCCCAGCGGGCCAAGACGAGAGAGGGCCGTCTGCAGGTGGAGCTGGCGCAATATAAATATCTGCTGCCCCGTCTGACCGGTATGTGGACCCATCTGGAGCGTCAGGCCGGTACCAGCGGCAAGGGGCCTATCGGCTCCAAGGGCCCCGGTGAGACCCAGCTGGAAACCGACCGCCGCCACATCCACCGCAAGATCGACAAGCTGCGGGAGGATCTGGAGGATGTGCGCCGCGTCCGCGGCACCCAGCGCCAGCAGCGGCGGAAGAACGAAATTCCCGTGGTTGCCATCGTGGGCTATACCAATGCGGGCAAGTCCACGCTGCTGAACAAACTGACCGGTGCAGGCATTCCCGCCAACAACCGCCTGTTTGATACTCTGGATACCACCAGCCGCCTGCTGACCGTCAGCGATACACTGGATGTGGTGATCTCCGATACCGTCGGATTTATCCGCAAGCTGCCCCATCAGCTGGTAGAGGCCTTCAAGGCCACGCTGGAGGAACTGGAATACGCCGACTTGCTGCTGCACGTCATTGACGTATCCAACCCCGAGTGGCAGCTGCAGGCGCAGGTGGTGGAGAGCCTGATCCTTGAGTTGGGTGCCGGAGAACTACCCCGTATCGATGTGTTCAACAAGTCCGATGCTGTGCCTGCGGGGGAGATCCTGCCCCACGGCGAGGATATCTGCTCCATCTCCGCCAGAACCGGTGAAGGACTGGAGAAATTGATGGAGATGATCGACAAGCGGCTGGACAAGGGTACCCGCCGTGTCCTGCTGCACCTGCCCTATGACAAGGGCGGCCTGCTGGATATCCTGTACCGCGAGGCCAAAGTCGAAGCGGTGGAGTATAGCGAGACCATCGATGTAACGGCTGTGTGCGGTCCCAGAACATTGGGACAGGTTCAACCCTATATTTCTGACAGTTCTGTTTGATACCAAAACGTGTAAAGTGTATTTGCTTTAAAGGAGAAAAGGGCATGACGGAGTATCTGGTACCTTTTGAAAACGGCGAGAGTGAGTTTGTGGAGAAGCGCTCCCGCTTCATCAGCCATATCTGGCGGGTGGAGACGGAAGCGGAGGCCAGAGCACACATCGAGGAAATGAAAAAGAAATACTATGATGCCCGCCATAACTGTTGGTGCTACCTGTTAAAAGAGGGAAATGTGGTGCGCTACTCCGACGACGGCGAGCCGCAAGGCACTGCCGGTCAGCCGATGCTGAATGTGTTTCAGCGAGAGGATGTGACCAATGTGTGCTGCGTGGTAACGCGGTACTTCGGCGGCATCCTGTTGGGAGCGGGCGGCCTGACCCGTGCCTACACCAAGGGGGCCAAGGATGCGCTGGACGCGGTGGGGATCGCCCGCATGAGCCTCTGGACACTGTGGGACGTGCCCTGCACCTATCCGCTGTTTGAACGCATAAAGCTGGATATCGCTGCCTGCGGCGGCGTGGTACGGGATGCGGAGTACGGTGCGGAGATCACACTGCATGCGGCGTTTCCGACCGGCGGTGCGGAGCAGTTTGCACCTAAGTTGACGGAACTCTCTGCCGGCAGTCTGGAAATGATCCCGGCAGGGGAGGAGTTCCTGCCCGGTCCCAGAGAAAATGCAAGATAAAAAGACAGCGCACCAGTTTCCGGTGTACCTGTAAGATGAAAGTAGACACTCACAACAGTGAACAGGTCCAGTAAAAACGGACAATAGACAAAACACCCCCTGATGTAGGAAAATTAGAGTACTACATCAGGGGGTATGATCATGTCAAAACGGGTCTATACACATGTACAGGAATTGTTGCCGGAGATTCAAATTATGA
>JAFYQM010000043.1 GCA_017547085.1 Oscillibacter sp.
GGGCTTGTCAGCCAGACGGTTCATAACCTTGATGAAGTCGATCTTGGGGGTCTTGCCGTAGGGGATGATCTCCTCGGGCAGCAGGCCCAGCTTCTCACGGAAGAACTCAACAGAGGGAAGAGTCTTTTCTGCCTCTTCTGCGATCTGCCAGTCAGCGAACTGAGTGGGGTCCAGCTTCACAAGGCCCTTCTCGTCCACATACTTGCCGTTTTCGTCAAATACGATTGCCATAGTATTTTCCTCCTTAATGTTTGGTGTCCAGGCGGACACAATATTGATGTATTATTCCTCGACAATGGCGGCAGCCCGGATCAGCTGCATCACCTTGCCGGTGAGGACACTGTTGATCACCGCTTGCTCCAGAGCTGCATCGTACTGCTCCTTCAGCTGTTCTACGGTGATGTTGTTGTGGCGGGCGATGATCGCCAGCGCCTTGCCGATGTCTTCCTCGTCTGCCGTCAGACCTTCAATCTGCACGATCTCGTCAATGGCAGCACGGCTGCGGATGGCAAATTCTGCCTGGGGCCGCAGATCCTCACGGAGAGCATCCTCGGTGGTGCTCATGAACTGGCAGTACATTTCCAGGGTCAGTCCCTGCTGTGCCAGCTGGGCACGCATATTCTGCAGTTGCTCTTCCACAGCATCTGCCAGCATCTTATCGGAGACGGTCAGTTCCAGTGTCTCCGCTGCCTGCCGCAGCAAGCCGTCCTGCAGATCCATCTCGCCACGCTCATCGGCGTATGCCTGCAGAGACTCCTGCATCTTCTTGCGCATTTCCTCCATGGACTCGCACCGGCCGACCTCTCTTGCGAAGGTATCGTCCAGCTCATAGGGAGTCTTGACACGGATGGCCTTGATCTTGCAGCGGAACTCGGCTGCCTTACCGGCCAGTGCCTCGGAGTGGTACTGCTCCGGGAAGGTAACCTTCACAGTCACCTCTTCGCCGGGAACCTTATCCAGCAGCTGCTCCTCAAAGCCGGGGATGAACATGCCGCTACCCAGCACCAGGGTCTGATCCTCGGCGGTGCCGCCGGCGAACTGCTCGCCGTCGCAGAAGCCTGCGTAATCCAGCACGATCTCGTCGCCCTGCTCGGTAGGACGGTCATTGATCTCTGCGATGCGGGGATTCTGCTCCACCAGCCGCTGCAGGTTGCGATTTACTTCTTCTTCCGTAACAATGTGTCGGTCCAGCTTAGCGCGAAGACCCTTGTATGTAAAACTCATTTGATTGCTCTCTCCTTAAGGGACATGATTTCATCGGTTATTTTACCACATCTTTCACCCGAAAGCAATCCTTGTTTCCGGAAGGAAAAGGGGTTTTTTCAAAAACCTTCACCATTATACAAATTTCTCTTGCAAAAACCAATATAGTTATGATATTTTATCTATAGTTTATATCTATAGATTTGTGGAGGTCGCACAATGAACTATAACTATCTTCGGTATTTCTCCGTTTTGGCCCAGGTGGAGCATTACACTCTGGCAGCTGCCCGGTTGGGCATATCCCAGCCCTCCCTCTCCAGCGCCATCCATCACCTGGAGGACGAGCTGGGCGGTGTGCGTCTGTTTGAGAAGGTTGGCAGAAACATCCGACTCACAGAAGAGGGACGCTATTATCAGGAAAAAGTGGATGCGGCGCTGCAGGAGCTGAACGATGCCTCCATGGCGCTGCGTGACAGTAAGGTCAGTGCGCCGGTGCTGATCCGTCTCGGTGTTGTTTCCGGCACTGTCAGCGGTACGGTTGCCAAAGAGATCGCAAGCTACATCAAAGAAAATGACCGCATCCGTTTCCGCCTCACAGAAAGCTCTGCAGAAGACCTGATGGACATGGTGCGCCAGGAAAAGCTGGATATGGCCATCGTGGACACCACCGACCGTGACCGCACCCTGCATTTCCGCAAGCTTTGCCGCCGTAATTTCTGCGCTGCCCTGCCTGCCACCCATCCGCTGGCAAACAGTGATACCCTTCTGCCTCAACAGCTGAGCTGTGCCTCCCAGATCGTCTTTAACTCCGACCTGGAGAACACCTTCGGTCAGTGGGCCAGCGGTGAATCCACCGAGGAGCACATTCTTTGCACCGTCAACACCGCCCAGGCGGCCCTTGATCTGGTAGGTGTCGGCGTGGGCATCTGCGTGATGCCGGAGGACTGCGTGCAGGAACGGGATGACGTACGCTTTATCCCCGTAGAAAACTGGCATCAGGCACTGTATATGTGTATTCTCTATGATAAATGGTTAGAGCCTCCCGTATGGAAATTCGTTGACCAGCTGGTGGCAAGCATACGAAAGAACAATCCGGATATCGCATAAAAACAGCGGCACTGCAATTTCACAGTGCCGCTGTTTTTTAAGTTATTGTTTTTTGGAAAGTTCTTCTGCGATCAAAGGGTGGTTCGCAAAGAATACCATCGCAAGATGCACATCCAGCATTTCCTGCATACGTCTGTCGCCGAAGCTCCGAAGCGATTGGGCCACTCGCAGCAAATTTGCCACAAACGCACCGGCATCTGCATTACAGCCGCAAGCTTTTTCCGCAACATGAGAATTCACGAACTGCGCCAGGTATTTACAGGTTTTCTTCACCTTCAGGCTCGTGTGCCGCTGTTGCGGACAGTATTGCCTTATGCCCGGCGCATACATTGGAACGCTGCTGCCCAAAATATCATTTACCAGCAACGTCAGCCGTGTTACCGTTATCATCAGCAACCGATTCTTCTCGGCATCATCCGCCACAAACGCATCCAGGTTTTCCTTCTTCGCAAGGTATGCCCAAAGTGCGCTGTCTTCCTTCCAGCGACCTTTCTCAAGGGCATTCACCGCCTCGTGCTTCCGCTCCAGCTGCGCCATTCTTTGCGCCAGTCCACGGAGCATCATGGGTTTGATATCAATATCTGCTCTGCGCAGCATCTTCTCTATTTCACGGCCTTCTGCCGTGTCAAAGCACTCAATGTAGCCGCCGTAAAGCTCGGCGACCTCCCGTACATAGGGAATATTATGATTTTCCAGTTCCTGGAACAGATGGTATTGCAGATTCTGCATAATGTCCAGATAGGATTCATCTGTTTCCCCGGTATGGCGCTTCTTCCGATATTTCGCTGCTGCTTCGCACAGCAGGATTGCTCTTTCTGTCTTTTTCTGCTCTCTGCCGAAATACACATCCACCAGTGTCAGCGTCAGCAGGATCAGGATCAAAATATTGGCAC
>JAFYQM010000044.1 GCA_017547085.1 Oscillibacter sp.
ACGAGAAGGTCGTCGGCGTCAAGAAGACCGGCTGCCAGGGCTTCTGCGAACTGGGCCCCCTGGTCCGTATCCAGAAGAACGGCAAGGTGATCCAGTACGTCAAGGTGCAGCCCGAAGACTGCGCTGAGATCCTGGAAAAGAGCGTCCTGGGTGACGAGATTATTGAGCGCCTGCTGTACAAGAAGGGTGAGCAGGCTTATGTTTCTCCCGATGAGATCCCCTTCATTGCCAAGCAGACCCGTATCGTTCTGGAAAACTGCGGCAAGTTTGATGCCGAGTCCCTGGACGAGTATCTGGCAGCCGGCGGCTTTGAGGCTCTGAAGAAGGCTATGTTCGAACTGGGCCGTGACGGCGTCATCGACGAAGTTGACAAGTCCGGTCTGCGCGGCCGCGGCGGCGGCGGTTTCCCTGCCGGCAAGAAGTGGAAGCAGGTTGCCCGTCAGAAGGAGCTGGAGCGCTATGTTGTCTGTAACGGCGACGAAGGCGACCCCGGCGCATTCATGGACGGCTCCGTCATGGAAGGCGACCCCTTCAAGCTGATCGAAGGTATGATGATCGCCGGTTACGCCGTCAAGGCTGAAAACGGCTATATCTACGTCCGAGCTGAGTATCCCATGTCCGTTGCCCGTCTGAAGGGTGCCATTGCACAGCTGGAAGAGCGCGGCCTGCTGGGCAACAACATCCTGGGTACTGACTTCAGCTTCCATCTGCATATCAACAAGGGCGCCGGCGCATTCGTCTGCGGCGAAGGCTCCGCTCTGACTGCCTCCATCGAAGGCAACCGTGGTATGCCCAGAACCAAGCCCCCCAGAACCGTTGAAAAGGGTCTGTGGGAAAAGCCCACCGTTCTGAACAACGTCGAAACCTATGCCAACGTCCCCAAGATCATCCTGGACGGCGCTGACTGGTTCAAGTCCATCGGTACTGCAGGCAGCCCCGGCTGCAAGACCTTCTCCCTGACCGGCGCCATTGAGAATACCGGTCTGATCGAAGTTCCCATGGGTTCCACCCTGCGTGAGATCATCTTCGATATCGGCGGCGGTCTGAAGAACGGTGCCGAGTTCAAGGCCGTTCAGATCGGCGGTCCTTCCGGCGGCTGTCTGACTGAGAAGCACCTGGATGAGCCTCTGGACTTTGACTCCGTCAAGAAGTTCAACGCCATCGTTGGCTCCGGCGGCATGGTGGTCATGGGCAAGGATACCTGTATGGTGGAAGTTGCCCGCTTCTTCATGAGCTTTACCCAGCGGGAATCCTGCGGTAAGTGTACTCCCTGCCGTGAGGGCACCAAGCGTATGCTGGAGATCCTGGAGCGGATCGTCAACGGCGAAGGCAAGCTGGAAGACCTGGATACCCTGGAAGAACTGGCAACCATGGTTAAGACCATGGCTCTGTGCGGCCTGGGTAAGTCCGCACCTCTGCCTGTTATCTCCACTCTGAAGACCTTCCGGGATGAGTATGTGGAGCACATCGTGGACAAGAAGTGCCGTGCCAAGACCTGTACCGCACTGCGCCGCTATGTGATCAACCCCGAATTCTGTAAGGGCTGCTCCAAGTGCGCACGGAACTGTCCCGTCAACGCCATCTCCGGTGTTGTCAAGAAGCCCTACACCATCGATCCCGACAAGTGCATCAAGTGCGGAGCCTGTAAGGATAACTGCGCCTTCGATGCCATCTATGTCGAAGCATAAGGAGGGGAAACCATGGGTACTATTACTATCAACGGTAAAAAGGTCGAGTTTACCAATGAAAAAAATCTCTTGACCATTATCCGCAATGCCGGCATTGAGGTTCCCACTCTGTGCTACCAGCCCGAACTGTCCATCTTCGGCGCCTGCCGTCTGTGTACTGTGGAAGACGATCGCGGCCGCTGCTTCGCATCCTGCTCTGAAGAGCCCCGCGACGGCATGGTGATTTACACCCATACCGAAAAGCTGCGCAAGCACCGTAAGCTGATCATCGAACTGCTGCTGGCCGCTCACTGCCGCGACTGCACCACCTGCGACAAGCATGGCAAGTGCACCCTGCAGAAGCTGGCATACCAGCACGGCATCAATACTGTCCGTTTCGAGAATCACAGAGAGACCATGCCTGTGGACTTCTCTTCTCCCTCCATCGTCCGTGATCCCAACAAGTGCATCCTCTGCGGTAACTGTGTCCGTGTCTGTAACGAGATTCAGGGCGTCGGTGTTCTGGGCTTTGCTCACCGCGGTACCGATGCAACTGTGGTTCCCGCCTTTAACCGCGACCTGGCTGCAACCAACTGCGTTTCCTGCGGCCAGTGCCGTGTTGTCTGTCCCACCGGCGCGCTGACCATCCGTCACAACATGACCGAGGTCTGGCAGGCTCTGGGCAACAAGAACACCCGCGTGGTGGCACAGATCGCGCCCGCAGTCCGTGTTGCCGTGGCTGAGGCTTTCGGCCTGCCCAAGGGTGAAAACTCCATGGGTAAGATCGTGGCTGCCCTGCACCGCATGGGCTTCGACGAAGTCTTCGATACCACCTACACCGCTGACCTGACCATCATGGAAGAGTCCGCTGAGTTCCTGGATCGCATTGGCAAGGGTGAGAAGCTGCCTCTGCTGACCTCCTGCTGCCCCGCCTGGGTCAAGTTCGTGGAGAACGAATATCCTGAGTTTAAGCAGAACATCTCCACCTGCCGCAGCCCCCAGCAGATGTTCTCTGCCATCCTGAAGGACTACTACC